>NZ_JBLNKS010000005.1:0-216127 GCF_048276375.1 Flavobacterium sp. ZB4R12 | reverse complement strand
AAATGGGGTTTCCCCAAAAAGATTAGTTGGCAAAGGCTATGGAGAAAATCAACTTGTGAACAATTGTTCAGACGGGGTAAAATGTTCCGAAGAAGAACATCAATTCAATAGACGCAGTGAGTTTATTATTACGGCTTTGTAAAACTCTTAAAATAATTAGAGGCTGTCTTTTTGGGGAAAGCAGCCTCTAAATTCCAAAAATAAACAAAAAATTAACTTATATTTTTGCAAAAATATTGGTATAATATTTTTTACCGGTAACCGGATCCATTCTTATTGCAATACCAAAATGAGTATAATTACCTTCAATATTTTTTTTATGCTCAGGACTAGCCAACCAGGCGTTTAAAACAGACTGAGAAGTATTATAATTATAAGCAATATTCTCACTTACTGATTTGGCACCGAGGGCATTCATAATATTTTCAGAACGTACTACAAAATCATTATGATTAACCACATTATTAATAATCATGTAATTGTCATGCTCTTCTGACTTGAGAGAGATATAATTAATTTTCGTCAAGGAATTTAACCCAATGCTAACTCGGTAAGAATTTATCAAATCCATAGTTTCTATTTCGGAAGCATTATAAGAATAATCAACTACTTTTTGAGATAAAGCAGCATTTAGTTTTGGTACTTCAGAAACATCCGAGGAACAAGAATTCATTGTACATGTAATAATTGCGATAAATAGTGTAAGAAATAATTTTAATTTCATAAAAACAGTAGCCTCAATTTTAAGTAGATTGTGATGTAAACTCCTTTAAGTTTATTCACAATATGTTATTAATTTATGAATCAAACATACATTTTTTATCGCTAGAGATCCTAATAAAATCGACGAACTACATCATTATAATAAATAACACACAAAATTCTTACGTTGAAAAAAACTAAATAATTTTTATAAGAAAACCTTCATAACTTTGTAATATTTGAGTTCACTTAGAAAATTTAATGTATAAAAAGAAAAAAGGCTGCCTTTTGGGGGGAAGGCAGCCTCTAAATTCCAAAAAAAAACAAAAAATTAACTTATATTTTCGCGAAGATATTTGTGTAATATTTTTTACCTGTTACAGGATTCTCTCTTATTGCAATTCCAAAATGAGTATAATCACCTTCAATATTTTCTTTATGTCCAGGACTAGCTAACCAAGCATTTAAAGCAGCTTGAGGCGTATTATAATTATAAGCGATATTTTCGCTTACAGTTTTAGCACCTAAAACTTTGATTATATTTTCAGAACGAGCAACAAAATCATTATGATTAACTACATTATTGGTGATCATATAGTTGTCATGCTCTTCTGACTTATAAGACATATGATTGATTTTTTCTAAAGGATTTAACCCTACACTAACTCTGTAGGTATTTATCAAATTCATAGTTTCTATTTCAGAAGTATTATAAGTATAATTAACTACCTTTTGTGTTGTAGTATTTTCTGTTGTTGCTTCAGAAGCATCTGACGAACATGAATTCATAGTGCATATCACAGCCACGAGCAATAACGCACGAAGTAATTTTAGTTTCATAAAAGTAGTAGTTTAAGTTTAAAGTAGATTGTGGGGCAAACTTCTTTAAATGTATTTACAAATATTGTTTTTTATTATATTTTAAAAGTAGACATTTTATCGCTAAACTACCAAATAAAATCGACGAAATGCATCATAAATATTTTTTTACATATATTTTTCTTACATTACGGTGATAATCGATCAATCTTCCAAGAGAAATCTTCTTGATTTGTATATCTAATTCTATCATGCAATCTATTGGGTCTTCCTTGCCAAAATTCAACTTCTAAAGGAGTAACCAAAAAACCTCCCCAATGCTTTGGTCTTGGAATAACCATACTATCATAATCTTTTTCTAATTGTTTTAAATTTTCTTCCAAATAAGCACGAGAGGGAACAACCTCACTTTGGTTTGAAACTACGGCACCTAATTTACTCCCATCAGGTCTGGATTCAAAATAATTATCTGAAATGGTTTCAGTAGTTTTCTGTGCAATACCTTTTATAATAACCTGACGTTCCATGGTATGCCAAAAGAAGGAAAGACATATTTTAGGGTTATTGGCAATAGCCTTACCTTTTTCTGAATTATAATTAGTGTAAAAAATAAATCCTTCTTCATTGAATTTTTTTAATAGAACAACTCTAGACTTTGGAAAGCCATCTAGACCAATTGTAGAGACAGTCATGGCATTAACTTCTTCGTTAGCTCCTAAATCTTCTGCTTCATGAAACCATCTATTAAATAGGTTTATTGGATCTTCGGGAATATTGGATTCTAATAACTCACTCTTTTCGTAGGATTTTCTGTAATTGCTTAAATCACTCATTTTTTTTATTTTAAGATTGTTTGATTTTAAGATTATTCGAAATCGATAATCTTAAAAATACAAGTGCCAATTTTATATGTTGTAGATTATAATCTTTTTTTAAAACTCAAAACTTTTTCCATCATCGGCTAAAAGCACTTCCGAAAAAATAGTTTCAGCTTCTTCCTTAAATAGTTCGATACTTTCATATCGGGTAGAATAATGTCCTAAAATTAATTGCTTCGCATTAGATTTCAAAGCAATCATTGCCGCTTCTTTTGCAGTGGAATGCAATGTTTTTTTAGCCAGATTTTCTTCCGACTGTAAAAAAGTAGATTCATGGTATAAAACGTCTACATTTTCAATAAATGGTATTATTAATTCATTATAAACAGTGTCGGAGCAAAAAGCATAATTCTTTGCAGGAATAGGATCAAACGTCAATTTATCGTTTTCAATGACCCTTCCGTCTTCAAGAGTAATGTCTTTCCCATTTTTTATTTTCTGATAATAACAGGTATCGATTTCATAATTTTGAACAGCATCCAAATTAAGTTTCCGCTCCCCTATTTTTTCTTGGAACAAAAAACCATTGGTATATACGCGATGTTTTAACGGAATGGTTTTCACCAAAACCTTTTCATCTTCAAAAATCACTTCACTGTCAACAGATTCTAATTCATGAAAAAACAAACCATAATTCGTCCAAGAATTAGATAATCTCAATTGTAATTTAATGATTTCTTTAATTCCTTTAGGGCCATAAATATGTAAATCGGTTGTTCTGTTAAGTAAGGTGAAAGTAGACACTAACCCTACTAATCCAAAAAAGTGATCTCCGTGCAAATGCGAAATAAAAATATGATTTATCTTAGAAAACCTAATTTTGTTTTTGCGCAATTGTACTTGAGTTCCTTCACCGCAATCAATCAGAAAAAGTCTATTTTTTATTTCTAAAATCTGTGACGTTGGATTAGTAAATGTCCGGGGAGTTGCTGCGTAGCAACCAAGTATTGTTAATTTCAATTTGAAGGTTTTATTACAAGTTGAATTTTAAACTTCCTAAATATTCATCAACTTTTGATTACAATTTATTGTTTAAACATTAAAAACCTAATTCTCTTTCAATCTCTTCCATTTCTATAATATCATGCGCTTCTAATATGGAAGGCACGACAGTTAATTTGTCAGGAACTGCATTATAATCAAAATCTGAAGCAACAATAACAAATGACTTTTTACTTTTTTTATGTTGTTTCGATAATGGTAAAAATAACTTTATATTGCTTGTAGATAAATCTTTGTAAAACAAAAGATCAATAATCAAGTTGTGTTTTTCAAATGTTTTGTATTGGTGCGTTACCTTCATCAAAAAAGAGGTAAAATCACCTTGTGTGTCTTTAATCGTAATCGTGTGGTTTTTTTGATCTACTTTCATTTTTTTGATTTTCAGAGACTGCGTAGCGGCAGACAGGTTACTAAGTAGCTAAGTTACTAAGTTTTTCTTTGAAATTACTGAATTTTTGAAGCCAAAAGATAAATAACTGCCATTCTAATCGCCACACCATTTTCTACTTGGTTCAAAATAACCGATTGATTTGAATCAGCTACTTCGCTGGTAATCTCCACACCACGATTAATAGGTCCGGGATGCATGATTATGATTTCTTTATTTAGTGAATCTAATAATGTTTTATCAACTCCATATTGCTGAGCATATTCTCTTGTAGATGGAAAATAATTTACGTCCATTCTCTCATTTTGCACGCGTAACATATTAGCCACATCACACCATTCAAGTGCTTTTCGTAGATTAGGCTCCACAGTTACCCCAAGTGATTCAATATGCCTTGGAATAAGCGTTTTAGGCCCGCAAACTTTCACCTCTGCACCCTGCATTTGCAAAGCATATATATTGGATAATGCTACTCTGGAGTGTAAAACATCACCTACAATAACTATTTTTTTCCCAGCCACTTCGCCTAGTTTTTCTCTAATCGAATAACTGTCTAATAAGGCTTGTGTAGGATGTTCATGGGCTCCATCCCCCGCATTTACAATACTGGCTTTTACATTTTTGGATAGAAAATAAGCAGCGCCAGGATTAGCATGTCTCATCACTACCATATCTACTTTCATGGAAAGTATATTGTTTACGGTGTCAATTAGTGTTTCTCCTTTTTTGACTGAAGATTGTGCAGCCGAAAAACTAATTACATCGGCAGATAAACGTTTTTGTGCTAGTTCAAAAGATAATTTTGTTCGAGTACTATTTTCGAAAAAAATATTGGCAATAGTAATATCTCGTAAAGAAGGCACTTTTTTAATTGGTCGGTTGATGACTTCTTTAAAATGATCGGCAGTTTCAAAAATCAGGTCAATATCATTCTTGTTGATGTATTTTATTCCTAATAAATGATTTACGCTTAATTCTTTCATTTCTTTTTACGATTATTAGTTTTTTTTAATAGTTAGATTTTAATAAATGTTCTCTAACTTGTAATTAAATACACTCCATCCTCACCATCATTTTCTTTCCAACTCACTTTCACTTTTTCGTTATTTATGGCATCTACCTGTCTTCCTCTATAATCCGGTTGAATGGGTAAATTGCGACTGAAACGTCTGTCAATTAAAACCAGTAATTCTATTTCTGAAGGTCTTCCAAAAGATTGAATGGCAGTCAAAGCAGATCGTATGCTTCTTCCAGTAAATAAAACATCGTCAATGAAAATAACTTTCTTATTTTCAACAATAAAATTAATCTTGGTTTTATTTGCTTCTAATGGTTTATCCGTTCTGCGAAAATCATCTCTAAAAAAGGTAATGTCCAGATAACCAAGCTTAATTTCGGGAGTTTGGTATTCTTTTTCTAATATTTCTTTCAAACGTTCTGCTAAAAAAACGCCTCTTGGTTGGATCCCTACCAAAATAGTATCTGAAAAATCTAAGTGTTTCTCAATTAACTGACAGGCCAAACGATGTAATATGATAGTAACTTCTTTTGCAGTAAGTAATACTTTTTGACTCATGTTAAAGTGTGTTGTTTGGTTTTGCAAATATACGAATTCCGATTTATGATTTTATAATTATAAAGGGAGAAAATAGATGCAGTTATTTTTTACCGAATGAAATCCATGTTGCTTTGTGCCAAATATACTCTAACGGTCCTTGTCTATGGGTTTTAAGCCACCAGGTACAAAATGATAATTGGATAATAAATAATACAATTCCTATCAATAAACAATAGGTTGCTCCTGTGTATTCAAAAAGCCCAAGGCCATATCTGTAGTAAATAAATGCCCCAATCATGGACTGCATGATATAATTAGTCAAACTCATTTTTCCAAAAGGAATCAGCTTGGAAAAAACCCTATTAACAGAATCCTTTTGATATAGTAAAACAAATACGGAAACGAGTACCAACATAAAAGCAACGTTTGACCAAGAAGCAAATATAATTGTAAGGGTATTTGATAATGTTACTCTTGCAATAATATCAACGATATGAGTCTTTAAAAAGTACAATGGGATAAAGAAAACTATTGCATAACGCAATACTTTATTCCAAAACTGGGTGTTTTCAACGGTTGTTGTGAAAAGTTGTTTTCTGCCAAGTAACATTCCAAACATGAATAAGGCTGGAGCTTGGAAAAATCGTCCATTTTCCCATGACCATAACAAAGAGGCAATTTTCCCCAATGTCAAGTTACCAATTACATAATCCATGAAAGAACCATTTTTCATATAATACCCTATACTTTCATAATAGGCATTAGATAAATTAGGCGGAGCAACATAATCTGGATTTAAAATATAATAAATGCATCTCGCCCATTCCAAGGGTTGTAACATCAAAACAACAGCGGTAATAAAAACGGCTTTATTACTCCATTTTACAACTGGAATAAGTAAAAGCCCCAGAAAGGCATACAAAGTAAGAATATCACCTTGGTAAAATGCGGTATTAACAATTCCAAAAACCAATAATAACATCATACGCCAAAAAAACCGCCCTCGGAAATCATTCCCTTTTTTAGCTTGATTATCATTTTGAATGTAAAAACTAAACCCAAAAAGAAGCGCAAAAATTGCATAGGATTTACCTCCAAAAAGAAAAAACAAAGAATCCCAAACAATTTTATCCAAAGCCACAAGCCAAGTTGGAAAATTTTCCGGTAAATAATAATATTCAAAATGTTCTACATTATGAAGTAACATAATAGACATAATTGCAAAGCCACGTAGCGCATCGACCACTTCTATTCGAGGAGCTTTTAAATTGAAAGTAATATTGGTCATATTTTAAATTTGGATTTAAATAGAAATAGTAAAATTCAAAAATATATTTTTTTTGGATGAAAATCAGTTTAAAAAAAATAATTAATAATTACAAACTAACATTTTGTTATTTTTTTTCAATAATTATAAAATTTTACAAGAAACTACAAAAATTATATAACTAATCGCTAATCTGATTCGGTACCTTTATATTAAGCTAAAATTTTAAAAATAAAAAATCATGCAAAAAAAAATAACAAGATTATTGGTCCTTTTTATAGTACTAATTTCATTTACAAGCTGTTCAGTAATAGAAGGTATATTTAAAGCCGGAATGGGTGTTGGTATTTTTATTGCGATTGCTGTAATTGCCGTAATAGTTTTTATCATGAGTAAAATTTTTGGAAGAAAGTAAATTGTACTTAATCTATTTGAAATTTCAATTAGACAAAAAAATCTCCCGCAATTGTGGGAGATTTTTCTTTAATCTTTTGGACGTTATTGCTTTTATACTGTATACATCTTAGCTCTCAATTCCTTTACTTTTTCATCGTCAAGGTAATCATCGAATGTCATGTAACGGTCAATCGCTCCATTTGGTGTCAATTCAATCACTCTATTGGCAACCGTTTGAGAGAATTCATGATCATGAGTAGTAAAAATTACAGAACCTTTGAAGTTTTTCAACGAATTATTAAAAGCCGTAATGGACTCTAAATCCAAATGATTCGTTGGTTCATCAAGCATCAAGACATTAGCCCTTTCCATCATCATTCGAGATAACATACAACGCACTTTTTCTCCTCCAGATAACACTCTACAGGTTTTCAACGCTTCCTCTCCTGAAAAAATCATTTTACCAAGGAAACTACGAATGTTTACTTCATCACGCTCTTCTTCCGTTTTTACCCATTGACGCAACCAATCTACAAGAGAATAATCGCTCTCAAAAAACGAATGATTTTCTACTGGCAAATACGCTTGGTTGGTAGTCACACCCCAATCGTAAGTTCCTGAATCCGCTTTTTGATTTCCATTTAAAATTTCGTAGAAAGCGGTTGTTGCTCTAGAATCTTTTGAGAAAAGAACGATTTTGTCGCCTTTTGCCATATTCAAATCTACTCCTTTAAACAAAACATCTCCTTCAATTGAAGCACTTAAATTTTGTACATTCAAAATTTGATCTCCTGCTTCCCGCTCTTGGTCAAAAATAATCGCTGGATAACGACGGCTTGATGGTTTTATCTCAGAAATATTCAACTTACTAATCATTTTTTTACGAGAAGTGGCTTGTTTTGATTTGGCCACATTCGCACTAAAACGACGAATAAATTCTTCTAATTCTTGTTTCTTTTCCTCAGCTTTTTTGTTTTGCTGAGCGCGCTGTTTTGCCGCTAATTGGCTTGATTCATACCAAAAAGTATAATTTCCTGAATAATGATTTATTTTACTGAAATCAATATCCGAAATATGTGTACAAACTGAATCCAGAAAGTGTCTGTCGTGTGAAACTACAATTACTGTATTTTCATAGTTGGCCAAGAAATTTTCTAACCAAGCGATGGTTTCAAAATCCAAATCATTGGTAGGCTCATCCATAATAAGTAAATCTGGATTTCCAAAAAGCGCTTGCGCCAAAAGGACCCGAACTTTTATTTTCCCCTCAAGATCGCCCATCAACGTATAATGGTGTTCTTCAGTAATTCCAAGGTTTGATAGCATCGATGCAGCATCAGAATCAGCATTCCATCCATTCATTTCTTCAAATTGCACTTGCAATTCGCCTATTCTATCCGCATTTTTATCGTTATAATCTAAATACAAGGCATCCATTTCTTTTTTGATGGCATACAAGGTTTTATTCCCCATCATCACGGTCTCAAGAACGGTACTCTCATCAAACATATTGTGGTTTTGGTTTAAAACCGACATACGTTTTCCTGGTTCCAAATGAATATGTCCCGATGTAGGATCCATTTCACCGGCAATTATTTTAAGAAAAGTAGATTTCCCAGCGCCATTGGCTCCGATAACTCCGTATATATTACCGTGTGTGAAGGTAGTATTTACTTCATCAAACAAAATTCGTTTGCCAAACTGAACTGATAAATTATTAACTGTTAACATGAATATTTTTTTTTATAAAATTTTTGCAAAAATACGAAAAAAATACTGATTTTTTTTATTCCAAAAAAACACATTTTTATGAATTGTATTTTACTTAACATTAAAAGGATAATCAAAAAAAATCCTGACAAAATATTGTCAGGATTATAATATTAATCTTCTTTAAAACAAACCATTTACCAAATTAAAAAGAAACTAATATTTAGTTACAAAACTAAAATAGAATTAATCAAACTTGATTTTTTCAATACCAATTTTAGTATTGATTTTCAATATTTACAACAACTTTTTCAAACTATTGTAAACGGCTAATTCTACATCGGCATTTTTTTTAGAATTACATTGTTCTAATAAATCATTCAATATAATAGGGTTTGCCGTTTGTTTTTTCTCAATTACGAGTAAAAGCTGCTGGGATAAATCACTTAAACTTTTTGATAATGGCAAAAGCGGTTGCACCAACGGGGCATTAGAACTTAAACCAATTAAATCACTGTTCATAGTAATCCATTTTTTGAAAAAATTGGTTACCAAAATTTGATTTTCTTGACTTTTATTTTCTAAATAATTGTTTACGGCGGTATCAAAATCAAAAACATCTAAAGCATCGGCGGTACACGCATCGGCAAATAAGGTCAACGGTGAATGCATTCGATATTTTTTTCCTCCACCATTACGAGTGTAAATTTTTAGCGGTTCACAAACATTCGAAAAATCATTCAGTGCAGCTGTTTTTTGATTGTTACTAATATTTCTCAAAATCACTTCCTTGTTTCTCAAATGCGTAATTCCAAGTTCTTCTAGTCTAAAAGAAATCGTTTTTAATCTTTTGTGTAAACTATTCAAGTCAGTAACATCTTCATTAGACCACAATCTTTCGGCTATGGCTGCAGTTCGTGGCCAAATTCTTGAATCTATGTTTAAAGGCGTTACGAGCTCGCTCCACATGGCTACTTCTCCTCCCAATATTCTGGTTTTTTCTTCCGGAGTTAGAATACTGTTTTTTGGTATCGGATCATTCAAATAATGTTTCTCTACACCAAGCATTAAATCAATATAATAGCCATTGGATAAAACTGTTTTAAACCCACTTTTTGCCGCTTTTATTAATGATCCACCAGAAGAAAGACCTTCATTCGTTCCTCTCCAAGCGTGAATTATAGCATCTTTAGACATGTTTTCAGTCATTATTTCTTCCCAGCCCATCAATCTTTTGTTGTGTTTTTTCAACATTGGAATCAACTGCATGTTAAAATACGTTTGCAAATCATGATTGTTAGCCAAATTATATTTCTTCTTAAATTCCTGTATTTTAGGATTCGCATTCCACTCTTTACCATTATTTTCATCCCCACCAATATGAAAATAAGCACCTGGAAATAAAGGACAAACGGCATCAAAAATTTCGCTTAACAATTGATAGGTTTTTGGATTTGAAGGATCCAATGTTGCATTAAAAATTCCTGAATTTCTTTGCACTTCATAGGTAACTTTTCCATCACTTACTTTACTTCCTACTTCAGGATATGCGGTAAGGAAAGCCGAAGCATGACCCGGCACATCTATTTCCGGAATAACTAAAATCCCTCTTTCATCGGCATATTTTACAATATTTCTAATTTCTTCCTGAGTATAATAGCTCCCATCTGAAGCCAATTCAGTCAATTTCGGATGTTTTTTCATTTCAATTCTCCATCCTTGATCGTCAGCTAAATGCCAATGAAAAACATTCATTTTCATTGAAGCCATAGCATCGAGATTTCTTTTGATAACATCCACTGGCTGAAAATGTCTTGCCCCATCAATCATCAATCCTCTCCAGGTAAATCTTGGTGAATCCGTAATCTCAACCGTAGGAAAATAATAGGAGGTACTGTTATTTTGCAGTAATTGTAATAATGTCTCCAAACCATGCAACGCACCTAAATCAGATGTGGCATTGATTGTTATTTTATTGGACGTTATCGTAAGTTTATAACTTTCATCTTCATTTATTTCTATTTTTCCGTTGCGAACACAATTAATTTGCAATTCTGCTTCTGGACTTTCGTTGACTTTTGTCAAAAAACTTTGTTCCAAAAACAATCCTGTTCTGCCGTCCAATCTTCGTAAAAAGTTGGTTGCTCCTATAAAAATTCGAGGATTTGGGTTACCGGTAATATTTACTTTAAAATTTTTGCTCAAAGCAAAAGTACCAGTGGTCAAATTTATATTTTGAGGCCACGGCATAAGATTTAACTGTTCTTTTTGTATTTGAGCATTCGACACAAAAGCAAAAAATAATAGAATTCGGATGTATTTCATGTTTTTTTTAATGTTGATTTTAATAGTCGAAACGCTTAAAAGCCTCAATAGCTTCGTATTCAGCAAGACCTAAATTATCATACAATTTTGCTGTATTCTTGTTACGGTCTTCTGCCCTTACCCAAAATTCTCTGGAGTCGTTTCCTTGAAACATCACTCTGTCTTTTTGAGATTGATGGTACAAAATAGCATGTCTTTTTAACAAAACCTCATCCGGACTTAAAGGAACAGCCATATCAATTTCGTGAATATCCCATTCATGCCAAGCACCACGATACAACCACAACCAACAATCATCCATGTATTTCTCTGGCTTCAATTGCTTCATTGCTGCAAAAATTGCATTAAGACAAACTTCATGGGTGCCATGTGGATCAGCCAGATCTCCAGCAGCAAAAACTTGATGGGGTTTTATGTTGGCGATAATAGCTGCAACTAAAGCTACATCCTCCTCTCCTATTGGTTTTTTCTTTACTTGTCCAGTTTCATAAAAAGGCATGTCTAAAAAATGAATGTTTTCATCTTTCAATCCGATATATCTGGTCGCTGCATAAGATTCTCGTCGTCTAATAAGACCTTTTAATTTTCGGACTTCAATCGAATCAATTTCATTCTCGGTTTTATTATTTAAAAAATCGATAGCCGCTTTAAAATTAATTTTAGTTTTATCGGCACCAACAAAATCATTGCAAACTTCGGCAAATTTCAATGCTTCATCATCTGTAACTGCTATGTTTCCTGAAGTTTGATACACTACATGAACATCATGCCCTTGTTTTATTAATTTTGAAAAAGTTCCTCCCATAGAAATCACATCGTCATCCGGATGAGGACTAAAAAGTATTACTCTCTTTTTTGCTGGATTAGCTCGTTCCGGTCTATAAGTATCATCAGTATTAGGCTTCCCTCCTGGCCATCCAGTTATGGTATGTTGCAACACATTGAACATGTTTATATTCAAGTCGTAAGCAGAACCTTCCAAAGCCAAAAGATCAGACATTCCATTATTATTATAATCTCTATCTGTCAGTTTTAAAATGGATTGGTCAGTTTTCTGGCATAGCCAAACAATAGCTTTGCTTTTTAATTCCTGAGTCCAAATGCATTCTCCAACCAGCCATGGTGTTTTGAAACGGGTTAATTCTGAAGCTGCCGATTGGTCTAAAACGAAAGTGGTATTGGTATGATTTTGCAAAAATGTAGCCGGAACCTCAGAGCTGATATCACCTTGAATGGTCCTTTTTATAATATCGGCTTTATTTTGGCCCCAAGCCATTAATACAATTCTTTTAGATCTGAGAATAGTTGAAACTCCCATGGTAATTGCTCTTTTAGGAACATTGTCAATACCATTAAAATCTGAAGATGCATCTACTCTTGTAATGTGATCTAAAGTGATGATTCGAGTTCCTGAATTGATATGAGAACCCGGCTCATTAAAACCAACGTGACCCGTGCGGCCAATTCCTAGTAATTGAAAATCTAGTCCACCTGCATTTTTAATATTCATTTCATAATCAATACAATATTGATTCAGCTCTTCAATCGCTACCGTACCGTCCGGAATATGTATATTCTCCGGTTTGATATCAATATGATTAAAAAGATGCTGATGCATGAAATAATGATAGCTCTGATTGTTCTCTTTAGTCATTGGATAATATTCATCCAGATTAAAAGTGATTACATTACTAAAACTAAGTCCTTCTTCTTTATGCATTCGCACTAATTCTTCATAGACCTTTATAGGTGAAGAACCTGTTGCTAAACCAAGAACACAAGATTTGTTTTTCTCTTGTTTGGATTTAATTAATTGTGCAATTTCTTGAGCTACAATTATAGAAGCTTCTGTTGAGTTTTTGAAAATTTCATTATGAATTTTTTCAAATCTTGTTTCTTCAAATTTACCGGCACTTTTATAGCTAATGTCAGGTTTAATTTCTAAAGCACTTTTCATTTTTATTTTATTTATTCGATTTACTTACTTCGTTGATATTAATTATATTACAAATATAAACTGTTGATTTATTCTTCTTACAAATAACTTATTAAAATTATTCCCTTGTATCTAAAATATAATTTAAACGAAAAGAATAGACTCCCCTGGATATTTTTCTAATTAACACTTGTTTGAATCCTATTGTCTTTGACTTAATCTCGGTATAAAGCTAACTAAAACGTTTTTTCTAAAAAAATAAAATATACCAACAGTCAAAAAATTTAAACAAACGACATGATTTATTCAATAATGCGTTTTAAAAAAAGGGACTTATTTTTATAATGTCAATTGTAAATTCTTTAAATAAAAGATCCTTTTTAAAAAAGACTTTTTGATATAAAAAATGGCGTAAATAAATAGGAATTACTTACACCATTTCTATTTTCAATCTATAAACCTGAGTTCGATTATTAAAATATTGATTTTCAATAGTAATTTAAGTCCTGCAAGGTCAAAAAAGACCTTGCAGGATAATCAATAAAGATAACTAATTGATAAATAATACTTTGCTTTAAAGATAATAATCGAACTCAGGTTATAATCATCTTTTTTAGAAGTTAGGTCCGGTAGTATCCCACCAAAGTCTTGTTCCTCCATTATCAGCTCCACCAAGTTTAGTTAATCCTGTGGCCACACCTCCCGGATTTCCATCTTTCTCAGATTGAACGAAGTTTACCCTTCTTACACCTAAATTAGAATCGATTTTTCCTCCGCTTGTATTTTTAAGAACAGGCAATAATTTTGGATACCCAGTTCTTCTGTATTCTGACCAAGCCTCTTGCCCTTCTGGGAAACCTGCAATCCATTTTTGAGTAATGATTTTTTGTAACTTCACTTCATTTGTGGCAACAGCATCCCATGCAACAGTCACATTATTTAATGCTGCACCATTATTCGCAGGAAAATTAGGATCTACATATGCTTTTGCTGTTTTCACATTGTCAGCAATGTAAGACGTAGCACCTGAAACACCATGTTGATCGAAAGAAGCTGTTATACCCATTTCATACAAACTTTGAGCTGTTCCACCCATATTCCAACCTCTTAAAGCGCCTTCAGCTCTTAACAAATAAACTTCTGAAGTAGTCATTAAAGCAATTTCCTTTGAATTTACAATTGGTCCAATAGCTGAAAAATCAACATGATCTGCTTTGGCAGCAATTTCTATTCCTGTACGAACTCCTTTGTATTGCCCTGGAAATTGTGCTGATGTATTAAAAAATACTGGTAACCTAGGATCAGCATAACCACCCATTATTGATTCCATATCTGCCGACATACGAATGTCTCCCCAAGCTGCACTAATTGTAGCAATTGGATTATTGAACGTAGGTGATACTACTTTGAATAAATCATCATTTGAAGTCATCACCCCAAATTTTTGAGCAATCGCTTTTTCAGCTTCTGTTTTTGCCAAAGCCGGATTCTTTTTAACAATACGCATGGCTAATCTCAAACGCAATGAATTGGCAAATTTTACCCATTTTTTATAATCCCCTTTATAAGAAGAAAGATCCGTAGTTACAAAAGTTGAAGCCTCACCAGCATCTACTCTTTTTGTTAATTCAGCAACCGCAACATCTAATTCTTTGAACATTTGATTGTAAACTTCATCTTGAGAATCATAAGCAATTACCGGATCAGTAGTTCCAAATTTTGAATATACAATAGGACCATAAGTATCCGTTACCCTATGCATTCCTTCTACTTTCAAAATCAAAGACAGCGCATAAAACTGATCGTATTTTCCTTTTGCTTTTTGTTCTACATTGTAAGCATTAAACATTACATCTCCATAAGCAGCTCCCCACGCAAAACCATTCCAACCATCTACAAGATCATAAGTAGTGTTGTTTGTTCCACCTCTAAAAGCAGTTCCCGTAGCCATATAACCCGACCAAATATCTCCTTGTAATCCTTGTTGGACCTGGTATTTCCATTCTGGAGTAAGGACTAATATATTGTTGAACATTGGTCCAAATGAACCTTTAATATGATTAAAATCTTGTTCTAACAATTCTGGGGTGATACCGTTTGGATTGGTATTTATTTCTTCGAAATTATCTGTACAACTTACTGCAGCGAGCAAGGAAATACAAATAGCTGTTCTTTTTATAGTATTTAATTTCATGATTTTTTGATTAGAAAGTTACGTTTAAATTAAGACCGATACTTCTTGTAGATGGCATTCCGTAAACATCAATACCTTGCAAACCTTCACCTGTGCTTAATGAAATATTAGGGTCAAATGGAGCATCTTTGTAAATAAAACCTAAATTTCTGGCGATTAAAGACAGACTGGCCGTTTGTAAAAAAGACATTTTTTTAGTGTTAAAAGCGTATCCTATTGAAACTTCTCTTAAACTTACATTAGTGGCATCATATACATATTCTCCTGTAGCTCCTGCTCTACCGCCTGTTTGTTTGTAATAACTTTCAGCAGGATATTTCCCTGTATAAGCAGAACCATCAGGATAAACTGCGTTGATAACAACACCCCCAGCATTTCTAGCATCTCCAGTTGCTTTCGACACACCAAATTCGTCATTTATTGCTTCGGTTAAACTCATTACATTACCACCAAATCTTCCGTCGATAAGTACATTTGCAAAGAAAGAACCAAATTTAAATGAGTTAGAAAACCCTAGCATAAAGTCTGGATTAGAATTCCCTACTTCTTCAAAATCTGTTTTTTGAATTGTTCCGTCAGTATTTAACATCACCCTACCTTGAGCATCCCTTTTTATATTTACTCCTTCAATAACACCATACGGTTTACCTTGTTCTAAAACATATCTATAGTTATTAACTCCAGCTTCAGTCAAAATTACTTTTCCTCCTAATTCAGTTGGAATTTCCTTAACTGTATTTTTATTTTGAGAATAATTTACAGTTGCATCCCAAGAAAATTTATCGGTTTTGACGATTTTTCCGGTAACAACCGCTTCAAAACCTACGTTTTTAATACTACCTGCATTAATACCATAGTATTTTACTCCTAGTGGATTCGTTAGTGGAGCAAGAATTTGTAAATATTGATGTTTCGTTTCTGAATTATAATAAGATAATTCGAATCCAAGTCTGTTATCAAACATTCTCCATTCTGTACCAATTTCAACTTCTGATTTTAATTCTGGTCGTAATGAGGTTCCAGGTTTTGGAGCTGCAATAGCAGGTTTATTACCTTCTGCAGTAAAACCATTAGTTGGAGAGGTAACAAAAGGGAAAATATCATTACCTACTTGAGCATAAGTAGCTCTTACCTTTCCGTAATTAATAAAATCCGGCAAAGTTGTCATTTCGCTGATAATAGCAGTTACACCCACAGATGGATAAAAGAAACCTGAATTATCCGTATTTACTAATGTGGAAGACCAATCGTTTCTTGCTGCAAGATCTAAAAACAACATGTCTTTGTATCCCAAAGTAGTCGTTGCAAAAACAGATTGTACTTCCTTAGAAGAATCTAATGTTTGTAGATTTCCTGCATTGTTCACAAAATTACCTAATGTAAACCAGTTTGCGATTTGCAAACCTCCACCAATACCAGAATCTAAAGTTGTTCTTTGATTTCCAATTGTATTCGTAATACTTGTTCCAACATTAGCATTAAAACTAAAATCTTCGTTGAATTTAGTATTAATTGTAGCAATCAAATCACCATAACGTTGTGTACTTAAAGTATTCACATTTATGTATCTTCCGTTTGTGTGAGATAAAGTACCTTGTGTAGTGGCATATATTTTTTTATCAAAACCACTTTCCACACGATTGTAACTGTATCTTGAAGCAATACTTAGCCAGTTATATACTTTGTAATCTAAAGCAATCGATCCGTTAAAAAATTGATTGGTATCTTCTGACTTATTTCTATTGATTCCCCAATATGGATTTTGCAAAATATCTCTGTCTGTCATCCAGTTTTGAGCCATAAGATTTCTAGCAGGATCAAAAACTTCAAAATTTTCTTTATATGCGTTAAAATCATTTCCTCTTGGCATTAAATAAACGCCAGTTAAAGGATTGAAATAAAGTCCATTTACCGGTCTGTTATTAACCGTTTGGGTAGTATAATTTGCATTTGCGGCCACACTCAATTTATCTTCGAAAAATTTTGCTGTTTGACGAATACCAAAATTATTTTTCTTTAAACCACTTCCTGGTATAATTCCAGATCCACTAGTGTTAGCATAAGATAAAGTAGTAGACGATATTGCCGAAGCTGAAGAAAAAGCTAATGAAGTAATTTGTGTATTTCCAGTATTAAAGAAATCTTTCACATGGTCATTAGAAGCTCCTTTTGCTCCCCAAGTTTCTTCCCCACCTGCTACAGCAACATATTCATTTTGAAATTTTGGTAAATATGCCGCCGATTCAAAAGTAGTCACTGACGAAGCTTTAAGATTTGATTTTCCTTCTTTTGCTTTTTTAGAAGAAAGTAAAATTACACCATTAGCACCTTGACTTCCGTACAACACAGATGCGGCAGCTCCTTTAAGAACTGTCATACCTTCATAATCATCCGGATTAATAAGAGAAACCACATCACCACCATCACGATTACCACCAGCTGTACTACCAAACGAATCGTTAGGTTGTCCTGAAGTTCCATTAAACAAAGGAATACCATCAATTACATAAAGCGGTTGGTTATTACTCACAGAGGAATTTCCTCTAATAACCACTTTTGTAGAACCGCCCGTACCGCCTGCACTTTTTGTAACGGCTACACCAGCAATCTTTCCGGCAATTGTATTAATGATATTTGCGTCTTTAACACGGGTTAATTCTTCTCCTTTTAATTCTTGAGCGGAATAAGTTAATGATTTTCTGGTTTTCTTGATACCAAGAGAGGTAACCACAACCTCAGAAAGTGCTGTAGAAGCAGCTTCTTTCAATTGTACTTTAATAGTACTGTCATCACCCACTACAACTTTTTGAGTTTCTGATCCCAGATAAGAAACGATCAGGGTTTTTCCTTTTTGTACTTCAATAGAAAAATTACCATCGAAATCGGTAATGGTTCCCTTTGATTCTCCTTGTATTGCAATAGATGCCCCAGGCAATGGTGAACCGACAGCATCGGTCACTGAACCCTTGAGAGTTTTTACTTGCGCAATGGTGATTTGCGAAGTAAAAATGATCATAAAGATTAAGATAATTTGTTTCATTTTTGAAAAGTTTTTGTTAGTTATGGCGTAAATTTATCTTTAAGGGTATTCTAAAAAAAATAATTTATACCAACTGTCCTTTATTTTAAACCAACGACATAATTCCGTCAACAATACGTTTTTCAAGTACGCCTTTTATGTGCTTTTTTTACCTGTTTTCAACTTTTTGATATTTTTATTTAAAAAAAGATGTTTTTTATTGTCAAATTGATTAAAGTTGTAAAAAAATTAAGAAAATATTATTTACCATATAAACCATTAATTATTAACTATAAAAGTGAGTAAAATAAAAGAAATGAAATTCGATATTAAACTTCAAAATCATTTTTGGTTTTGGGGATTGTTTTTTTTGATGAACTTTCTTCGTTGGGGAGCTTATTTTAATGATTATGGATATTCCTTAAAATCCAATATTTTAGAATTTTCACTTCACATTCCATTAGTATATTTTAATTTATACTTTCTCATACCTCGCTATGTATTAACTTCAAAATATTATAAGTACAGTTTAGCTTTATTATTGAGTTTAATGGTTGTTTATTTATTGAAAACTGGATTAACCTATTACATCATTTCCGAAGACATTTGGCCAGAAGCCAACAGAGAATACAAACCCTTTGAATTGAATCATATCGTAGCAGTATGCATTGGTGAAATTTATGTACTTGCTATAGCATCTACTGTTTATTTAACTTTAATCTGGCTTAATGAAAGGGAACGAAATAGGGCTATAAAAGAGAATCAATCTAAAATTAAATTGAAATATTTGAAAAATCAAATCCAGCCTCATTTCTTCTTCAATACTTTAAATAATTTATATGCTTTATCACTAGAATCCTCTGATAAAGTTCCAGATGTGATTATAAAACTTTCAAAGTTGATGGAATATGTCTTATACGACATCGAAGGAACTAAATTTGTTCCTTTGATAAATGAGATTGATTACATCCAAAATTATATTGAAATCGAGAGACTCCGTTTTGAAAACGTAGAAGTAACCATAAATATAGATTCTAATATCGATGAGATAAAAGTTCCTCCTTTACTTTTTATATCTCTTGTAGAAAATGCCTTTAAACATGGTGGTATAAATAATGACAACCTTAAAATAAAGATAAATTGTAAAGTCATTGGTGGCTCAGTATTGAATTTTGAAATATTAAATAATTTTGTACTTTCACAAAATATAAAAACCAAAAAAGGAATAGGTCTTATAAATACTAGAAAAAGATTGAAATTAATTTTCAAAAACAAGTACACTTTAGAACAAAAAATAAAGTTTAATTATTATATTACTCGTTTGCAAATACCAATTCATAATGAAGATTAAATGTGTTTTGATTGATGACGAACCATTAGCGATAAAAGTTCTACAGAATTATTTTAATAATTTTGCCGATTTTGAAATTATTGGCACGTTTAACAATGCATTAGAAGCGCTCGAGTTTATCAATAACAATACTGTTGATGCCGTATTTTTGGATATAAATATGCCAATGATGACTGGTTTTGAATTGATCCGATTAATAGAGTATAAAACTAAAATTGTAATCACTACCGCCTTTAGAGAATTTGCTGCCGAAAGTTATGATTTAGACGTTTTAGACTATTTAGTAAAGCCTATTCCGTTACCAAGATTTATAAAATGTATCAATAAGATTTCAACCGAAATCAATTTAAAGAATAATATTAAAGTTGAAATGCATCGAATAGAACCACATATTTTTATCAAGGTTGATAAAAAAATGGTAAAAATAACGATCGATGAAATTCTGTTTATCGAAGGAATGAAAGAATACATAAAGGTCGTGACTATTGACAAAACCTATATTACGCACAAATCATTAACCTCTTTATCTGAAGAATTACCTCTTGACCGATTTGTAAGAATTCATAAATCATACACCATTGCAATTGATAAAGTAAAATTTATTGAGGGGAATAGGATACAAATACTATCTTACACCTTACCAATAGGACGAAATTACAGTAAAGATGTAAAAAGTAAAATTTTAGAATAAATTTTCACAAAAAATACCCTAATTGACATTCAAAAATGCAACAAAAATGCACTTTATTGAATAAATAATGCTGTTTGTATAAAAATTATCATTTTTATACTGAAATATTTTTTTTTGGTTTCCTTAAGAAATATATTTACAGCCTTGCAGCTAAAAATAATTAATTTAAAAAACCAAAAAAAAAATTATGAATTCAGAACAAACGAAGTCGAATAATTCGGCTCTTTACACATTAATTACAGTATTCTTCTTTTGGGGATTTATTGGAGCATCTAATGGTGTTTTTATCCCTTTTTGTAAAGCCAAGTTTGGCTTAGACCAATTTCAAAGTCAGCTTATAGATTTTGCTTTTTATGGAGCTTATTACATAGGTGCTATACTTCTTTTCATTTTTAGCAGCATTGCAAAAAAAGACATTCTTAACGGTTGGGGATTCAAAAAAGGAATCATTTATGGATTATTGATTAGTACATTTGGAGCAGCTTTAATGATATTGGCAGTAACGCAAGGAAGTTATTTATTTATTCTTGGTGCTTTATTCATAGTTGCTTTGGGTTTTTCTCTACAACAAACTTCTGCTCAACCTTTCGCTGCATCATTAGGTGAGCCTCATAGTGCATCAAGCAGATTAAATCTTGCTGGAGGTGTTAATTCATTAGGAACCACAATAGGACCAATAGTTGTTTCTTTTGCTTTATTTGGTGTAATCTCTGGTGTAAGTATCGAAGAATTTGCTCAAAAAGAAGATTCATTAGATTCAATGAGGATTCTATATGTATTTGTTGGCGGTCTATTTTTATTAGCAGCTGCTTTATTTCATTTTTCTAAAAAATTACCTTCTGGAAAAAGTGACTCTACTTTTGAAACAGCAAATAAAGCAATGAAAACATTAATTGCAATTACTGTAATTTTAGTTGCCATTTTTGCCTATATCTTTTCTCGTTATGAGGATCCTGAATTTATTTCTCGTTTTATAGAAAATAAAGAAAAAGATTATTTAGGATTAGCATTAACCATTTCTACCCTAGTAATTGTAGTGATTGGATTATTGTTCGCTAACACTACAGCACAGAAAAATCCTGAAGGTTGGGGAGCAATGAAATATCCTCAATTAGTGTTGGGTATGTTGGCTCTATTTTCTTATGTTGGAGTAGAAGTAACAATTGGAAGTAATCTTGGAGAATTATTAAAAACTACTGCTTTTGGCTCAATTGAGGGTCCCGGTTTAGCTCCTTACATGTCTATGTATTGGGGAAGTTTAATGATTGGACGTTGGGCAGGAGCAATTTCTGTTTTCAATCCGTCATCACAACTTAAGAAGATTTTACTTATCGTTATACCTTACCTTGCATTTGGTGTAGTTTTAGCTGCAAATGCTATTTCAGGACAAGACATAACACCATTATATGCATACGCATTCGTAATTTTATTCCAAATTGCAGGTTTCTTTTTAGGTAAAGATCAACCGTCAAGAACACTAATGATTTTTGGTTTAATGGGAATGGCAGCCATGCTTATTGGTTTATTCACAACCGGAACCATAGCTATTTTTGCTTTTATGAGTGGTGGATTGTTTCTAAGTATTATGTGGCCATGTATTTTCTCTCTAGGAATTGCTGGTTTAGGAAAATATACTTCACAAGGATCCGCATTTTTAGTAATGATGATTTTGGGTGGTGGAATTATCCCGCCATTACAAGGAAAACTAGCTGATATCATCGGAATTCACGCCTCTTATTTTATTCCTGTATTGTGTTTTGCATTCATCGCATTCTATGGTTGGAAAGTAATTGGAATACTTGAAAAACAAGGAATCGGACACGAAATAGAAGTTGGTGGAGGACACTAATTTTAATAAAATATAATACCAAACCAAAAAACCAAACCAAATAAAAAATCCCATCGACCTAGGTTGATGGGATTTTTTTATTTAATTCACTGAGGCTGAAAACTGCTCACCGAAAACTTTTTTATTTATTTCCTTTCTCGAAATCAGCAACAAACTGTGCCAATCCAATATCAGTCAATGGGTGCTTCAATAAACCATAAATAGCCGAAAGTGGTCCAGTCATTACATCAGCACCAATTTTAGCACAGTTTACAATGTGCATCGTGTGACGTACAGATGCCGCTAGAATTTGAGTTTCGTAACCGTAGTTATCATAAATCAATCTGATTTCTTCAATAAGAGCCAAACCATCTGTAGATACATCATCCAAACGACCAATAAACGGAGAAACATAAGTTGCTCCCGCTTTTGCAGCCAATAAAGCTTGTCCTGCAGAGAAAACTAAAGTTACATTTGTTTTAATTCCTTTATCCGAAAAATATTTTGCAGCCATAACACCTTCTTTGGTCATAGGCAATTTCACCACAATTTGATCGTGTAAATCAGCTAATTCTTCACCTTCTTTGATCATTCCGTCATAATCCAAAGCATTTACTTCGGCACTTACATCACCATCAACAAGATTACAAATATCAACGTAATGTTTCAAAATGCTATTTTTACCCGTAATTCCTTCTTTAGCCATCAATGATGGATTGGTTGTAACACCATCCAAAACGCCTAATGCTTGTGCTTCCTTAATCTGAGCTAAATTAGCCGTGTCAATAAAAAACTTCATAATATATCTATTTAATTGTGTGTTTTATAATTTGGGCGTGACCTGCTGAAAAAGCCGGTCAGGCTCTACGTTGCAATCTTTTACTTTTTAAAGGAAAAAGTAAAAGGATTTTCACTGCGATCCTTCACGCTCATAAAATTCGGTGCAAAATTACAACTTATAATGATTCATAAGCATTTTTTCATATACTTTATCCGGTAAAATTCTCTTCAAGACAATCGAGAATTTTTGCATAAAAACACCCACCTTATAATGAATTTTAGGTTCCGGAGTTTGGATAATTTTATATACCGCTTCTGCCATTTCATTTGGATTACTGCCACTGTCAACATGTTCATCCATTGTTTTTAATGTATTCCCATACGGATTTTCATAAGCTGAACCTTTTATAACCGGAGCATGAAAACGCCCCGAAGCAATATTAGTCGCAAAATCACCGGGTGCTACATTCGTAATATGAACTCCAAAGGATTTCACTTCCATACGCAACCCTTCTGTGATGATTTCAAGAGCTCCTTTTGAAGCCGAATAAACACTTCTATACGGCAAACCCATATAAGCCGCAATAGAAGTAATATTGATGATTAATCCTGATTTTTGCGAACGCATTTGTGGTAACACCGCTTTCATCACTTCAATAGGCCCAAAGAAATTGGTCTCAAAATTATTTTTGATTTCATGCATTGGAATTTCTTCCAGCGGTCCAGTAATTCCAACACCTGCATTGTTGATTACTACATCCAGTCTACCAGATATCGAAATTACTTTGGCTACAGCCTTATGAATCGAATCCGTATCCCGAACATCTAAAGCCACTAAAGGAAAAACAGAATTTAAAATTCGTTCCGGATTTCTACTGGTTCCGTAAACGACAAAACCTTTTTGATGCAAAAACGCTCCGATAGATTTTCCTATTCCTGAAGAACCTCCTGTAATTAGAACTACTTTATTCATGATTATTGATGTTTATTATACGAAAGGTCCAAAAATAAAAAAATCCTCCCGAAGGAAGACTACTTTTGCATAATTCTTAAAAAAGAATCTGAAATAAATTCAGATTAAAAAAAAATGGCAAGCGACCTACATCGCACCGCTCAACCACGTACCCTTGCTATGTTCCCATCCTGGGGGAGTCTGCAGGAGCTGGTCGTGTAGGACTTGCCGGTGCAAATATACAATCTTTTTATATTTTTGCAAGTGCTTTGTACCTATAAAAATAACGTTGTATATTGGTGCATCAAAAAATCAAACTATGAGAAATTATAACTTCCTATCTTTCATTTTATTAGGAATCACTTTAGCAAGTTGCAACGACACAAAAAAAGGTGAAAATACTGTATTTACCTTCGATATTTCTAATTTCAAAGAACAATATCAGCCACAAGAAGCGATAGAATTAGGAATTTCGAACCCAAATTCGAAAGCTGTTGATAGTATTATCTATTACGTAAATGATAAAAAAATAGCTTCAAAAAAAGGACTTGACAAATTAACTTTTCAATTAAAAGACCAAAAATTAGGTTATCAGAACCTAAAAGCGTTAGTATATTATGAAGGAGAAAACTCAGAAGCTACCGCAAGAGTCGAATTAGTTTCGAATGTTCAGCCCAAATTGCTTAAATATACGATTGTAAACACTTTTCCACACGACACAGCTTCTTTCACCGAAGGTTTAGAGTTTTATAAAGATACTTTATACGAAAGTATCGGATTATATAAAAAATCTAAACTTTTAAAAACAGATTATAAAACAGGAAAAATTTATAAAAATTTAAAATTAGATGATAAATATTTTGGTGAAGGAATTACTTTTTTAAACAACAAAATATATCAATTGACTTGGCAGGAAAAAACGGGTTTTATATACAATGCTGATACTTGGAAGTTAGAAAAAACTTTTGCATATGATAAAGATATTGAAGGCTGGGGAATGACTAATGACGGTAAATACATTTATCAAACTGACAAAACGGAGAAAATCTGGAAAATGGATCCTCAAACCCAAAAAATGATTGATTACATCAATGTTTACTCTGGAAATTCTAAAATTAAAGCTGTTAATGAACTGGAATGGATTAATGGAAAAATCTATACTAATGTGTGGCAAAAAGACGCTATCGCTGTAGTAAACCCTATAAATGGAGCCGTAGAAGGTATTTTAGACATGTCTGGTTTGAGAAAATTAATCAATGTAACTTCTGAGGATTATTTAAATGGAATTGCATACAATCCAAAAACAAAAACCATTTTTGTAACTGGAAAAAACTGGGACAAAATGTTTGAAATTACAGTTTCAGAATAATTTTCATAAAAAAATGACTACAATAATCATCAATATTAAAGAATTACTTCAGGTTCGGGAAACATCAGTTTTTAAAATTTCGGGGACTGAGATGGCTATTCTGCCAACAATCAAAAATTCGTTTTTGGTGATTAAAAACGATTTGATTGCCAATTTTGGCTCCATGGATAATCTCCCGGAAATCAAAGCTGACAAGATAATTGATGCAACCGGAAAAATGGTTTTGCCTTCTTGGTGCGACAGTCATACACATATTGTTTATGCCGGCAATCGGGAACAGGAGTTTGTAGATCGAATAAATGGATTGACTTATGAAGAAATTGCTAATCGTGGCGGTGGAATCTTAAATTCGGCAAAAAAATTGAATGAAACGACCGAAGAGGAAATATACAACCAGTCCAAAGCACGATTGGAAGAAGTGATGCGTTTGGGAACTGGTGCGGTAGAAATCAAATCAGGATATGGATTAACATTCGATGGAGAATTAAAAATGCTCCGTGTAATTCAACGTTTATCCCAAAACTATCCTATAACCATAAAAGCAACTTTTCTGGGCGCACATGCTTTTCCATTGGAATATGCAGCAAACCATAAAGGCTACATTGATTCTATAATTAATGAAATGCTTCCAGAAATTGCTAAAAATAAACTGGCAAACTTTATAGATGTATTTTGTGAAACTGGTTATTTTACTGTCGAAGAAACAGAACAAATTATGGAAGCTGGAATCCGTTTTGGCTTAAAGCCAAAAATCCATGTCAATCAATTCAACTCTATTGGCGGAATTCAAGCTGGAATAAAATACAATGCACTTTCTGTAGACCATTTAGAAGTTATGAAACCCGAAGATATTGAAGCCTTAAAAAATACAGAAACAATGCCTGTTGCTTTACCTTCCTGTTCTTATTTCTTGAATATTCCTTATACGCCTGCACGAGAAATGATAGCTGCAGGACTTCCTCTGGCTCTCGCAACCGATTATAATCCTGGCTCTACTCCATCCGGAAATATGAACTTTGTAGTGGCTACAGCTTGTATCAAAATGAAAATGACTCCCGAAGAAGCCATAAATGCGGCCACAATAAATGGAGCCTACGCTATGGGAATTTCTGATACTCACGGAAGCATCACTATTGGAAAAAAAGCTAATCTGATTATTACTAAGCCTATTCCCTCGTACTATCAATTGCCATATGCTTTTGGCAGTAATCTAATTGATACTGTTCTAGTTGAAGGAGAAATTTTTGAATAAAAAAAAGAGGAACATTCATTATGTTCCTCTTTTTTATGCTGTAATTTTGAAATATTATCTTAATACGAAACTTGTTTTAGAAACCAATATATCTCTATCAAAAATATTAATATAATACGTTCCTTTAGCAAAATCTTTCCCTTTTAAATCCTCTGAAACAGTAACTGTTTTGTTTTCATATTTAACATTAGTTGTAAAACTATACGTTAAAGTATTGTCTCCAAAAGTCTCTGTTTTTTTATCGCCTAAAACATTATTCTTACTGTCAATTACTTGAACATAATACATTTTATCTCCTGATTTAGCAATTGGATTTTCAGGAATTGTAAAACTAACTCTAAGAACGTCAGCTCTACTAGCTTTATCAGTTTCTATTTGTTTACCAGAACTTTTTAGTTTAAAAGCCGATCCTCTTGTG
The DNA here is from genome assembly GCF_048276375.1 of Flavobacterium sp. ZB4R12. Classification (NCBI taxonomy): domain Bacteria; kingdom Pseudomonadati; phylum Bacteroidota; class Flavobacteriia; order Flavobacteriales; family Flavobacteriaceae; genus Flavobacterium; species Flavobacterium sp. ZB4R12. The sequence continues at coordinate 189,292 of NZ_JBLNKS010000005.1, read as the reverse complement.
TTTAAAACAGTTAATTTTGAACCTATTTCAACTGCTTTTGCTAATTCTTCGTTTTGTCCTGTTAATGCCTCAACATTTTTTTTGGTTTCTCCCAATACTACCACTGTACTATCACGTTGGATAGTCAAGGTTGTATTTTGTTTTTTCAACCCTTCATTCTCGGCCATTAAAACTTTCATATTCCCTTGCAAAGCATTGAATTGAGTTCTGTATTTTGATAATGAAGCTACATCGCCTTTAGATTTACTTAAATCAGACATTAAGTTTACAACTTTATCTCTTTCTTGAATTAGCTCATCAGACATTGATGTGTTTTCCGCAATTGCAGCATCATAAGTAGATTTTAATTCTTGTAAATCTTTCATAACGGATTCTTTTTCGGTCAATGTAGTTTTTAATTCTGTTTTAACTACATCGGCATCAGAAGTCATTTTAAAAATATACACTAAACTTCCCACTAATAAAACTGCTAAAACCGCAATAACCGCTTTAAGACTTGAACTGCTTTTTTGATTTTCCATAATTTGATTTTAATTTTTAATTTATACAAATTTAACAATATATAACCATCTTGTAACGTAAGTTAATACAATTATATTATTTTTGGGAAAAATATTTTTTTTAATGGAAAAAATTATCCCGTTTACTATCAATGATCTTGCAAAAATTACAAACCACAGAAGTGGCGAAATAAAATTTGGAGAAAAAATGATAACCATACCAAAAGAGGCTGATCCTATTGCGTTTCTAAAAACTTGCGACGCAAAATACGTACTATTGGGAGTACCGGAAGACATAGGGATTAGAGCTAATTTTGGTAGACCTGGTGCTGCATCAGCTTGGGATAGTGCCATAAAAAGCATTGCTAACATTCAGCATAATCGTTTTTGCAAAGGAAGCCAATTGATTGTCTTGGGGCAATTAAACGTTAGTGAGGAAATGAGAGAAGTGGAACATTTAGATTTTAATGACATTGACGATCGTTCTAAATTGAGTCAACTGGTAGAAAAAATTGATAAGGATGTTTCTCATATTATTTTTAACATTATAAAATTAGGAAAAACACCAATAGTTATCGGTGGAGGACATAATAATGCCTATGGAAATATAAAAGGATCTGCACTTGCCAAAGGTAAACCTATAAATGCCATTAATTTTGATGCCCATTCTGATTTTAGAATTTTAGAAGGACGACACAGCGGTAATGGTTTTTCGTATGCTTACGAAGAAGGCTTTTTGAAAAAATATTTTATTTTTGGTTTACACGAAAATTACACTTCCAAGAGTGTCTTGGACATAATAAAAAAATTGGAAGACCGTGTGCGCTATAACACCTATGATAGTGTAAACATCCGAAAAGAAAAAGAGTTTAATCAGGAAATGGCTCATGCTTTAGAATTTATAAATGACGATTTTTTCGGAATTGAAATTGATTTAGATGCAATTCCAAACATCGCTTGCAGTGCGATGACTTTAAGTGGTTTCTCAGTGGAACAACTTAGACAATTTATATCCTATTTTGCAAAAAATAAAAATGCAACTTATTTACATATTTGCGAAGGCGCACCAGATTTAGGAGAAGAAAAAAACAATCATTTAATAGGTAAACTTATAGGCTATCTTGTAACCGATTTTATTAAAGCTAATAATCAATAGTTCATTTTATTGCTGAATTTCTTCTTTAAAACTCCAAAAAATCTTTCGAGAATACCATATAAATAGCCATCAAAAATATTAATACTATCTTTGCAAAACTATCTATGTACTTAATACAAGATATTTAATACCAAAATTATGTTATTCGAAGACTTATCGCTCTCAAAAAGTATACAAAAAGCCGTATTTGAACAAGGCTACACCAACCCTACTCCTATTCAAGAACAATCTATTCCGCTAGTATTATCAGGACGCGATTTAATAGGTTGTGCACAAACAGGAACAGGAAAAACAGCCGCATTTGCTATTCCAATTATACATCAATTACACCGAATTGTAGGTTCTTCAAAGAAAGCCAAACAAATTCGTGCTTTAGTTGTTACTCCGACCCGAGAATTAGCGGTCCAAATTGGACAAAGCTTTGATACGTATGGAAAATATACCAACTTGACTCAACTGACCATTTTTGGTGGAGTTTCGCAAAATCCTCAAGTTGATACTTTAAGAAATGGTGTTGATATTTTGGTAGCAACGCCTGGAAGATTACTTGATTTACACAAGCAAGGTTTTATTGATTTAGATCATTTACATACTTTAGTTCTTGATGAAGCGGATCAAATGCTTGATATGGGATTTGTAAATGATGTAAAAAAAATTGTAAAGCTTACGCCAAAGAATAGACAAACATTATTTTTCTCTGCAACAATGCCAATTGCCATTAGAGAATTAGCCGAAATGTTTCTAACAGATCCTGCAACAGTAACTGTTTCACCAGTATCATCTACTGCCGAAAATGTAGAACAACGCGTTTATTTTGTTGAAAAAACAGAAAAAAGAAATTTACTATATCATTTAATTAAAAATGAAAACCTATCCGATGTTTTGGTTTTTTCCAGAACCAAACACGGTGCCGATAATGTTGTAAAAGCATTACGAAAAAACAATATTGCCGCTGAAGCCATACATGGTGACAAATCACAAAATGCAAGACAACGCGTTTTGGACGCTTTCAAAAACAAAGAAGTCGGTGTTTTAGTAGCTACGGATATTGCAGCACGAGGAATTGATATTGACCAATTGCCATTTGTAATTAATTTTGATTTACCAAATATTCCTGAAACGTATGTTCATAGAATTGGCAGAACCGGTCGTGCAGGAAATGGAGGTATTGCAATTTCTTTTTGCAGTAAAGATGAACATGCCTATTGGAAAGACATCCAGAAACTAATAAAAGTGGATGTAAAAACAGTAAATGATCATCCGTATCCTTGGCATTCAGGAAGTCCGGAAACAGCCCCTGCTGCTGCGCAAAAAAATTCAAATCGAAGTGGTGGAGCGCATAAATCCAGAAAATCAGAGGTTTCAAAACAAAATAAGAAACGCTGGTATTAATAACTTCTCCAAAACTAAATTTTCCGCTGTAAGAAATGCCTTTTTAACTTTAGTTAAAAAGGCATTTTGCCGTTAATCCACTTACATTCAACGTTTTGTGTGTTAATTAATATTTTAAAGCAAATAATTTTATTAAATTTGACTTAACTTATTTAAACATTAAAAATTAAAAATTATGGAAAATTTAGTTAAAAGAAACAGTTCATTCCCTTTGATTAATACTGGCTTATTTCCGTCAGTGAACACATTTTTTGATGATTTTGTATCTAGAGATCTTTTTGATTGGGCAGATAAAAATTTTACAGCCCTTGGCAGTAATTTACCTTCTGTAAACTTAAAAGAAACAGAGAATAAATTAGAAGTAGATTTGGCAGCTCCAGGTATGAAAAAAGAAGATTTCAAAGTTGAAATTGACAACAACATGCTTATGATTTCTTCAGAAAAAGAAGAGGAGAAAGAAGAAATAAGAAAAAAAGATAATTACATTAGAAAAGAATTTAATTATCAATCCTTTTTCAGATCTTTCAATTTACCGGAATATATAGATGAAAGTAAAATAGAGGCAAGTTACAAAGATGGAATTCTTCATATTGTTATTGCTAAAAAAGAAGGCGCCAAGAAAAAAGCGCATAAAACTATTGCTATCAAATAAAAAATTGTTTAATATCTTTTATTAAACAATAATTAAAATCGTTGGACCATTTTAAGCAACTGGTTTAACGATTTTAATTTTGAATCATTAGTTCCCTCCCTACTCAACTTTATTAAAAGACAATTTAAATAACATCAAAAAGTGATATTATGAAGACGTCAAAATATTTTTCAAAAAAAGATCAATCTTTAATAGATTACAAAAATATACAAAAAAAAGAGTATCAATTGACTCATTCAAAATTTGAAACAACAATCACTCTTGAAGCTTCGGGAAATAAAAAAACACCAAATCCATTATTATTACTAATGTATTCCAAAGAAAACGAAGTGCTTTTTATTTAGAAAACATGTTGTACATACACTTTATATGAAATAGAACCAATATTAAAATGAAATTGTGATACAATCATCTTCTAAATCAAAACTAAAAAACGGGTGTTAAATCGTGGTTTTTATTTTTTGACAGTAAAACATTGATGATTTTAAATAATTTAACGGAGTCAAAAGGTTTTACAATAATATCATCTATTCCGGCTGAAATAGCTTCTTCAATAATCTCCTCTTTATCAAATGCTGTTAATGCAACAATAGGAGTTTTTATACCTTTAAAACGAATTCTTCTTGATGTTTCAAAACCATTAATTAAAGGCATATTGATATCCATTAATATAACATCAAAAATTTCATCTTCAAGTAATTTTATAGCCTGGTATCCATCATCCACGAGGGTACATTTGTAATTGTTTTTTTTGAGAATTTTTTCAGTAACAATTTGATTAATCTTATTGTCTTCAACCACTAAAACTTTCAATTGTTTGTTTGAAGATAAATCCACTGGAATATCATTTATTATTTCATTGGTTTTCTCAGGATCAAATTCAAAAGCAATTGTAAATGTAAATTCTGTCCCCACACCTATTGCACTTTCGAGCGCAATATCACTTCCAAATAAACCAAGTAAACGCTTTACGATAGATAACCCTAAACCCGTTCCTTGATAATCTACTTCTTTTCTTCCAACCTGAACAAATTTTTCAAAAATCTTATCTTGATCTTCAAAGGCTATTCCTACTCCATTGTCCTTGATCTTAAACTCGATAAAATGTGACTTATCAATAATTTTCTCCAAATTCACATCAATAAATACTTCTCCATTTTTGGTGAATTTTAGAGCATTACTTACTAAATTTATAATTATTTGGGAAAGCCTTAATTTATCTCCGATTAAATATTCAGGAATTGCCGGATCTATATTGACAATGATAAAATTATTATTATTTTTTGCAATAAATGATAATGAGTTTTTAATCATATTTATCTCATCCGAGATATTGAATGTCAAATTTTCAAGTACTATCCTGTTTTCTTCAATTTTATTAATTTGAAGAACATCATTAACAAGTGACAATAAATATCTGGCTGAAAATTTAAGGGAACTCAAATGTGGACTGTTAGCCAATTCTTTATGCTCGTCTAACAGCATGTTAGTAATCCCTACCACTCCATATAAAGGAGTTCTTAATTCATGGGTTATAGTAGAGACAAATTGTGATTTTAGTACTGATGCCTCCTCTGCCTTCTCTTTCGCAATAACCAATTTGTCATTAGCAAGAGAAAGTTCTTTATTGTTTTTTTTCTTGAAATTATTATTTTTATACAAAGTATAAAGCAGCAGTAATAAAACACCTAATATAATGACAAACAATAGGACGATGATTCTGGATTTTCTCAAACTTTGATATTGTAAATCTTTCTCAATTTCAATTTTCTCAATCTCTCTTTTATATTCATCTAACTCGAGATTAATACCCACTATATTTGCCTTTTTAAGGATCTCTTTATTAAAGAGTTCTTCCGTAATTTTATTATAAAGAGCAAGGTTTTCGTATGCCTTTTTGTAATCTCCGTTTTTTAATAAATATTTTGAATACTCTTGGTGAGTATATGATAAATCTGATTTATCATTTCCTTCGTTTCCTAATTTTATACCATTCAAAAAAGAAGAAGTAGCTATTTTATACTCCCCTTTAAACCCATAATACATTCCATTGAGCATATTTAACGCCACAATCGTTCTTTCATCTCCATATTCTTCATGGTATTTATTGATGAATTTTAAATATGGGAAACCTTTATCAAAAAGGCCAATATCAAAATAAGCCCATGTGATATTGAGTTTTGTCAAAACAATCTGGCTTGTATCAGCTAATTTTTTACTGTAATCTAATGAATTTTTATAATAATTTATTCCTTTTTTATATTGTTTTTTTTCAAAACAATATATATTTCCTAAATTATTGTTTATCCAGCCTTTTATAGTGTCATTGTCAGTTTTATTAGCATATGACAATCCTTTTTTATAAAAAAAAATGGCTTTATCATATTCTGATAATTTCTCATAATTTGCCGCAATTGTATTATAGGAATTGGCAACAAGATTATTATCCTTAGCATTTATAGCATGATGTAAAACAAGTCTTGATGTTATTAAAGATTTTTCAAAATTAGCAGCTCTCAAGTATTTAGACGCTTGTTTTGCTAGTTTTGTAATTTCTTTTTTTGAGGGAGTTGGAGTTAAAGAATAACAATTAACATTAAAAATATTTAATGTCAATAGTAATAAAATGATTCTGATTTGATACATATGTTGCTATTCTTGAGCCAAATATACAATATATTAATAAGAAAAGAGTTGTGTTTGTTAATAATATCATAAAATCAAAAATCAGAATGTAAAATATGGATTTTAAAAAAAATAAAAGCAAAAAGTAAAAATATAGCAGTCACTCAGAACCGGAATGAATTAGTATAATGAACAAAAAAAAACTATTTGAAAAAATCAAATAGGCTTACTATTTCTATAAAATAAATTTTTTACTATTATTCAGACACTGCCATTTCATGCTCATCTTCAACTTCCCATTGTCCTACAACTGATGTAGCTAATGCATTCCCTAAAACATTAGTTGCACTACGAAACATATCACAAAAATGATCTATTGGTAAAATTAAAGCGATTCCTTCAATTGGAATATCAAACATACCACATGTTGCCGCTACCACTACTAAACTCGCTCTTGGTACACCTGCAATTCCTTTACTGGTTAGCATCAAAACTAAAAGCATCGTCATTTGTGTTCCCAAATCCAAATCAATTCCATACGCTTGAGCAATAAAAATACTGGCAAAAGTCATATACATCATACTCCCATCTAAATTAAAAGAATAACCCAGTGGTAACATGAAAGAAACAATTCTATCTTTTACTCCAAAACGTTCCAATTCTTCTGTAAGCTTAGGAAAAACGGCTTCGCTACTTGTTGTTCCAAAAGCAATGATTATAGGATCTACAATTCTTTTAAGTAAAACTGTCATTCTACTTTTAAGAAAAATATACCCAATAAGGATTAACACAACCCAAATTGATGAAATTCCAATTAAGAAAGAGCCAAAAAATTTAAAGTATGTGATTGCTAATTCCTGAAAGTCCCTTACTGCAAATACACCCGCAATGGCTCCAAAAACACCTATTGGGGCAAATTTCATTACATAGTTCACCATTTTTAAAACAATATGGGAAGTTTTGTCTAAAGCATTTACAACTGGTTTCACGTAGTCCCCTAAAGCTGCTGCCGCTAAGCCGAAGAAAATAGAAAAAATAACAATTTGTAAAATTTCATTTGTTGCCATTGCCTCAAAAATACTTTTTGGCACAATGTGTTCTATAAAGTTTTCGAAAGATATGCTTTGAGTTTTTGCGGTCACTTCTGATGCAGCAGCTAAATCAACATTTGTCAAATTAAGTCCAACACCTGGCTCAAGTATGTTTACAAAAAACATCCCCAATAACAAGGATATAAATGAGGCTGTAAAAAACCAAGCTAATGCTTTACCACCTATTCTACCTACCGCTTTGATATCTCCTAATTTAGCTATTCCAACAACTAGAGTTGTGAATACTAATGGAGAAATTATCATTTGAACCAATCGAATGAAAACTGTAGCCAGCATTTTTATTTTACCGCTAAAGGATTGGGCAGCTTCTGCTGAAATTGAATTATGAATAATAATTCCTAAAACAGCACCTAAGAACATTGCTATTAGAATTTGCCCTGTAAGGCCTGAGAAAAATGATGGTTTCTTTGTTGTGGTTGTAGTCATTAAATTAGCATATTAATTTCAAGGTTATGGCTCAGGATTTAGCTCGTCAAAATACTGAGTATGCAATTCTATTTTATATAGGTTTTATTGATTAAATAAAAATCAGCTAGAACAATTGCCGCCATAGCCTCTACAATAGGAACTGCGCGGGGAACTACGCAAGGATCATGACGACCTTTTCCTGTCATTTCAGTGATATTTCCTTTATTGTCCAGTGATTCTTGTTTTTGCATAATGGTTGCCACTGGCTTGAAAGCCACACGGAAATAGATGTCCATTCCGTTGCTTATTCCACCTTGAATTCCACCTGAAAGATTGGTTTTAGTTGTTCCATCAGGGTTGTATAAATCATTGTGTTCGCTTCCTTTCATTTTGGCTCCACAAAAACCGCTTCCAAATTCAAATCCTTTTACGGCATTTATAGAAAGCATTGCTTTACCAAGTTCAGCATGAAGTTTGTCAAAAACAGGTTCTCCTAAACCAATAGGCACATTTTGAATCACGCAAGTTACGGTTCCTCCCACGGTATCGCCTTGTTTGCGAATATCACGAATATATTCCTCCATGATTATAGCTGATGCTTCATCAGGACAGCGAACGGGGTTGCTTTCCGTTTTAGAGAAATCTAATTCTTGGTATGGTTTTTCTAAAAAAATAGGACCTACAGAAGAAACGTAAGCATTGATTTTGATTTCCGGTAACATTTGTTTTGCTATAGCTCCCGCAACTACTCTACTAGCAGTTTCACGAGCAGAACTACGTCCACCGCCACGATAATCACGCACTCCATATTTTTTTTCATATACATAATCAGCATGACTTGGTCTGTAATTATCTTTTATATGGGAATAATCATCTGATTTTTGATTGGTATTAGGAATTATGAAACCTATAGGTGTTCCTGTGGTTTTGCCTTCAAAAATTCCTGATAGAAATTGTACGTCATCCGGTTCTTTTCTTTGGGTAACAATTGCCGATTGACCTGGTTTTCTTCTTGACATTTCTAATTGAATTGCTTCTAGATCTATTGTTATTCCAGAAGGGCAACCATCGATTATTCCACCTAAAGCTTCCCCATGTGATTCTCCAAAAGTTGTTATTCTAAATAGTGTTCCGTAGCTATTTCCTGCCATTATATTAAGTTTTGAACAAAAGTACTATTTTAGTTCAACGTTTAAAACTTTATCCCGAGATTTCAAGATAAAGTTTTAAAAAAAATGTGGATTTATTGCCATTGGATTAACATTAAATACCTTTTCTTAACCTTTAATCTAAAAGGTTATTACATTAATTTGTTAAACTTGAATTATAATCTATTGAAAAAATAAAAGTCAAATTAGTCGTTATATAATAAGCACGTTAAGGGATTTATAAAATTGGGTTAAGAACTTAACTACATAGAATGAAATAAAAAAGTGCTGAAAATTATAAAATTACTCGGATACGTAGAAGAAAACCCTTTTGAAATAGTGGACATATTGAACAATCAATTGGTTGCTTTAACAATTTTTCTAAACAAAATGTTTTAATTTGATTTTCGTTATTAAAATCTTAAAAATTGCAAAAAGTGTAAATTATATAACTTTTCTGTAAAATTTTATAACCTTCATATGTAACTTAAGTATACCTTTGTATTAACAAATACTTAACTTATGAAAAAAATCATTTTATCGGCAATAATGTTAATTGGATTAGCATTTACCGCACAAGCACAAGACATTTCGAAAAACGCATTGGGATTACGTTTAGGTGGTAATAATGGTTTTGGTGGAGAACTTTCTTACCAAAGAGCATTAGGAAGCAACAATAGACTTGAACTTGATTTAGGTTGGAGAAACAGAAGTAACTACAACAATAGTGGTTTTGATGACAATGCAGTAAAATTAGCAGCTTTGTACCAATGGGTATGGAACATTGATGGTGGTTTCAACTGGTATGCTGGTGTAGGTGGTGGTGTAGGAAGCTACAATTACGATGACAATGACAACAATTCATTTAATGAAACGTTTGTATTTGCTGCTGGAGATATTGGTATTGAATACAATTTTGACATTCCTTTGTTAATTTCATTAGATTTCAGACCTGAGTTTGGAGGAAATGGATATTACGAAAACAATTATGGTTCTGATATTGCTTTAGGTCTTAGATACCAATTCTAATATTTACCCAAATAAATATACTTAAAACGCCACTAGAAATAGTGGCGTTTTTTTATTTAATAATAATCTCTTTTTTAGAGTTTATTCTGACTACACAAAAAGGATTTGTAAAAGCTTGTGTAACCATTCCGCCAGGTTCAGGATTAGTTTCTTTTACAGTAACAATAATATTTTTATCTGTTTCAACTGCATTATCAATTCCTATAGAATAGCCTCCAGATGTTTTTTCGCCCATATTTAAAACAATGAAATTAGAAGTCTGAATATCATTTGGACTAATTTTATCTTTTAGATTTTCGTCATTTTGCAACATTTTAATTTCATTTGGCTCTGAAAGAATCTCAAAAAAGCGAATGCTTGCTCCTCCATCAGTTTGTTGGGTCAAAACTTCAAACAAGGGTCTTTTATCAGTGCTTTTTGTAGTAGAAGCTCCACAGGAAACCAATAATATACCAAAAAATAACAGTGGTAATTTTTTCATTTTATTTTTTGATTTTTATACATTAAATTAAGAGTCCATTTAAAAAAGTAACCTTATGCATATTTATTTATCGCTTTTTGATATAATTTCTCATACAAAGGCAAAATGTTTTTAATGTCAAATTTCTTTGCAACTGATAGTGCATTTTCTTTGAATTTAGCAAGAGTTGTATCATCTCTTAAAATTTTTAGTGCATTCTGAGCCATTTCATCTGTATTGCCCACATCACTCAAATATCCTGAAATACCCTCAAAATTCACTTCTGATAAGCCTCCCGAATTACTCGAAATTACCGGTACTCGCCAAGCCATGGCTTCTAGTGCAGCAAGCCCGAAACTTTCGGTTTCAGAGGGCAACAAGAATAAATCAGTATAGCTTAAAATTTTATCAATTTCATTACTATTACCAAAGAATATCACTTTGTCCACTATGCCTAATTCCTGACATAAATATTCCGCTTTTTCTTTTTCCGGACCGTCACCTACCATCATCAATTTAGCGGGGATCTCTTTTTGAATATTATAGAAAATTTTAATCACATCAGGAATTCGTTTTACTTTTCTAAAATTACTTATATGAGTTATTATTCGCTCATTTTCCTTTGCCATTATGGAACGATGACAAGCAATAGTAGGATCATTGACGTTTTTATCCAATTCTATAAAATTAGGAATGACCTCAATTTCATTTTTTATATTAAATAATTTAAGGGTATCGTCTTTCAAACTTTGGGAAACCGAAGTAACAAAATCAGATTTATTTATACTGAAAGTTACAGCAGGTTTATAAAATGGATGATTCCCAACAAGGGTGATATCAGTTCCGTGAAGCGTTGTTACCATTGGAATATTAATTCCTTCATCCTTCAACATTTGTTTTGCCATATAGCCTGCATAAGCATGCGGAATGGCATAATGCACATGGAGTAATTCTATTTTATATAACTTTACCATATCAACCAATTTACTTGACAAAGCCAATTCGTAAGGTTGGTAATGAAATAATGGATATTCAGGAACATTAACTTCGTGGTAATGTACATTTGGATTTAAAAGAGCCAAACGTACGGGCTGACTGTAGGTTATAAAATGTATTTCATGACCACGCCGTGCCAATTCAAGACCTAATTCTGTAGCGACAACACCACTTCCTCCAAAGGTAGGATAACAAACTATTGCAATTTTCATGTATGTATTTTAATGAAACGAAATTAATAAAAATAGGAATGGGTTTTATGGAAATTTAAGTTAAATAGTTTCAAACTTAAAATTTCATCCGTTGAATTCTTACGGCATTTAAAATCGCTAATAAAGCCACGCCAACATCGGCAAAAACGGCTTCCCACATCGTGGCTAATCCACCGGCGCCAAGAACCAGTACAATTGCTTTTACTGTGAATGCCAACCCAATGTTTTGCCAAACGATTTGTTTTGTTTTTCTACCAATATTTATTGCTGTAAAAATTTTCGTGGGCTGGTCGTTTTGAATAACGATGTCGGCAGTTTCGATAGTGGCATCGCTTCCTAAACCACCCATTGCAATTCCGGCATCGGCAAGGGCTACAACCGGCGCATCGTTTACCCCATCACCCACAAAGGCAATTCTTAGGTTTTGCTTTTTAAGCTCTTCAACTTTTTGGATTTTGTTTTCGGGTAACAAATCTCCAAAAGCCTGGTCAATGTTTAATTCTTTGGCAATTGCTGAAACTACTGCTTGTTTATCGCCTGAAAGCATTATGGTCTTAATATTTATTTTGTGTAAACTTTGAACTGCTTCTTTTGCATCTTCTTTAATCTCGTCAGCAATTAGAAAATAGCCGGCATATTTTTGATTGATTGCAATAACGATAATTGTAAAAGGGGTGTTGTCGATTTCGGGATCATAACTGATATTGAATTTTTTTATCAGTTTTATATTTCCTGCCAAGATTTCGTTTCCGTCCACTTTTCCTTTAAGTCCGTGTCCTGCAATTTCTTCTACATCAGTAACGGTTGTATTTTTTTCTGAACCTTTTGCATATTCAATAATAGCTGTTCCAACCGGATGCGTCGATTTGGTTTCAAGCGCGGCTGTATATTTTACTAAATCGGCTTCGAGAATACCCACGGCAACTACTTTTTGAACTTTGAAAACGCCTTTGGTCAATGTTCCTGTTTTGTCCATAACGATTACCTGAACGGAAGCCATTAGATCAAGAAAATTTGACCCTTTGAATAAAATTCCATTTTTACTTGCTGCTCCAATACCACCGAAATAGCCTAATGGAATGGAAATTACCAACGCACAAGGACAAGAAATTACCAGGAAAATTAATGCCCTGTACAACCAGTCATTAAAATCGTAGTTTTCGACAAATAGCATTGGAAGTAAACAAATCCCGATTGCCAGAAATACGACTACTGGCGTATAGATTTTGGCAAATTTTCTAATGAATAATTCAGTTGGTGCTTTTTTGGCTGTTGCATCTTGCACCATTTCGAGAATTTTAGATAATTTACTATCGGTGTAGGCCGTAGTTACCTCGACAAGAACAACTGTATTGAGATTTATCATTCCGGCAAGAACCGTTGCGTCTTTTTGTTTGGTATCTGGCTTACTTTCTCCTGTTAGCACCGCGGTGTTGAACGAGGCTGTATCAGAAAGTAATTTTCCGTCTAATGCTAATTTTTCTCCCGGTTTTAATTGAATGATTTCTCCAATGGTGATTTCGGATGCTTTTTTAGAAATGGCATTTTCACCTTCCATTACAGTTGCAGTATCCGGTCTTTGGTCTAATAAGAATTTGATGTTTGATTTTGCTCTTTGAACTGCTAATGTTTGAAACACTTCGCCAACGGCATAAAACAGCATTACAGCAACACCTTCGGGATATTCACCAATATAGAAGGCTCCTAAAGTGGCAATGGTCATCAATAAAAATTCCGTGAAAATTTCTCTTTTTTTTATGGCTTCCAATGCTTCTTTGAACACTGGAAATCCAACAGGTAAATAGGCTATTATATACCACGCAATTCTAACCCAACCGCTAAACCAGGATTGAGGAAAAAAATTATCAAATAGTAACGCAATTAGCAATACTACTAAACTTATTATTGAAGGTACAAACATTCCAAAAACACTTTGGCTATAGTTTGAATGGTCGTGATCGTGTCCGTCATCAGAGTGATTTTCCGGCTCGCCATGAGAAGAACAACATCCCACATCATCGTCTGTTTTAGTATCCGTTTTTTCGTCTAAAGCACAGCACGATTGTTTGCCGCCAGCTTCGTCTTTATGTTTGTGTATCATTTTAAATAATTTTATCCTTAATAAAAAAAGTGAAATAAATAATAACCAAAAGTGTCATTATTGCTGTAGTTATAAATGTTGCAGCAAAGCCCACTAAAACACCAATTAAAACTATTGAAAAACCAATAGATTTAAGATAAATAGGCATTATAGGGTAAAGCATTTCGCTAGCCATATCAGTAAACAAACTTACCAATGCTAGTATCCAGACTGTTTTTGTTATATAATTAAATATTTTCACTTTGAACAGTTTCATTTTAATTAATAATCTTAACCTCTATTTATAGTCACTTATCTTTTTAGATCTTTTTTTATTAATCCATTTATTCACTTTATAGTTAAGATAAGCCGAGCCGCTTCCTATAATTGCTCCTGCTACCACATCACTTGGATAATGAACTCCTGAATGCATCCGAGAATAAGCAATAGCACTTGCCCATACAAATGAGGGGGCAATCACATACCATTTGGGATACGCCATGCTCAATGATGTTGCTGTTGCAAAAGCTAAAGAAGTATGACCTGAAGGAAATGAATCACCCAGTGACGTTGTTGCTTTGTCAATATCTTGATAGGTTTCAAATGGTCTGTTCCTTTTTACCGTATGTTTCAATGCAGTGGTAACAAATGCATTCACTAAAAATGTTTCACCAATAAAAATCGCCTGTTTTTTGATTGTACTATCTTTCTTTATTAATCCAACAGAGTAAATAATAAGGGGAGTTGCAACACTGAATGGAACCGCACTATTAGTTACTAACTTAAAAGTGGGATCTAAGTTTTTATTTCTATCTACATTAATATCCCGTAAAATATTTATATCAATATTTTGGGCACTTACAAAAGTCATGCAAAAAAGCAACACAATTAAATTCACTTTTGCAAAAACCTTCTTTTTATTTTTCATTAAACTCTTTTTATATCAAATATAATATAATACACGGTAAAATTTGGAACTAAATACTTCAAATAAAATTCACAAAAGCCATTTTAATAGAAATAGTCCAAATGAAATTGTTTCCTAATTCCATTTGGACTATAGCCTAATTATTCCGTCAAAATTGCGCTAGTTTACAATCGCTTCATAAATCACCTTCTGGATATCTTCACGAATGTTTTCTTTAGATAATCTATTTTCGGCAGCAATTGGAAAAGTTCTGTTGGATAAAAATACATAGACGATTTTAGTTTCAGGATCAGCCCAAGCCATCGTTCCTGTATAACCGGTGTGCCCAAAACTTGTCATCGAAGCACAACCGCATGTAGGTCCTTCAATACCCAATTGTGGTTTATCAAAACCAACACCTCTCCTATTCCCTGCAGCACAAAAATAACACGTATTGAAATCTTCAAATGTTTTTTCAGAAAAATACCGCTGATTACCGTAACTTCCTTTTTGCAAATAAAGCTCCATTATTTTAGCCACATCCATGGCATTCGAAAAAACTCCGGCATGACCCGAAACTCCACCTTCTAATGCAGCCGACAAATCATTGACATAACCTTGCAAAAGTTGACGACGGAAATACGTATCTGTTTCTGTTGGAGGAATTCTGTTTTTATCAAATTTAGCTAATGGATTGAAACTGGAATTATTCATTCCAAGTGAGCGATAGAAATTCTCTTGAATTAAAACATCTAATGTTTTACCCGTTGTTTTTTCTAAATAATCTTTCAAAATCATAAAAGTAAGATCACTGTATTTGTATTCTTTTTTCAATGATACTTTACTTTTAACAATCATTTTCATAATCGTGTCGCTAAAATCATTTCTTATAAAAAGACTATCTCCCAATTGCTTAGAAAACTGACTATCAGGAATCTTCCTAAAATAAGTTTCAGAAGATTTTGATTTGTCAATGGCTGCTTTATAAAATGGAATCCCTGCAGCAAGCCCGGCATAATGAGACAATAAATCCTTGAAATTGATATTTTGCTTATTCGAATCTTTAAAAATAGGGCACATAGATCCTAATGTCGTTTCTAAATTTATTTTCTGCTGATCGTATTGCAGCATCACATTAGGTAAAGTAGCCAAAATTTTTGTCAACGATGCAACATCATAAATATCTGAATTTTGAACCTTCAAAGTTTTATCATAGGTATGATGTCCAAACGATTTTTGATAGATCACTTTCCCGTTTCTCGCTACCAAAACCTGAATTCCCGGTGTCATTTTAGCATTAATCGCTTTATTGGCGATGCCATCAATTTTTGACAAAATCGTAGAATTCATCCCTACATTTTCAGGAGTTGTGAATCCTAATCGATTTAATTTTTCGGTTACTAATCCATCATTTACTTTGAAACTTGAATTGATAGAAACCGGTAATTTTCCTTTAGCTTCAATCGCTCCAAAAATTAATTCTGCCGAAACGACTTGTGCAATAGCACTATTTTGATAGGAAACGACCATTCCTTCGATAGCATCAAAATTTGCAAAAGGTAATAATGAATATGGTTTGGCAAAAACATCCAGAATTACATTATTATTTTTGGCTAAAAAATTTATCTTAAATAATTCATTTGATTTTAAATCCTCGTTTTTAAAAGCAACATCCGATTTGTGGTATCCAATGATTACAGTTGTAAACGGTTGTAATTTTACTTGTAAACTGTCCAGATTAGTATCTGCAATTACAGTTACTTCGGTGTATTTCTTCAAAGTCGAAACAAAAGCATCATTGTTATCATCTCCTATTTTTACGTAAGCTATTTTTTGTTTGTCCAAACTTTTTATTGGTAAAACAAAAGCCGTATTTTTTAGAACTGTAACTGCATTTTCATACAATTCATACTGTAAAGCATCATTTTCAGATGAATTTAAATCGTTATATAAATTATCTGTTGCAATAGGTTTATAAGAGTTTAAACCCGCTTTATATTTGAATTTTAATATTTTCTTTACAGAAAAAGCCAATCTTTCGGCTGAAAATAAATTAGCCGAATAAGCAAGTTTAAATTTTTCAATTGCTATCGGAACATTTTCAGGAAATAATAATACATCATTTCCAGCCATAAAAGCTTCAAAATTAATTTCGCCAGGCAACTTGAAGTTACTTACACTTTTCATATTCAAAGCATCGGTAAAAATAAGTCCTTTGAATCCCAATTCTTTTTGAAGAATATTGGTTACCACATTATAGGAAATTGAAGAAGGAAAATTAGGCCTTATCTCTAAACTAGGTACATTTAAATGTGCCACCATAACTGAGGAAAGTCCTTCGTGAAACATTTTTTTATAGGGGTAAAACTCTACTTGTTCTAATCTTTCCTTAGAAAAATTAATCGTTGGCAATCCCTTATGAGAATCAATTTCAGTATCGCCATGCCCCGGAAAATGCTTACCAGTCGAAAATATTCCCTGGCTTTGAACTCCTTTCATTAGAGCTATAGCTCGCTCAGTAACCTTGAATTTATCTTCACCAAAAGAACGAAAACCTATAATGGGATTTCTGGGATTCGTATTGATATCGAGAACTGGAGCAAAATTAAATTGTAATCCCAATCGCTTGCTTTGTTTGCCCATTTGGACACCAACTTTCTCTAACAATTTCATATCCTGAATGGCTCCAAGAGTCATATTCCATGGATATCTAGAGGTCGAATCAAGTCGCATATTCAAACCCCATTCCGCATCATTACCAATAAACAATGGGATTTTTGATTTAGATTGAAAACGATTAATAAGTTTTACTTGACGAACCGGACCTCCTTGGAAGAAAATTAATCCTCCAATTTTGTTTTCCTGTATCAGTTTATCAATTGCGTTGAAGTGTACGGTATCTTTATTAGAATAAGCGGCAACCATAAATAACTGCCCTAATTTTTCCTCTAAAGTCATAGCATTATAGAGACTATCGACCCACTTATTACCTTCGGGTGACAATTCAAAAAGTTTCGGCGTATTACTTGAATTTATACTGTCCAAATTTTCTGTTTTGGACGGAACGTTGGTTAAAATCACTTTATTCTTATTAATTTTTGTACCAACACAACTAGTAGCAACAAAAAGAAATAAGACATAAAAAAAAACAATTTTGATGCCTGTTTTTTTCATTGAACTATTTTGTTTAAAAAAAGCGACTATGCCAGCTGTCCATGGCAGGAACTTCCCAGGATTCATTATATTCTTCTATAGTATTAACTAAATTATTGAAAACTATAGTATTTTCAGTAACTGCTTTATCTTTTACCATCTTTTTGAAATCAATAAGGGGCTTGTGCGCAATATGCTCCCCTAATTTGAAAGTCACATTCATTTTATCCAATAAATCTACACTGTATTTTTGTTCTAAACTTTGAATAAATTCTACAGAGGAATCTATAGAACAACCCGTTGCAGCCTGAACATCTTGATTTACAGCGATAATAATAAATCGGTTGTATTTTAATTGGTAGGACGATTCTAAACTGGTACCATGAGCCGCCCAACCCTCAAGAAAAGATTGCAAGGCAGTCTCAATTTCGGAAAATTCGGCATCCGAAAACTTTCTGTTCGATTGATAAATCCAGATTTTGGATTCTTCGGGTAAATTTTCAAATGGAACGTACATGATATTTAATTATAAATTGTGAATTTTAAATAAAAAAGTAATAAATATTGAATCAATACTTTATTACAAATCTTGGGCATTGGCAATCAATTCGGCAATGTCCATTACTTTTACTTCGCCTTCTTTTTCTTTATTTTTAATACCATCAGTCATCATAGTATTACAAAAAGGGCAACCAGCAGCGATTATTTCTGGTTTTGTTTCTAATGCTTCTTCAGTTCTTTCAATATTGACTTCCTTGTTTCCAGGCTCGGCATCTTTAAACATTTGGGCACCACCAGCACCACAACATAATCCGTTTGCTTTAGAACGTTTCATTTCTACTAATTCGGCATCCAATTTAAGAATCAAATCTCTTGGCGCTTCATATACATTATTGGCTCTTCCTAAATAGCAAGGATCATGAAAAGTAATTCGTTTTCCTTTAAATTGTCCTCCTTCAATGGTCAATCTTCCATCATCCAACAAAGATTTTAAAAACTCTGTATGATGAACTACTTCATATTTTCCACCTAATTCAGGATACTCATTTTTGAGCGTATTAAAACAATGCGGACAAGCCGTAACAATTTTTTTTGCTTCATATGCATTTAAAACCTCAATATTCATCATGGCTTGCATTTGAAACAAGAACTCATTACCCGCTCTTTTGGCTGGATCGCCAGTACAACTTTCTTCTGTACCAAGCACTGCAAAAGAGACATTTGTACGATTTAAAATTCGTACAAATGCCTTAGTAATTTTTTTTGCTCTATCATCAAAACTTCCTGCACAACCTACCCAAAACAAAACTTCTGGTTGTTTACCTTGAGCTAACATTTCGGCCATAGTTGGCACTATTAAATTCTCTGACATACTATTTTGTTGATTCGGTTATTTTCCCCTCCCCAACCCTCCCCGAAGGGGAGGGAGCCGAGATTGGAATGTGTTACTGGATTGTTTTTGTATGCTTTAAAATTATTATTGCGTTATTATTGCATTGTTATTATTTACTCCTACTTTCCAGTTTTAACTCCCTCCCCTTCGGGGAGGGCTGGGGTGGGGAACTATTCGTTTTTCCAATTCAATCGGTCTTGCTGATTGTATTGCCAAGGTGCCCCGTTATTTTCTATATTGCTCATCATCGCATTTATTGGCATTGGAGCCGCACTTTGCTCCATTACTAAATAGCGTCGCATATCCATAATAATAGATAGAGGACTTATATTTACCGGACATTCCTCTACACATGCATTACAGGAAGTGCAAGCCCAAAGCTCTTCTGGTGTAATATAATCGTTCAATAATGATTTATTATCCGGTACAAAAATACCTTTATTGGCATCAATATTTCGTCCTACTTCTTCCAGTCTATCTCTTGTATCCATCATTATTTTACGAGGGGACAATTTTTTCCCTGTTATATTGGCAGGACAAGAAGAGGTACAACGACCACATTCAGTACAGGTATAAGCGTTCAATAACTGTACCCAATTTAAATCCTGAACATCACTTGCTCCAAACTTACCTGGTACTTCGTTTTCGTTAACTGGTACTGCCGCAAATGGATCAGCGTTAGGATCCATCATCATTTTCACTTCTTTAGTAACTGATTCCAGATTATCAAATTGACCTTGTGGGTTTAAATTTGCAAAATAGGTATTAGGAAATGCCAATAATATATGTAAGTGTTTTGAAAAATACAGATAGTTCATAAAAATCAAAATACCCGTAATATGCAACCACCAAAATATTTCTGTAAGAAGCATCACTAATTCATTTGACATTCCGTTAAACAATGGTTCTATAAATTGACTTATTGGAAATGAACCTGCTTTGATAAAATGAGAAAAGCCACCGGGTATGTTTTGTAAGTGCAAATCGGAAGCATTCATTAATAAAAACAATACCATCAAAACAACTTCAAAATAAAGAATATAATTAGCATCCCTTTCTGGAGAACCTTTCAAATCCGTACTTGAAAATCGTTGCAATTTGATTATATTTCTTCTAATCCAAAAAGTAAAAACAGCTACTAAAACTAAAAGTGCCAATATTTCAAATGAGGCAATTAATACATTATATAAAGTCCCTAAAAAAGCAAAAACTCTATGAGTACCAAAAAGACCATCAATAATTATTTCCAATAACTCAATATTGATGATTACAAAACCTACATAAACAATAATATGAAGCACACCTGCAACAGGTTTTTTTACCATTTTAGATTGACCAAGTGCAATCATAGCCATGTTTTTCCAACGTGCTTTAGCGTTGTCTTTTCGGTTTATGGCTGCACCAAGATTTATATTTCGAATGATTTTTTTTACATTAATATAAAAATAACCAAACCCAATAGCTAATAATATGGCAAACAATATATTGTCTAAATAGCTCATTTTGTTAGTTTTTTTCTTTTATTATAGAATCATTTATCGGTGCAACATAAGGTTTATTTTTCTTTCCAAATAAAGAAACATTAACATACCTTGTTGGAGACAATCTTATATCTTGCAATAATAATTCTAATTCTCTGGTTGTTGCTTTTATATTTTCATAAAAAGCCTCATCGTTTAATAATTTACCCATAGAACCTTTTCCTGATTCCAAACCACTCATAATACCATCAACTCTAGCTAACGTTTTATTTAGATTTTTTACAGTTTTTCCTAGATCTGCTTTGCTCAATGAATCAGATATTTTAGAAAAGTCACCTGATATTTTATTAAAGTTCGTTACAGCTCCTTCTATTTTAGCTTTATTATCATCTAATAATGTATTAACACTTACGGTAGCTTTGTGAAATTGCTCAATAGTCTTACTTAACTCGGCTAAACTAACCTTCAAATTTTCTTGCCCGTTTTTATCCAAAACATTGTTAATACCTGATAATAGTTTATCCGTGTTAGCCATTATCTTTTCTAATTTTTCCTGAAGAGGAGCTAATTTATCCCCAACTTTATCAGTAAGTCCTAATTTTGTGGTTCCCTGTAATTTTTGACCATCAACAGCTAGGGTTTTATCATTAAAATTCGGATTGATTGCAATTTGTTTTCCACCAATAAATCCAGGCTCATAAATAGAAGCGGTACTGGATTTAGATATAGGGAAATCCGTTTTTAATTGTAATTCAACCAATAATATTCCTGTGTTTTCATTTATTGTAATACTGTTTACTTTACCTATAACCAAGCCGTTTAGTGTTACAGGTGCCGATGTAGCTAATCCTTCTACACTTTCATATTCTACATAAAATGTTTTGTAATTTGTAAAAAGATCCCTTCCTTTTAAAAAACTGTAGCCCCAAATGAATAATAAAATAGATGCAATGACTAATATAGCAGTTTTAATTTCTCTTGTTATTTTCAAAATATAAATGTTTGTGCAAAATTAATATAAAATATTTTAACTTGTTATTATTATTTAAGTGCTTCTTGAATACTAATTTTTTCTCCATTTTTAAATGCAATTAAAAAAGCCGAATCATATCCTTTTTCTTTTGCTTCCTGCAATTGCTTTTTTGCCTCATCATAATCCGGAGTTTCTCCGTACATGTATTTGTAGACTCTGTTATCATATGCTACAGAAATATTTTTCAATCCTTTAAAATTTTTAGGCGCTAATTCCACTTTTCTAACACTGGCAGAAAGTTGCACTTTGAATAAAGCCGATGAATTATCTGCGTTTTTTATTGTTTTTTTAACTTCCGAAGAATTTAAATTTACTTTAGGCTTTACCGGAGATGAAGTATCTTTTATTGGCTTATCAATAATTTTCTGTGATGGTTTTTCATCAAAAATCTCAGTTTCTCCATTTCCATAATAATCGCTCTTATAACTTACAATAGCATCTGCAATGGCTTTAGCGATTTCATTTTGACCTTCCTCCGAATTTAAAGTATTTCCCTCAATAGAATTAGAAATAAATCCCATTTCTATTAATACTCTTGGCATATAGGCCTTATGAAGTACCATAAAAGGGGCTTGTTTAACTCCTCCTCCTCTAATTTTTTTACCTAAATCAGCAAACTCTTCTTCAATTTTACTTGCAAGAGAAATGCTGTTGTCTAAATATTCCTCTTGCATCAAAGTCATTCCTATCATCGTTTCTGGAGAGTTAGGATCGAATCCTTCGTATTTTTGTTTGTAATCTTTTTCCAAAGTAATTACAGAGTTCTCTTTTTTCGCGGCTTCAAGGTTAGAAGCTACTTTATTCATACCCATAACATAAGTTTCGGTACCATCAGCTGCAGTATTTCTGTTTGCATTACAGTGAATCGATACAAAAATATTAGCGTCAGATCTATTGGCTATATTTGCCCTTTCAATTAAATCAATAAATACGTCCGTTTTTCGCGTATATGTAACACTAATTTTAGGTGTAGCCTCTAATATCTTCCCCACTTTTAAAACTACAGCCAAAGCAATATTCTTTTCTACACGACCTTCATATACGGCACCAAAATCATGTGCTCCATGACCCGCATCTAAGGTTACTCTAAATATATTGGATTGGCTATACGTTGTAAAAGAAACTGTCGTTAGAAGTAGAATGAATATTATTTTTATTTTATATGTGATACGCATAAATCTAAAAGTTAATTTTAATTAAAACACCAAGGTTATAAATTCTTTATTTGATTATTTTTGACAAAAAATTATATGTAAGTTTGACATCTCAAAAAACAGGCCATAATTTTACAAAAATAGCATTTAAACCTTTGCATACAAACTTATTTAATATCGTTTTTTTATCAATTTTCCTAACAATAGGATCCGCTAAATTATATTCACAAGATATAACAAAAAAAACAACAGCTATACCTACTAAAAAACAAACAGATAACACCAAAACTGTTGCTGGGGATCCTGAAAAATCAACTACAGATTTAAAAAAAGAAACAGATTCGATAAAAAAGGATACCGTAAAACCTAAAAAAGCATTTCTTGACGGTAAAGTAAAATACACGGCTGAAAACTATGCCAAAATTGATCAAAAGAAAAAACTCATCACCTTATATGATAAAGCAGAACTTTATTATCAAGATGTTGAATTGAAATCAGGGATTATAGTCATGGACTATGAAAAAAACGAAGTCTATGCTGGTCGAATAAAAGACTCCACAGGAGCATACACACAATATCCAAATTTCAAACAAGGTACCAATGTCATAGAACCAGATTCCATTCGTTTCAATTTTAAAACTAAAAAAGCTTTGATTTGGAATTCAAGATCGGATCAAGGAGAATTTAAAATAAAAGCAGCTGTTACTAAAAAAGAAAATGATTCAGTCTATTTTCTCAAAAAAGCAAAGTTCACGACTTCAAAAGATGTGGATAATCCAGAATATTATTTCCAAACCAATAAAGTCAAATTTATTCCTGGTAAAAAAGTAGTTACCGGCTTAACCTATATGGTTATTGCCAATGTGCCAACTCCTGTTGCTTTACCTTTTGCTTTTTTTCCAATGAGTAAAGAGACTAGCGTCTCCGGATTGATTTTACCTAGTTATAATGATTCTAATACAAGAGGTTTTTCTTTACAAAATGGAGGTTATTATTTTGCCCTTAGCGATAATTATGATTTAACTGTTTTAGGAGATTATTATACTAATGGTAGTTACGGAATGCGTTTTGAATCGAGTTATGCGGAACGCTATAAATATCGTGGTAATTTGAATGTACGATTTGAAAATTTAATTACCAGTGAGAGAGGCTATCCTGATTATTCAAAACAGAAAATTTACAATATACAATGGTCGCATTCCAAAGATTCAAAATCGAATCCAAACTCAAGTTTTTCTGCTTCGGTAAATCTTGGAAGCAGTAAATATTTTAAGCAATCTATAAATCAGGCGAATATAGGTTCAAATCTTAATAATACATTAAGCTCATCCATCTCTTACAGCAAAACATTCAATTCAGTTCCACAGGTTAGAATGTCATTGACTGCAACACATTCTCAAAACACACAAACCGAGGAAATCAATATGACTTTACCGACACTGCAAGTAAGTGTGGATCGTTTGTATCCTTTTGTTGGAAAAGATGGTGTCAAAAAAGGTTTTTTTAAAAATATCAATCTACAGTATAATTTAAGCGGTAAAAATAGCATTGTAACCAACGATTCCTTATTCTTCAAACCTCAAATGTTTAGAGATGCGAAAACGGGTATTGAACACACTATCCCGTTAAGTACAAATTTTAAATTATTCAAATATTTTAGTGCTTCCTCCTCTTTTAATTATAAAGAAGTTTGGTACACAAAAACTATTAATAGAAGTTATGATGCTGACCAAAGCAAAGTAGTCGATAATACTGTAAATGGATTTGATGCTTTTAGAACCTACTCTTTTTCATCAAGTTTAGGAACTACTATATACGGGACATTTAATTTTGGAGCCGATAAAAAAATAAAATCTATTCGACACGTCATGCGTCCATCGGTTTCGTATGGTTACACTCCAAGTTTTGAGAAATATTATGATACCTATGCCTCAGATGCAACTGGAACTATGATAAAACAATACTCCCGATTTGAAGGTGGAATTTTTGGAGCGCCAGGTATATCAAACTCAAATAATTTAGGTTTTGATTTAAGCAATACTTTTGAAGCTAAAGTCACTGATAAAGACAGTACTAAGATTGAACCAAAAAAAATAATGCTGCTTAATAATTTAAATCTTTCAACGAGTTATAATCTTAATGCTGACGGGGTAACTTCTCTTGCTTTTTCACCCGTTAGAGTCAGTGGAGGAACTCAACTTTTTGCCAACAAAATGAATGTGAATTTTGGTGCAACTTTAGATCCTTATGCTATTGATAATTCAGGCACCAGAATTAATGTTTTCAATATAGATAATGGAGGAAGTTTATTTAGAATGACAAGTGCTAATATGACTTTAAATTATGCTATTTCGAGCAAAGAAAAAGATAAAACCAAGAAAGACAAAAACGTTCAAAGTGAGAGAAATGGTGGTCGGGAAGATGATTTATTTGGAACAAATACTGATTTAAGCGATAATAGAAAAAGTCAATTTGACGAAAGTGGAGAAGGTGAAGATGTTATTTCAGAATTTTTCAGCTCAAAACTGCCATGGGATATGACTTTTGCCTATTCCCTCACTTATGGAAACAACAACAGAGAGAAAAAAATTATTGGAAATTCCATAATGATTTCTGCTAATGCAGACATAACTCCTAAATGGAAAGCAGGTGTATCAACAGGTTATGATTTTGTACAAAAAGGAGTTACATTCACCCAACTTCGTTTCGAAAGAGATTTATTAAGTTGGAGAATGGATTTCAATTGGACACCATTTGGTACAAATGCCAATTGGGGTTTCTTCATTGGTATAAAATCTGGTGTATTAAGTGATATAAAATTCGACAAACGAAGTAGCACAAATAGATAACCACCTGTTAACCAGTCTTGAATAAACTAAATATTCAAAATTTTAATTCTATTTAATAGAAACCATTTTAAGAAGACTAAAACAAAAAATTGATACATATAATTTTATAATTATTCCATTCAAACAATAAATTAATACATCCATTTTTATGAAAAAGATAATTTTTACCGAAAATGCTCCTGCACCAATTGGTCCATACAATCAGGCTGTTCTTAAAGGAAACACGCTTTATACATCTGGTCAAATTGCAATAAACCCAACAACTGGAGAATTAGTTACCGCTACCATTGAAGCCGAAACCGAACAAGTGATGCAAAACATGAAAGCAGTTTTAGAAGCTGCAGGAATGACGTTTGAAAGCGTAGTAAAAACTACAATATTCATAATGGATATGAATGATTTTGGAAAAATAAATACTGTATATGGTTCTTATTTTAACGAAAAAACCGCTCCAGCTCGTGAAACGGTTCAAGTGGCTTGTTTGCCAAAAAATGTAAATGTAGAAATTTCTATGATTGCAATGCTATAGCATTTAACAGTAATTGTGCCGTTGCCTCATTAGTAGCCAATGGCACATTATGTACGTCACAAACACGAATAAGCATATTGATATCAGCTTCATGAGGGTGGCTTGACAATGGATCTTTAAAAAAGAAAACCATTTGAGTTTTACCTTCCGCAACTCTGGCTGCAATTTGAGCATCACCTCCTAAAGGACCTGAAAGCATTTTCGTTACTTTGAAACCCGAATTTTCAGCTTTGCCCCCAGTTGTCCCAGTTGCAATCAACTGTATTTTTTCTTCTTGTAAAATAGCTTTGTTTTTTTCCAAAAATTGAACCAAGTCAGCTTTTTTACCATCATGTGCAATAATTGCAATTTCCATAAAAATTATTTATTAGCTATATGATACGCAATAAGTCCATCAATTGGTCTTCTCAATACGTTCCCTAATCTTAATTCATATTTATCAAAAGTCTCTTGCAGTTCTTCTTTCAAATAAAATGCAATAGAACCTACAAAGTGAACTGGAACCTCTTTGCAATTATCATATTGTTTAATATAATTTTTTACAAAAGATTTCATTCCTTTGAATATTATTTTTCTACAAAACTCAGTCTCTTTATGTTGAATTAAGAACTTGGCAAATGTTGCCAAATAAGCATTTGGATTTGGTTCTTTATATAATTTACTTTTAACGGAGTCCGGATCTAAATCGTACTCTTTTTCAAATTCTAATGCCAATTCTTTTGGCATTTTATTGAAATAATATTTTCTGATTAATTCTTTTCCAAAAACATTGCCGCTGCAATCATCCATTACTATATAACCTAAAGATTGTACTTTTTGGTGCAATTCTTTTCCATCAAAATAGCTACAGTTAGATCCGGTTCCTAAAATACTAACAATAGCTTTTTCACCTTTAGGTGTTGTAGCATAAACTGCAGCATAAGTATCCTCTTCCACTACAATAATTGCGTTAGGAAAATAGTTTTGAAAAATTTGTGAAAGTGAAATTTTCATTCTTTCGGTTCCACAACCAGCACCATAGAAAAATAAATGGGTGGCTTCTTTTTTATTTTGTAAAATATCAAAACGATCATTTAAACGTTCGATAATTTCGTCTCCATCTAAAATTTCTGGATTCAACCCTAATGTTTGTGTTGTGAACAATACTTTTCCGGCATCGTCTATCGCAATCCAATCGGCTTTGGTAGAACCACTATCAACTAATAATCTCATTTTTTTGGTTTTTTTGGTTTTGTGTATGTTATACTTATTTAAAATGTGTGCAGTATAAAATTTACATTAAAAAAAAGTGAACAAAAAATAAAATCCCGTTACTATTACTATAACGGGATTTGTAAATATAAAGAATTATTTTAAACCTGCAATGTGTACAGATAAATCAATTAATTTGCTAGAATAACCATATTCATTATCATACCAAGAGATGATTTTGAAGAAAGTAGAGTTCAATCCAATTCCAGCATTAGCATCAATGATAGATGTTCTTGAATCAGAAACGAAATCCTGAGAAACAACTAAATCTTCAGTATATCCTAAGATACCTTTCATTGTAGTTTCAGAAGCATTTTTCAATACAGCCATAATTTCCTCGTAAGTAGTTTCTTTTTCAACTTTTACAGTTAAATCAACTACAGAAACATCAGTTGTAGGAACACGCATTGACATACCTGTTAATTTTCCGTTCAATGAAGGAATAACTTTCCCTACTGCTTTAGCGGCACCTGTAGAAGATGGGATGATGTTACATGAAGCAGCACGTCCACCTCTCCAGTCTTTTCTAGAAGGACCATCAGTAGTCATTTGAGTTGAAGTTGTTGCGTGAACAGTAGTCATTAAAGCTTCAACAATTCCAAAGTTATCATTAATAACTTTAGCTAATGGAGCCAAACAGTTTGTAGTACAAGATGCATTTGAAACAACTGTATCAGTTGCCAAAGCTTTATCATGGTTTACTCCCATTACAAACATTGGAGCATCAGCAGAAGGAGCCGAAATAATTACTTTTTTAGCACCACCTTTGATGTGCTCGTTTGCAGTTTCAATAGTTGTAAAGAAACCTGTACATTCAGCAACAACATCAACCTCTACTTCATTCCATTTTAAGTCTGCAGGATTTCTTTCAGCCGTAATACGGATGTTTTTTCCGTTTACATAAAGTTTTCCTTCTTTTACTTCAACAGTTCCATTGAAACGACCGTGAACTGAATCATATTTTAATAAGTAAGCTAAATGATCCACTTCTAATAAATCGTTGATAGCTACAACTTCTACATTATCTCTGTTGAAAGACTCTCTGAATACAATTCTTCCAATTCTTCCAAAACCATTTATTCCTAATTTTACTTTTGACATTTTATTTTAATTTTTGTTTGTATTTATTTTATTTATATAAAGTCTAATTTTAAACTTCAACCAATTCTATGTTGACATTATATCTGAAACTCTTAATAACTCTCTATCAATTTCTGTTTTTCCTTTTATAGCTTGTTCTAATGGCGTCAAGGTAACTTTATCACTTTGTAAACCAACCATATAACTTGATTTCCCTTCCAATAATGATTCTACAGCTTTCACTCCTAATCTACTGGCCAAAACCCTATCAAAACATGATGGTGAACCACCACGCTGCATATGACCCAAAACAGAAACTCTCACATCATACTCCGGTAAATTAGCTTCAACATAATCTTTTAATTCGAATACGTTTTTACCAATTTTATCACCTTCTGCGATAACTACTATACTGGATGATTTTCCTGAAGCTTTACTTTTTTGTAATGATTCTAATAATCTTTCCAATCCTAAATCTTCTTCTGGGATTAGAATTTCCTCTGCTCCAGCTCCAATTCCTGCATTCAAAGCAATATGACCGGCATCTCTTCCCATTACCTCTACAAAGAATAAACGGTTATGAGAACTTGCAGTATCCCTAATTTTATCAATTACATCTACTACAGTATTTAATGCGGTATCATATCCCAAAGTATGGCTTGTACCAAAAATATCATTATCAATAGTACCCGGAATTCCCATAACTGGAAAGTCAAATTCATTATTAAATATCAAACCTCCTGTAAAGGTTCCGTCACCTCCTATTACAACTAAGGCATCAATCCCAGCTTTTACAAGATGTTCATGTGCTCTCTTTCTGCCTTCAGGGGTTCTGAATTCTGTAGAACGAGCCGATTTTAAAATCGTCCCTCCTTTATTTACAATGTTGTTTACACTACGAGGTCCCATTTCTTTGAAGTCACCTTCAATCATTCCTTGATATCCTCTGTATATTCCTATGCATTCTATATTATGATAAGCACATGTTCGAACAACTGAGCGTATTGCTGCATTCATTCCTGGTGAATCTCCACCCGAGGTTAGAACACCAACCTTTTTTATTGTTTTTGGCATTATTTAAGTATTAAAGTGTAAAATTAGCAAACATTCAGCACTTTTAAAGCTGCATTTTTTATAAATTAGTAAAGCGCCCTAAATTCAAACGTTTTCGTTAATAAGTTTTTAAAAAACCAAAATAAAACCTATTTTATTTAACAAAATTAAAAAAAAATCAATTATTATTTGATAATTAACAATTAATAAGATTTTTATCCCCAAAATCGGGATTAGTTTTAGGTAGCTATAACTATCAGTAATAATATATTTTAGTTAAAGCGTTATCATAATTTATTCAAGAAAATTACGAAATAATTATATAAGTATTTATAAAGTAGCTCTTATATATCTTCTTTATAATTCAGGCATTTAAAACATTAGACAAAAAGTATTAATCCTCTTTAGGAATTACAGCTTCCTGATTTGCTTTTTGTTTTTTTTTAGTTGTTTTTTTAGATTTCAAAAAATTAATATAATCCGGAGATAAATTAGAATCTTGATCTTCTGCTGCTGATTCAGTCTGAATTTCGAGTTTATGTTTTTTAAATATTTTATTTACCAGTTCTTTAAAAGTATCAAAATCTACTTCATAAGAAACCCCTAAACCTTGCGTATATCCTATTCCCTGACCGATGTAATTAATATCGTTTTCTTTATTAAAAAGACGTAAATTCATGGTTCCATCTTCATTAACTCTATAAAGCACCTCTAAATTGCCTACAATTGCGGATTCATTTATTCCT
Organism: Flavobacterium sp. ZB4R12; assembly: GCF_048276375.1. Taxonomy (NCBI): domain Bacteria; kingdom Pseudomonadati; phylum Bacteroidota; class Flavobacteriia; order Flavobacteriales; family Flavobacteriaceae; genus Flavobacterium; species Flavobacterium sp. ZB4R12. Next base: position 158,893 of record NZ_JBLNKS010000005.1, on the reverse strand, counting down.
CCAAAAGGAACCCCAACTTTACCATTAATTGTAATCCTTTCATTAATTTTTGATGAAATAGTCGCCACAAATCTTCCGTCAGTTTCTCTTCCTATTCTTTTATCTGCAGAAACAAAATTGATCCCTACTTTGAATTTTTCATTATCCGTTTGAATTATCCCCCCTAATAAGCTTGTTGCCGTTTCAAATAAACTTGCCGAAAAATCAGATTGATTTACTCCTTCAGGACTTAAAAAGCCACCAGATGACAATAAATACAATGCCTGGGTTTGCCTAACATCCTTATCATTTAACTTGTATTGAATTTCTGATTTCAAAACATTACTAACCGTTGGAAATTCTATGTTAAAATCAGGCTCAGGACTTGTTAAATCGCCACGAAGACCTATAATTACTTCAACAGGAACTTTAGTGTTAAAGGAAGAATTTTCTAATAATACCGCAGGATTTGCAGTAGTTTTATAGACAGCCTCCAAGTTTAATTGCGCTTTCATAGGATTCCCTTCCCAAGAAATTGAACCTCCTTTTTTTACAGCAAACTTTTTATCAATAAATCCCCCGTATTTAAAGTTATAGGTTCCTTCATAAGCCTGAAAATCGCCCCACATATTGAACTTGCCTAATGTGTTTATCTTAAATAATAAGGATCCGAAACCTTTCCCTTTCATTCCGTGCCCCGTATTTCTATCTAAAATAACTTCCACTTCAGCATTTGGTGTAATATCAAAATCAAACTCTAATTCAAGCCCATTATAATTTCTGGTATTCTCAAAAATACCTTTTTCGATATTATACTTCTCTTTAACGGTCACAAAATGAATAAATTTATTATCACTTACACTTTCAGCATTATTAATTGGGATTTTTATAGCAGTTCCTTTTTCTGATTTCGCATCAACTTTAATAAATAAAGAATTTGTCGGCCCTTTTATCGTTGCGGTACCATCAATAAAAGCGGTACCATAATAAGCGGCATCGTCACTGTCTTTTGTATCTAAAGCTAAAAGTCTTTTCGAATTAATAGTTAAATCTAATTTCCAATCAGAAAAATTATTATGTTCGACACTTCCATTCAAAGTTCCTTTGGTTCCGTATTTTGTATCTGTTAATATATTATTTCTAAACAAAAACTTTTCATCGGCCAAATCAATGATTGTTTTGTCTTTCAATTCATAATCCACATTCAAATATGGAACAGTCACTCCTGCATTATCAACAAAAAGACGTCCATTAATTTCAGGCTTTTTAAGGTTTCCTTGAATAACCGAATTCCCTGATACTGATCCTCTAATATTCGATAAAACTTCACCACCCAGTGAGCTCAATGTTCCCAAATTGAATTTTTCGAATTTTAGTTTTAAATCCAGAATTGTTTCCTTATTTACGATTTCAAAACTTCCATTGGCATTAAAAGATTCTAAATTTTCATTTTCGATATTGGAATTTATTGTAAATTTTCTGAAGTTTTCGTCTCCTTCGATATTAAAATTCAAAATACCTAAATCCGTATTATTTACATTCAAATGATCAATTACAATGGAAGAAGTTGGCTGGTAAACATTTTTATCTTGCTTATAATTTACTTCCCCATTTATATTTCCTTTAAAAACAAACTTGTCGTTATCAGGTGTAATTTTATTTAGATCAACATCTTTAAAACTGAGTTTTAAATCTTTATAGGAAGTATCTTTTAAGTCCCCCATCAGTGAAATTTCCTGGTCTTCATGGGACAATATGATATTATCAATATTAAAATTTTTAAATGCTTTATCAAAAACTATTTGATTATCAGGCGTCTCTTTTGCATTCAAAAACCATAAATAATCCTTAAATTTAACTTCAGATTTACTAATTCCAACAACATTTTTATTGGCTGCATTTATGGTATGATATAAATTTAAATTATAATAATCTTCCCCATTCGCACCTCCTTTAAATTCAGAACGAAAGTATAATGTATCTTTCATAGTTACATTTATCAAACTAAAATCTCGAACTTTATAATATTTAGTTTTTATACTATCTAGCTCTATATAAGCATTATAAAGTGGGTTTTTATTATCGACTGAAATTCTGATATTATCAAAAGTATTATCCGATGCAATGATTTTAGGCGAATTAAAATTGAGTTTGAATTCTTGATTATCCGAGTTTATACTTCCTTTGACTATGGTATTTGATCCAATAGAAATTTGAGGATAAAATATTTCAATAATTTTATTATAAATAGTAAAATCAAATTTAAGAAACTGCCCTTTTTTTACCTTAGTTGGTTTGTAATTTGTATAAAGACTTCCCAAAGAATTAGTAATCATGTTTTTCAACTGACTGAATTCATATTTACCTACAATCTCACCCTGAACAATATCAGGAGAATTTACGGTTATGGTTCGTATTCTATTTTGATCAAAAGTTGAACTTATGGCAAAATCATCAAAATTATAAGTTCCTTTTACATTTTGATAAGAGGTTTTATTGATGTAAACATTTCCCTGAAAATTTTCTATAGTATTTCCTGAAGCCTGAACCACAACATCACCTTTAAAAACAGAAACGGAATCTTTTACTAACTTTAATTTAGATAAATCTGCATTTTCAACATTAATATGAAAATCATATCGGCTGTCTTTTTTACTTAAATCTAATAAACCGTCAAAAGTCATACTCAAATTGGGGTCATTTATAGAAACCTGACCTTTGTAATTCGGCAATTTGAAAGTACCATTTACAACAACATTTGTGTAGGTATAATTATTATAATCTATTTTGCTGATGTCACCTTTAATAGCGGTGTCTAAATATTTTTGTTTAAACCCTTTTCCATCAACATCAATATTCAAAGTTACCCTGCCAAGTTCTTTTCTTTCGAATAAAGTGCCGACATCAAAATTTTCTAAAACAACATTACCTATATAAGAAGCTTTATCAATTACATCTATATTTTGTATTTCTAAGTTAGAAGTTACTTTTCCTAATGCGGTGATCATAGAAAAATCAGCTTCAACCGCAGTGGTTGAAACACTTGAAGTTCCTGAAGCTGAAAATCTACCTAATTTTTTTAAAGAGGTAGGCAATTTATTTCCTAAAATATTGGGCAATATGACTATCAAATTCTCGTAGCTGGAGGTTAACTTATCAAACTTAGCATACATGGAGAATTTTTGACCCTTTTTGGCAAACAGATTTTTAAAATTGATATCACCGTTGATTTGTGTCTTTCTGTCATCAACTAATTCTAAGTTTTTAAATTTCAAATCATTAAGAGTTCCTTTAATACTTGTCTTAGTATAGAAATGTTGGTTTTTACCTAATTCTTTATAAAAATAGCGAATATCATTTGAAGCTATGGAAGCCGAATTCAATTTGATATCAAACTGTATTTTATCCGTAAAATTAGAGAAATCTTCAATTTTATAATTTAATACAACAGTCCCATTTAATGTTGATTCCTTTGTTAACAAATCAAGCTTTTCCAGTTTTATATTTTTTTTGGAATAGCTGAATTTTGAGCTTAAATTTTTTACATACAAACCGCGAAAGTCTAAAAATGACATCTTGTTTATGTTGGTAGTCACATCTGGTCCGAATATTAAAAAATCAGTTACAGAAGCGTTAAGTTTAGTAAAATCGAGATCTTTTGGATTTTCCCGATTATCATCTGTCAAAATAAAATGTCCGTCGTAAATTTGCAGCTTATTCGCTTTCAGCAAAAACTTCTTAGTTGATGGTTTACCAGTTTCAAAGGCAATGATAAATTTGTCTAGGTTGGATTCTTTTTCATTTTTATAAGTTCTCAAATTAAAAAGTAATCCATGCAAATCCAAATCATCAAAAATTAAATCACCATCTAACAATTTTTTTCCTTCCAAAATTGTAGTTTTTATTCTATCCGCATAAATAAGAGTGTCTTTATGATGGTCACTTATCAATACTTTTTTGAATTTCACACCACCAAAAACAGATACCGAAACTCCATCAATAGCGATATGGGTTCCAAAATCTTTATTTATACTTCGAACAAAATATTGAGCAATTTTTGTTTGAACATAAGGCGTAGAAAGTGCTATACCAAGCACCAATAAAAGTAGGATAAGTCCAAGTAGAGAACGAAATACTATTTTTTTAAACTTTTTGATACTTATTTATTTGTTTAATTTTTTTATAAAATTTTATTTTGCTTTTGGAAACAACAGTAGCTTTAATAAAAATTCTTTAATTTTGGCATTTTATGTAAAAAACATTTTTACATAGGATTGTCAAATATAATTCAAAATTTGTGCCTTTTTATGCAAAATCCCGAGGTTTTTATTCTTGCTATCGAAAGTTCTTGCGATGATACTGCAGCAGCTGTTTTACAAAAGGACAAAGTATTATCAAACATAGTAGCTAATCAACTGATTCACAATCAATATGGCGGTGTAGTTCCTGAACTTGCCTCTCGAGCACACCAACAAAATATAGTTCCCGTTATTGATGCGGCCCTTCAAAAAGCAAATATACAAAAAGAACAGTTGTCAGCAATTGCTTTTACCCAAGGCCCGGGATTGATGGGCTCACTTTTGGTAGGAAGTTCATTTGCCAAATCATTGGCATTAGCTCTGAAAATCCCTTTGATTGCCGTGAATCATATGCATGCCCATATTTTAGCGCATTTTATTCATGAAGAAGGATTTGAAAAGCCTACCTTTCCCTTTTTGGCGTTGACCATAAGTGGCGGGCATACCCAGATTGTGAAAGTGAACGATTTCTTTGATATGACAATTATAGGAGAAACCACTGATGATGCCGTAGGAGAAGCTTTTGACAAAAGTGCAAAAATACTTGGACTTCCTTATCCTGGTGGACCTTTGATAGATAAATACGCTCAATTAGGGAATCCTAAAGCTTTTGCTTTTACAAAACCAAAAGTTCCTGGGTTAGATTTTAGTTTTTCAGGTTTAAAAACCGCTATTTTATATTTTATTCAAAAGAAAAAATTAGAGAATCCAAATTTTATTGACGAAAACCTAAATGATATTTGTGCCTCAATTCAATACACAATTATTGAGATTCTGATGGATAAGTTGAAATTAGCCGTAAAGGAAACAGGAATAAAACAAATAGCAATTGGCGGAGGAGTTTCGGCTAATTCAGGAATAAGAAACGCTTTGGCGGAAGCCGAAAATAAATATGGCTGGAAAACATTTGTTCCTAAATTTGAGTACACCACGGATAATGCTGCAATGATTGGAATTGTAGGTTACCAAAAATTTTTAACTGGAAATTTTGAAACTTCATCTGTAGTTTCTAAAGCAAGAATACAATTCTAAATTATGCAATTATTTTATAATCCAACGATCAACGAGACCACTGAGAACTTTTCTTTTGACAAAGAAGAAAGCAAACATATTATTAAAGTATTACGTAAAAAAGACAGTGATATTTTATATGTTACCAATGGTTTAGGGTATTTATTCAAAACTGAAATCACTTTAGCTTCTGACAATAAATGTACCGTGAAAATCATTTCTTTCGAAAAGTCGGCACCTTCAAAATTTCATTTGCATTTAGCCGTTGCTCCTACTAAAATGAATGATCGTTTTGAATGGTTTTTGGAAAAAGCCACTGAAATTGGCATCGATGAAATCACACCAATTATTTGTGATCGTTCCGAACGAAAAGTTATTAATAACGAAAGATTTGATAAAATTATATTGGCTGCAATGAAGCAATCGAATGAATTGTTTCTACCAAAATTGAATGAAGCGATATCTTTCAAAGAGTTTGTAAAGCAAAAACAGGAAGGCTTAAATTTTATTGCTCATTGTGAGGAAACCAATAAAAAAACATTAAAATCCGTTTTAAAGCCAAGTAAAAACATTACGTTACTAATAGGACCTGAAGGCGATTTTACAGAAAAAGAAATCGAATTGGCACTTGATACTAATTATATTCCGGTGTCTTTAGGCAATACGAGATTGCGAACAGAAACTGCAGCAATTGTAGCGTGCCATAGCGTAGTTTTTGTTAATGAAGAGTAAGAATTAATGATTCTGAATTATAGTTATGAAAAAAATATATTATTTGTTGCTATTAATTTCTGTTACCTCATTTTCGCAGGAAATCGCTTTATTAAAATATAGTGGTGGCGGTGATTGGTATGCCAATCCTACTTCATTACCTAATTTAATCAAATATTGCAATGCAAATATCAATACCAAAATAAAACTCAAACCCGGAACTGTAGAACCAGGAAGTCCGGATTTACTTTCCTATCCATTCGTTCATATGACTGGTCACGGAAATGTTGTTTTTAGTGATGCTGATGCAATCAATCTTAGAAATTATTTGCTGGCGGGAGGTTTTCTTCACATTGATGATAATTATGGTATGGATCAATACATTAGAAAGGAAATAAAGAAAATATTTCCAAATAATGATTTAGTCGAAATTCCTTCCAATCATGCTATTTTTCAAAAACCATATCTTTTTCCCAATGGATTACCAAAAATACACGAGCATGATGGCAAACGGCCGCAAGCTTTTGGAATATTTATAGAAAATAAATTAGTGCTTCTTTACACTTTCGAATCTGATTTAGGCGATGGTTGGGAAGACCCTGAAGTAAATAATGATCCAATTGATGTTCGCGAAAAAGCACTAAAAATGGGTGCTAATATTATCCATTATATCTTTAATAATTAATCTGAATCCGTGCAACTAGAACATAAAGATATCCCTTTTGATAAAAAGACATTTCCCATTACATTAGTATGTGATAATATTTATTTCCAACAGAATATCGGCTCACTATTTAGAATTAGTGAAGCATTTGGAGTTGAAAATATCATTTTTATTGGAAAAAATATTCCATTGAATTTAAAAAAAATAAACAAAACCTCTCGTAGTACACATTTACATATTCCTTATTTAGTAATTGAGGATACCAAAGATATAATTGCTTATTTACTGGAAAATAATTACGAAATTATCTCATTAGAAATCACCAATACCAGTAAACCACTTAAAGAAGTATATATTCCTCCCTCAAAAAAAATAGCTTTAGCAATAGGAAGCGAAATAAATGGCATTTCTAATGAAATTTTAACTATCTCAAATCAGACAGTTCATATTAATATGTTTGGGAAAAATAGTAGCATGAATGTCGTACAAGCTACAAGTATCGCCTTGTATGAACTTACAAATAAAAAGTAATTTATAAAAGAACTTCTTAAAGACCGTCAACTACAACGTTATAGTTAATTGTTTATTTTTTTCATAAAATTTTTTTTATTGAAAAATTTGTTATAAAATTGCAACATTATTAACAAAAACCAATATTTTATAACAAAACCCCCAAATTATTATGAAAAAAATTCTTTTAACTGCAACAGCATTTTTGATGCTTTTCTCATGTCAAAATGACCAAACAGAATCAACTGACCCTGCAACCAATGCAGTTGCGCAACGTGGTTGTGCTTCTCAAGAAGTACTTGAAGCACAATTAAAAGCTGACCCTACATTAGCTTTAAGAATGAACCAAATTGAAGCTTTTACAGAAAAAGCAATGTTAACTGGTCGTTTAGTAAACGGTAAAGTTGAAATTCCAGTTGTAGTGAATGTATTATACAAAACTGCTGCAGAAAATATTTCTGATGCTCAAATACAATCCCAAATTGATGTATTAAATCAAGATTTTAATGCAACAAACTCCGATTTCAATACTGTTCCAGCTCTATTCTCAGGAGTTGCTGCAAATGTGGGTATCACTTTTGTTTTAGAAACAATTAACAGAAAATCTACTACTAAAACATCTTGGGATACCAGAGATGCTATGAAAAAAACAAAACAAGGAGGTTTAGATCCTACTTCACCAACCACAAAATTAAACATGTGGGCATGTACTATCGGTGGAGGAATTTTAGGTTACGCACAATTTCCTGGTGGAAGTACTGCTACCGATGGAGTTGTAATTGACTCAAAATATTTTGGATTATCAGGTTCAGGTGCCTATCCTTACAATTTAGGAAGAACTGCAACTCACGAAGTGGGTCACTGGATGAACTTACGTCATATCTGGGGTGATGCAACTTGTGGAAGCGATTTAGTTACTGACACACCTACACACAACACAGCTAATTATGGTGTTCCTGCTTATCCTCATTACAGCACTTGTACTGGAACTCCAGTAGAAATGACTATGAACTACATGGATTACACAGATGATAGAGGAATGTACATGTTCTCTAACGGACAAAAATCAAGAATGGATGCTATCTTTGTTTCAGGTGGAGCTAGAGCGAGTTTCGGAATATAATTTTTTTAGTTTTTAGAATTCAAAACTCGCTACTTGTTAGCGAGTTTTTTTTATCTTTATAACCTAAAATAAAGACATGAATACATCAAAAACCCTTTCAAATGGTATTCTTCGAGCATTATTGACAATCGTTGTTAGCGGTTTAATTTTGTTCTTTTTTTATCAAATTCAATCCGTGCTGATTTATCTTGTTGTATCTTTTATACTTACATTAATTGGAAATCCTATTTTAGACTTTTTCAAAAAACGATTAAAATTCAATCACATTTTTGCGACAATAGTAACTTTGCTTATTTTCATGTTAATCATATTCGGTTTCATAATGATGTTTATTCCTTTGATTTTATCCCAAGGACAAAACTTATCGCTTCTTAACACATCAGCAATCGAAAATAATATAGTCCAGTTGATAAATCAAATTTCCGTATTCTTAGAAAGTCATCATATTGATTCCTCACAAATACTAAAGGAAGCAAACATTACTTCTAAAATAAATTTCAATATTATCCCTAATTTTTTAAATGCAATCCTTGATACAATCAGTAGTTTTGGGATAGGATTAGGTGCAGTACTATTTATTACTTTTTTCTTTCTAAAAGATCAATTAAAATTCATACTAGGAGCAAAAAAATTAATTCCAGATAGTCATGAAGACCAAATTCTGAACTCTTTAGAAAAAATAAACCACTTACTGTCCCGTTATTTCATTGGATTATTACTTCAATTATTTATGGTATTCTTATTATATCTGATTGTTTTAGTGATTTTTGGAGTTCCAAATGCTCTTGTTATTGCCTTTTTATGTGCGGTCTTAAATATCATTCCCTATATTGGTCCGTTAATAGCATCCATTTTAGCTGCAATTTTGACAATGATGAGTAATCTAGGAAGTGATTTTCAATCTGAAATTTTGCCAACCACTATCTATGTATTAATTGGTTTTTGGATTGTTCAGATTATTGATAACAATTTATCTCAACCTATTATTTTTTCTAAAAGTGTAAGTTCACATCCTTTGGAAATATTTCTTGTCATCTTAATTGCGGGTTTTCTTTTTGGTATATTAGGAATGATAGTAGCAGTTCCTTTATATACCATAATTAAAGTAATGGGTAAAGAATTCTTCCCGGAGAACAAAATTATTGTACTATTAACTAAAGATATTTAATTTTGGATTTAATGATTCTAGATCCCAAAATTCAACAATTTATCAATGCAAATATTGGTAGAAGCATCTCTAAATTAGCACTTCAAAAAAATCCATTTCCAGATGTAGACTGGATTTCTATTTTGAACCAAATTGAAGCCAAGACAAAAGCAAAAGACAAATTGCCTAATTGGTTTACAGCCAAAAATATCATTTATCCAAGTAAAATCTCAATAGAACAAACTTCATCCGAAAAAACGGCTTCCTATAAAGCCTCAATTGTTTCGGGTGAAAATTTAATTGATTTGACAGGAGGTTTGGGAGTTGACGATTATTTTTTTGCAAAACAAATAAAAACGGTTGTGCATTGCGAAATTAATCCAGAATTATCAAACATTGTAAAACACAATTTTGAGCAATTGAATGTTCCCAATATTACTTGCTATGCCGGAGATAGTTTAGCAACTTTGATTTCTTTAAATACAAAATGGGACTGGATTTATATTGATCCCTCCAGAAGAAATGATGCGAAAGGAAAGGTATTTATGCTCAGAGATTGTTTGCCCAATGTTCCTGAAAATCTAAACTTTTATTTCAATAATTCGAATGCTATTCTGATAAAAACTGCTCCTCTACTCGATATTTCGGCTGGATTATTGGAATTACAAAATGTTAAAACGATTCATATCGTAGCTCTCGAAAATGAAGTTAAAGAACTATTATGGGAATTATACAAAGGCTATTCTGGAAATATAACTATAAAAACAGTAAATCTTTTAAAAGACAAGAACGAAACATTCAACTTTGTTTTGGACGACCAGACTAAATTGCCGGTTTTTGGTTTCCCTCAAAAATATTTGTACGAGCCCAATAGCGCCATAATGAAATCAGGTGGATTTGATGAAGTGAGTTCATTTTATAACCTAAACAAACTACACAAACATTCCCATTTATATACTTCCGAAAATTTAATTCCCTTTCCGGGACGGGTTTTTCAAATTCAAAATGCAATTCCTTACAGTAAAACGGAAATGAAAACATATTTAGAAAATACCCAAGCCAATATTACGACCCGAAATTTTCCTGATAGTGTAGAAAGCATTCGAAAAAAATGGAAAATAAAAGACGGCGGAAATCTATATTGTTTTTTTACAACTGATGAAAATAATCATAAAATAGTTTTAATTTGCACCAAAATAAAATAAAAATGAAATCTATAATTACTAGTCTACTATTCTTATTCAGCCTTAACTTATTTGCCCAAAAAACATGTGATTATAGCGTAAACGTAACCGATTCTATAGGAACATATAAATCAACTAAAGAATACATGATTTCCGAGAAAAATTTTGCTGGGAATTCCAGTTATATTTTCTATTCCTTAGCATTAACAGATGGTTTGCCAACATTGAATGTACAATTGATTCAAAAAAGCAAAGGATTTATGAAAGCGAATTGCTTTGATAAAAATTCAAAATTATTTTTACAGTTAAACAATGGAAAAATAATAACATTGCTTCACATAAATCAGGAGAATTGCGGCACTATGATTCGGGACGACAAAGATTTTGACAATAGAATAATTTCCGGTTCATTTATGTTTATGAAAGATAGCTTTGAAGATTTAAAAAGTTCTCCCGTATCCATGATGAGAATTAAATATCTAACGGATACTGAAGATTATGTTCTTAAAAAAGAATTTAAATCGGAGTTAAACAATGAGGTTTATGAACCTGAAACGTATTTCATTAACAACCTGCATTGCGTAGAAAACTAATTACAATCCCATTTAGCATTAGAAACCCGATCATTCAAACCCGATTTTAAATTATAATGCCACCATTCGGAATCAAAAGAATTGAAATTACTGCTAATCATTATTGTTTTTAATAATTTTCTATTTTCTTTTACTTGTTCCGAAACATTAGGATAATCATGACTGGCTTCGATTCCAAAAAAATCAAAAGAAGTCCCCATGTCCAGTTCTTTTCCGTTATTGTCGACTAGAGTAATGTCTACCGCTCCCCCTCTATTATGAATAGAACCTTTAGCGGGATTGGCAACATACTCTGGGTTAGGAACGATTTCCCACATTTTTTTTTGAATATCTAAAGGCCGGTAACAATCGAAAATTTTGATCCTATAGCCTTTTTCAATGAATTTTTTATTGGCTTCTACAAGTCCATTAACGGTTTTTAAGCGTAAAAAACATTCCGCGCAATCGTACACTTTTGCTTTTAGAAAATTATCTATTGTTGCATACTTCATATCAAACACAAAATCTTGGCTGTACTCTTTTAAATTTACAAAAGTAGTGTCATTGATAATTGGACTGTTTTTCTCTTCAATAGTAGAAATAGCAGCTTGCGATTTACAGGAAACAATCCAAAAAAGAGAACAAAAGATTAACAATGATTTGAAGTAGCAAGTCATAAATACTATTTTTTATAAAAATAAGATAAATTAAGGATTTACAATAGATATAAAAACAGAAAAACCGATACTAATTAAAGTATCGGTTTTTGTGAACATGCAAGTACAAAATTCGAACCTTTTACTAGAAGATTTAAGGCTTTTGAGTGAAGTATCAGAAGTTTAAAAGCAAATTATTAAAACTGCCAAATTCAATTTTCATTCAAAATTGAATTGTTAACTTGCAGTATGAAAATTTTAATCATTGAAGACGAGATCGATATTGCCACCAGCATAAAAAGTTATCTAAAAGCAAATGATATTCATTGTGAAACGGCGAGTAAATTTGAAACTGCTTTAGATAAAATTACTATGTATGACTATGATTGTATTTTATTAGATTTAATGCTTCCTGACGGTGATGGATTTAATATTCTGAAGGAGTTGAAAAGTCTAAACAAATCAGAGGGGATTATTATAATTTCTGCAAAGGAAACTTTGGAGACTAAAATTGAAGGCTTCAATCTGGGAGCTGATGATTACTTAACAAAACCTTTTCATCTTTCTGAACTTTTGGTAAGAATTCAAGCATTGGTAAGAAGAAAAAAATTCAATGGAAATAATAAAATTGAATTCAATGAAATTGAAGTTGATACACTAGCCAAATCGGTAAAAATTGGAGAAAAGAAAATTGAATGTACCAAGAAAGAAATTGATTTGTTATTATTTCTAATTGGGAATAAAAATAAAGTTTTATCAAAAAGCGCAATAGCGGAACATCTTTCCGGTGATATGGCAGATATGTTAGACAACCACGATTTTGTTTATGCACATATTAAAAATTTGAAGAAAAAACTAAGTGATGCTGGAAGTAACGATTACATAAAATCGGTTTACGGCATTGGTTACAAATGGGATAATGACTAAAAAACTATTACATAAAACCTTAAAATACTATTTGTCATTTTCGTTGATAGTCATGTTATTGGCTGCACCGTCATTTTATTTTGTAACTCAATTTTTATATCTTGAAGAAGCAGATGAAGGGTTGGTACTTTTAAAAAAAGAATTTGTTGAAAATTCAATACCAAAATTAAAAGAAAATGATATTGAGGTTTGGAATAAACTCAATAGAAATGTAAAAATCAACAAAAATCTAAAAAATTTAAAGGAAGATACATTCTTTTATAAAAATTATTACGACACTTTAGACGTAGAAAACGAACCGTATAGAGTTCTTATTTCCCCTGTTACAATTAATGGAAAAGACTATACTTTTTTTGCACGAACAAATTTGGTAGAAAAGGAAGATTTGATATTAAGTGTTGTTATATTATTTATATTAACAATAACTATACTTCTCATTGGTTTATTCATCATTACAAAAAGAGTATCACTCACACTATGGAAACCATTTTATGAAACACTGGAGCAAATTGAGAAATTTGAAATAGATAAAAATTTAGATCCAAAATTAACTGTAAATAATATTGAGGAATTCAATCGACTAAACCTCGCGATAAATAAGTTGATAGAAAAAAACACACTCATTTACAAAAGTCAAAAAGAATTTATTGAGAATGCTGCACACGAATTGCAAACACCAATAGCTATTTTTAAAGGTAAGCTGGAAACATTACTTCAAAGATCAGATGTGACTGAAGAACAATTTGAAATACTTGACAAATTAAATGATACAGCAACTAGATTAAACAGGTTAAATAAAAATCTTTTGCTTTTATCCAAGATTGAAAGTAAACAATATAACATTCTGGAAGATGTAATTTTGAATACGGTTATCACTAATCAACTAGACTTTTTTAGAGAACAAGCATTCGCAAAAAACATTAGTATTACAACAAATCTAGAGTCTGGGACATTAATTAGGACAAATCCGTTTTTATCTGAAATCTTGATAAGCAATTTATTCTTAAATACGATTAATCATAATATTACAAATGGGATTATAAATGTTGTATTGGAAAAGAATTCTTTAGTTTTTTCTAATACAGGCATATCAAAATCATTAGAAACAAATAAATTATTCGAGCGTTTTTCTAAAGTCAATCCTTCTTCAAAAAGAAATGGTTTGGGGCTATCAATAATTAAAAAAATTGCCGATAACAACCAATGGAACGTTATTTATAATTTCAAAGATAATCTTCACATTTTTGAGATCCGTTTCTAAAAATTCAATATTTCTTCAAAATCGGTTTGCAACTTTGGCTATTATAAATTCTTAAATTAATAGTAGTAAAAAAATCAGCAATGGTTTCTAACTTTAAGTATCTTACCATGAAGAGAACTATCCTATTGCTTTTTCTTACTTTTTGTATTTCAAATAGTTACTGTCAAACTTATAAATTAGCAAAGAAAATAAATATTACCGGCAACGAAGGCTGGGATTATCTTGCCGTTGATGAAGTTAATCAGCATTTATTCGTTTCTCACGGGAGCGTTGTAAATGTTGTCGATTTAAAATCCAATAAAACCATAGCAACAATTCCTGATACCAAAGGAGTTCACGGCATTGCGATTGCCAACGATTTAAACAAAGTATTTATTACAAACGGAAAAGACAATTTGGTTTCAGTAGTCAATTTAAAAACATTTGAATTAATTGATAAAGTTTCTATTGAAGGCCAAAAACCTGATGCGATTTTATATGAAAAATTTTCTCAAAAAGTGTTTACCTACAATGCTAAAAATAATGATGCAACGGTTATCGATGCTATCACAAATAAAGTTGTAAAAACCATTCCACTTGGCGGACAACCTGAATTTTCGGTAACCAATGCCAAAGGCTTGATTTATGTAAATATTGAAGATAAAAATGAAATTAAAACCATAAATGCTTCAACATTAGAAGTTATAAATACATGGAGTATTGCGCCAGGAGATGAACCTTCGGGATTGGCAATAGATTTAGAAACCAACAGATTATTTTCGGTTTGCGGTAATAATTTGATGATTGTTGTTGATGCTTCAAATGGAAAAATTATTAAAACTTTACCTATTGGCGGAGGTTGTGATGGAGTTGTTTTTGATGCTAAAAAGAAACTTATTTTTAGTTCAAATGGTGAGGGAACAATTACGGTTGTAAAAGAAGAAAATGCCAATACCTTTTCAGTTCTTGAAACTGTAAAAACGCAAAAAGGGGCCAGAACAATTGCATTGAACAAAACCACGCATCAATTGTATTTGCCTACTGCTGATTTTGGCATAAAACCTGAACCAACAAAAGATAATCCAAAACCTCGCACAAGTCTTATGCCCAACTCCTTTGTGGTTTTGGTTGTTGAAAATAATGCCAAATAGTTAAAATTCTTTTTATGCAAACTTATTCAAGGAAATTAAAGATTTGCCTCATTTTTGTTTTGTTAAGTATCAAGTCCTTTTCGCAGGAAAAAGATCTACATTATTTTATTGAAAAGGCACAAACCAATTCACCTTTAATTACCGATTTCAATAACCAAATAAAATCCGCTGCTCTTGATAGTCTATTGAACAAATCAATCTATAAACCTCAAATTACCGGAGACCTAAATGCAAATTATGCTCCAGTCATAAATGGATTTGGTTATGATGCAGCATTGAGTAATGGTCAATCAGTTTCGGGTTTGATCAGTATTAATCAAAAAATAATCGGGAAAAACCAAATAAATTCACAATCGGAAACTTTCAAATTGCTAAAAGATGGTTTGGTTTTGAATAAAAAAATAGCACAGAAAGATCTGAAAAAGCTAATTATTTCTCAATATATAACTGCTTCCGAAAGTTCTGAACAAATAGTTTACAACCAAAAAATGGCTACGCTTTTAAAAAATGAGGTCACAATACTAAAAAAATTAACTCAAAATTCAATTTACAAACAAACCGATTACTTAATTTTTAATGCAACAGTGAAGCAACAGGAATTAATCCTTTTACAATTAAAACATCAATACCAAAATGATTTGGCTTTACTGAATTATTTATCTGGAGAAACAGATACGACTTTCGTTGATTTGAAGAAGCCTGATATTGCATTGAAGAATATTAAAAATGAAGATAAAATTATATTTCTAAAACAATTTGAAGTTGATAGTTTGAAACTTCAAAATCAAAAAAAATTAATTGATAATATGTATAAACCATCATTAGCATTGCTTGGTGATGCAGGATACAATTCGAGTTTTGCTTATCAATCTTACAAAAACTTTGGCTTTAGTGTTGGTTTAGGATTATCAATTCCGATTTATGACGGAAACCAAAAAACGTTACAACATCAAAAAAATGATATTGCTATTGCAACTAGTTTGGCTTACAAAAACAATTTTAAAAAGCGATATAATCAGCAAATTTTAATCCTAAATCAGAAATTGAAACAAGTTGATGCTATTGAAGAACAATTACAATCACAACTCATTATTTCCGAAGCATTAATAGAAGCCAATAAAAAATTATTACTTACCGGTGATGCACAAATTACCGATTATGTTATTGCAATTGGCAATTTGATCACCATTAAAAATAATATTTCACAAAATAACAGCAACAAACTTCAAATCATTAACGAAATAAATTATTGGAGTTTTAATGAATAATTCAATGACGAAATCAATTCTATTTTTTGCCGTAATCTCGCTTCTTCTTATTTCTTGTAATGGAAAAAATGAGCCAGAAAAAGAAATTGATGCTAGCGTTCCTGTAACCTTAACTTCAATTGACACTTCAGCGATTGAAAGTTTTGTCGATTTGAATGCAACAGCAACTTACTTGGTAAAAAATGTTATAAAAGCAAATGCAACCGGTTACTTGAATTCGGTAAATGTTGCCGTGAACGATTATGTTTCTAACGGTAAAGTATTATTTTCAATAAAAACCAGAGAAGCAAAAGTTTTGGGAAATACAATAAATAAAATTGACCCAAGTTTGAATTTTGGAAATGCAATTCAAGTAAGATCAAATACAAATGGCTACATCACTTTTATCAATGTACAACAGGGAGACTATGTTCAAGATGGTGACCAGCTCGTTACAATTAACGATGCCAACAGCTTTGCCATCGTTTTAAGTCTACCTTACGAGTTGAAAAAACAAGTTCCAATTGGTAAAATATTTTCGGTGTTTATGCCTGACGGAACATCTGTAAAAGCAAAAGTTCAAAAGTTTATGCCAACAGTCGATGTAACTTCGCAAACACAAAGCGTCATTTTGAAAATTATTGGCAAACAAGATATTCCGGAGAATTTAATCGTAAAAGTCAGGATAGAAAAAGCCTCAAGTTCAAAAAACATTTCATTGCCAAAAGCGGCAGTTTTGAGTGATGAAACAGAAACTAATTTCTGGATAATGAAGATGATTAACAACAATACAGCTATAAAAATCCCTATAAAAAAAGGAATTGAAACCGAAGACAAAGTAGAAATTCTTTCGCCAAATTTAACTCGTAAAGATAAAATAGTACTTACTGGAAATTACGGAGTTGGAGATACTATAAAAGTCAAAATAGTTAAAAACGAATCAAGATGAATACTTTTTTTGTTAAACATAAAAACGGCTTAAGTTCTGTTGTTTTCCTAATCATTTTGGGTGGTTTTTTTGCCTATTCTAAAATGCAAACCAGCTTATTTCCAGAGATTACTTTTCCAAAGATAAAAATCATTGCCGATGCAGGCCAACAGCCCATCGATAAAATGATGATTACCATTACAAAACCACTCGAAAATGCTATAAAAAAAGTTCAGGATTTAAAAACCATTAGAAGTACGACTAGTAGGGGAAGTTGTGAGATTTCGGCTTTTATGGATTGGAAATCTGATATAGATTTGAGTAAAACAAGAATTGAGGCACAAATCAATCAGATAAAAAATAATCTTCCGCCAGATACGCAAATTACGGTAGAGAAAATGAACCCTTCTATTCTTCCTGTCATTGGCTATGCCATTGAGGGAAAAGGTAAATCATCAATCGAACTCAAAAAAATAGCCAACTTAACAATTAAACCTTTTTTGTCCCAAATAGGAGGTGTTTCTGAAATTAGAATTATTGGTGGCAAAGAAAAAGAATATTGGTTAACGTTAGACTTTGATAAAATGACAGCGCTTGGCATTACGCCAAATGCGGTTACACAGGTAATGAATGAAACTAACTTTATTAAATCTAATGGATATTTGTCTGATTATCGCTATTTGTATCTCACGATTACTGATGCACAAGTCAATAAGAAAGACGAATTAGAAAACTTGGTCATTCGCAACAACGGAAAAGGAATTGTCACTCTAAGAGACATTGCATCGGTAGAAATTCGCGAAGCCAAAGAATATATAAAAGTAAATGCCAACGGTAAAGAAAGCATCCTTGTAGCAGTCATAAAACAACCCAATTCTAATTTGATTTCACTTTCGAGTGCGATGAATGAAAAGTTGCAAGCATTAAAAAAAATCCTTCCGAAAGGAATTAGCATAAAGCCATTTTATGAACAAGCTAATTTTGTAAATGATGCAGTAAAAAGTGTCACAGATAGTTTGCTCATCGGATTATTATTAGCCATAATTGTTGCCGTTTTGTTTTTAAAATCAGTGAAAGCCAGTGTCACAATTCTGATAATTATTCCGGTTACTTTGGGACTCACCTTAATTATTCTGCATCTCACAGGACAAACATTCAACATTATGACACTTGGTGCGATAGCTGCGGCATTGGGTTTAATTATTGATGATGCGATTGTAGTTGTCGAGCAAATTCATAGAACTCACGAGGAACATCCTGATGAACCTACAGTTTCGCTTTTGCAAAAAGCAATTCATTATTTGTTTCCGGCAATGGTGGGTTCATCCCTAAGTACCATCGTGATTTTTTTCCCATTTGTATTGATGAGTGGTGTGGCGGGTTCTTATTTTAAAATATTAACCGATACAATGATTATTACTTTGGTTTGTTCATTTTTTGTAACATGGTTGTTACTGCCTGTTGTTTATTTACTGCTTTCCAAAAAAGAAAAAATAGATGCAGTGACCGAGAAACGAAACGAAATTCACGAAGTAAAAACTCAAAATTGGGTGGCTTACTTCATTGAAAGACCAATAATAAGTATAGCTTTTTGTATTGTTTTACTACTTTCAATTATACTAACAGTACCTAATTTAGAAACTGGTTTTTTACCGGAAATGGATGAAGGCAGCATTATTCTTGATTATGAAAGTCCTCCGGGGACATCATTGGAAGAAACTGATAGAATGCTTAATGAAGTAGAGAAAATTATAATTCAAATTCCCGAGGTAGAAGCCTACAGTAGAAGAACGGGTACGCAAATGGGATTTTTTATTACCGAACCCAATTTTGGTGATTATTTAATTCAATTAAAAAAAGACAGGAACAAAACCAGTAATGATGTTATTGATGAAATTAGAGCAAAAGTAGAAGCTACACAACCCGCTTTACGCATTGATTTTGGTCAGGTTATTGGTGATATGTTGGGTGATTTGATGAGTTCAGTGTCCCCAATAGAAGTTAAGATTTACGGGAATAATCAAGCTGAATTGCACAAAATTGCAAAGCAAGTTAATGCTATTGTTGAGAAAGTAAAAGGAACAGCCGATGTTTTTGACGGAATTATTTTGGCAGGACCATCCATAAATATTCAACCTAATTATTCCCAATTGGCACAATTTGGAATAACGCCAACCGATTTGCAATTTCAAATGCAAACTGCGTTAGAAGGAAATGTAATTGGACATTTATTGGAAAGCGAGCAAACAATTCCCATACGATTAATTTATCCTTACTCTGAAAAAAGGAGTTTAGAAGATATTAAAAAACTGCAACTGTTTTTACCTAACGGACAATCGATACCAATTACAAGACTTGTAAATATAAATGTGCAAAAAGGAATTGCAGAGATAGAACGAGAGAATCTTCAAACGATGAGTGTGGTAACAGGAAGATTAGATAATCGAGATTTAGGAAGTGTGATGCAGGAAATAAAAACTAAAGTAACAAATAGTATTCATCTTCCTAGTGGTTATTATATTGAATATGCTGGAGCTTACAAAGAACAACAACAATCTTTCAAAGAATTATTAATGATTTTAATAGCTTCATCGTTGTTGGTTTTTGGTGTTATTTTATTTTTATTCAGGGATTTTAGAGTAGCAATAATTATACTTTTAATTTCTGTTTTAGGAATTTCAGGAAGTTATATTTTGCTTTTCATTACAAAAACACCTTTAAATGTTGGAAGCTACACTGGAATTATTATGATTGTTGGGATTATTAGTGAGAATGCCATTTTTACTTTTCTACAATTCCGAGAAACTTTCAAGATTACCGGAAATGTAAATCAATCTTTAATTTACTCTATTTCAACCAGATTACGACCAAAATTAATGACGGCATTGGGCGCTATTATCGCTTTACTGCCTCTGGCTATAGGAATTGGAACAGGATCAGAATTGCATCAACCGCTTGCTATTGCTGTAATTGGCGGTTTTATAATCGCTATGCCTTTGCTGTTAGTGGTATTACCAAGTTTATTGTGTTTTGTTTTTAAAAATGAAAAGCACTTGTAATGTTTGACATAGTTTAGTGCCAAAAAAATAAAAGAATTCAAAATTAGTCTATAATTATAAAAAAAAATCTAATGTTAAAAATAATTCTATTTTTATTCTTTAGTATTGCAACTATAAATGCGCAACAAATAAAAACAGATACTGTTTCGAAAACAGATGCTCTGGGAAATTTAAAATTCAATTACAAACAGCTTATTATACCAGCTGTATTAATTGGATATGGTTTTATAGGCCTTGAAAGCGACCAGATAAAAAATTTTAATTCTGAAATTAAAGAAGAAGTAAATGAGCATATAGATGAGAAAATTACTATTGATGATTTCTCACAATATGCACCTGCGGCTTCGGTTTATGCACTGAATGCCGCAGGAATAAAAGGGAAAAATAATCTGAAGGATCGCTCAATAATATTGGTTACTTCTTATATCATCATGTCAACCGCTGTTTTAAGTCTTAAATCAATTACGAAAGTTCCAAGACCAGACGGTTCTGGAAATAATTCTTTCCCATCAGGCCATACTGCAACAGCTTTTGCCGGAGCTGAATTTTTATGGCAGGAATACAAAGACAAATCAATTTGGTACGGGATCTCAGGTTATGTTGTTGCCACAGGAACAGGGCTTTTCAGAATATACAATGACAGACATTGGCTAACAGATGTTGCTGCGGGTGCCGGAATAGGTATTTTAAGCACGAAAATTGCTTATTGGATTAATCCTTATATCAACAAAAAAATATTTAACACTAAAGAGAAAAACACCACAACATTACTAACGCCTTTTTATAATGGAAAGCAATTAGGTTGTGGTCTGGTGATAAATTTTTAAATATTTTTCTTCACACTTGAAAATTTGTGATTTAAGTATTTCAGAGGCTGAGGAAAAATATTTAAAAATTATTGAGAAGACACCTTTTGATGGTTCGAACATTACACCGCAAATTGCTTCTGAAGTTGTCTTTTTTATAAAAAAGATGGTTTTATTTGCTTTTTACAGGTAAAAAGGGCTTGCTTATTTATATAATAAACTGATTATCATGTATTTACAACATGATTCGAACCCCATTAACTATCATGCTGGGACATGTCGAACCAAATGCTAGAAATAATGTATTTTAAAGTATTAAATAGCTGATTATTAGTTATTTAAAACAGACACAGGGAGAGTCTTACTATTTTACATCTAAAATACAATAGAAATATTTACAAATTCAATTCCTAGCCATTTTACATATAACAACCTAATTATCAATTATTTATATATTAAAAAAAGGCAAAATACATAAAAAATGTATTTTGCCTTTTAAGTGAAGGCAGAAGGATTCGAACCTTCGACCGCCTGCTTAGAAGGCAGGTGCTCTATCCAGCTGAGCTATGCCTCCATTGCTCATGTAAAAAATCTAGTCGGGGTGGCAGGATTCGAACCTGCGGCCTCCTGCTCCCAAAGCAGGCGCGATAACCGAGCTACGCTACACCCCGAAGTGCAAAAATATTAAGCGGAGGGACAGGGACTCGAACCCTGGCATCGATTGCTCGATGACAGTTTAGCAAACTGCTCCATTACCACTCTGGCACCCCTCCAAGCTCAAAGAAACGTGTCCTGTTTTGCGGTTGCAAATTTAAGACATCTTTAGACTTCTCACAACTATTTGAGGTATTTTTTTTAATCTTTTTTGTCATTTTCACAAAAACACTTCACAATCAAACATATAGAATGAAAATAAATTTAAAAAAAGATAATGACATAATCTAAATTTGAAATTGTTTAAAAAAGATTAAATTTGCTTCATAAACCAACATTTTATAAGTTATGAACAAAAGAGTTGTTATCGTTTCTGCCGTTAGGACACCTATCGGAAGTTTTATGGGGGGATTATCTACAGTTACTGCTCCAAGATTAGGTGCGGTCGCAATAAAAGGTGCTTTGGAAAAAATAAAATTAGATCCAAATTTAGTTGACGAAGTATTTATGGGCAATGTAGTTCAGGCTGGTGTAGGACAAGCTCCTGCTCGTCAAGCAGCACTATTTGCCGGCTTACCAAATACGGTTGCCTGTACCACAATAAATAAAGTTTGTGCTTCTGGAATGAAAGCTGTTATGTTGGGTGCGCAAGCAATACAATGCGGAGATGCTGAAATTGTAGTTGCTGGTGGAATGGAGAACATGAGTTTAATTCCACATTATATGCATTTGAGAAACGGAACTAAATTTGGTCCTGCAACCATGATTGACGGAATGCAGAAAGACGGACTGACTGATGCTTACGACAACAGCGCTATGGGAGTGTGTGCTGACTTATGTGCTACAGAATATAATATTACCCGTGAAGACCAAGATAACTTCGCAATTCAATCGTATGAGCGTAGTGCAAAAGCTTGGGATTCTGGAAAATTTGATAATGAAATAGTTCCTGTAGCTGTTCCTCAAAGAAAAGGAGACCCTATAATAGTTTCTAAAGATGAAGAATTCACGAATGTGAAATTAGATAAAATACCGTCATTAAACCCTGTCTTTACCAAAGATGGAACTGTAACTGCAGCGAATGCTTCAACGATAAATGATGGTGCAGCAGCAGTAGTATTAATGACCGAAGAAAAAGCAATAGCTTTAGGACTAAAACCGTTAGCTTATATTAGAAGCTATGCTGATTATGCTCAAGAACCAAAGTGGTTTACCACAAGCCCTTCAAAAGCCCTTCCTAAAGCATTAAAAAAAGCAGGATTATCGATAGATGATGTTGATTATTTTGAATTCAACGAAGCTTTTGCTGTTGTTGGTCTTGCTAATGCAAAAATCCTAGAATTAGAAGACGATAAAATAAATGTAAATGGCGGTGCAGTATCTTTAGGACATCCGTTAGGTTGCTCTGGAGTAAGAATCATTGTTACTTTATTGAATGTTTTAGAACAAAATAATGGCAAAATCGGCGCTGCTGCAATTTGCAATGGTGGTGGTGGTGCTTCGGCAATTGTTATTGAAAAAGCCTAGATAATTATAAGTCATGAGTTACAAGTCTTGAAACTTGTAACTCATGATTCTTAACCATAAATTGACCTAAATGTTTGGAATTTGCAATCTAGCCATAATACCACTTCGCTTTGAACCCAGTGACAGAAGCGAAATCGTTTCTCAAGTTTTATTTGGCGAACATTTTGAAATTTTAGAACAGCTAAAACAATGGTCTCGAATCAAAATGCAATATGATGATTATGAAGGCTGGATAGATTCTAAACAATTCCAACTGATTTCCGAGTCAAGTTTCAATCAATTGTCTGAAGACGCAATCATTCTGAACGCTGATTTAATAGAATACATTACAGCACCAAATAATCTTTTAATCCCAATTCCATTAGGTTCATCTATATCATTTTTAAATTACAATGAAATCAACACTTCAAATTTTGATTTTGAAGGAACTAAAATCAGCGGTATCAAACCCAGAGAAGGTTTAATCAATACCGCTTTTTTGTATCTAAATGCTCCTTATCTATGGGGTGGAAAAACGCCTTTTGGTATTGATTGTTCCGGTTTTACACAAATGGTTTATAAACTCAACGGATATAAATTATTACGCGATGCGTCACAACAAGCAACTCAAGGAGAACCTTTAAGTTTTATTGAAGAAAGTGAACCCGGAGATTTAGCTTTCTTTGACAACGACGAAGGCAATATTATTCATGTAGGAATCATCATGGAAGACAATTATATTATTCACGCCAGTGGAAAAATACGAATTGACAGATTAGATCATCTCGGTATTTATAATCCCGAAACAAACAAGCATACACACAAACTTCGGGTCATCAAAAAAATCATATAAAAAAAACCTATCAAGAATTGTATTCGAGATAGGTTTTTTTTTAATCTTCAATAAGAATTATTACATTTTAGCTTTCAATGCTTTTTTCTTTTCAGTCATTTCTAATGCCCCATAAACGTTCAACAAAGTAGCTTTAACCTCATTATTTGATGGATCCAATTCACTCGCTTTTTCTAAATACGGTAAAGCATCCATAAATACCGCTTCTCGTTGTTTTTTAAGAACCAAATAACGCTTATTATCTTTTTCTGAGTTTCCTAATTTATTCATTTCCTCAAAAAGCTTTTTGTCAGCATCCAGTTTTAAAATCGCTAAATTAAGGTAAGCATTTACATAATCTGGTTTTATTTCAATGGCTCTTTTATAATATTTCTCAGCTTCAACGGTGTTATTAGCAGTAGTACTTATAACTCCTAAATTAAAAACCAAATCAGCATCATTAGGATTTTTTTCTAATACTTCAGAGATTAATTTTTTATAAGTATCAAAATCTTTTGTTTCTAAATACAAGTTAGCTTCTGTCAAAATCAACGAAGTGTCATCAGGATTTGCAACTCTAGCCTCAGCAATAGCTTTTTTAGCTTCTTCAGTTTTTCCATTTTGAACCAAAATAAGAGCCATATTTTTATATATCTCTCCTCTTTTTGAAGGAATAGCTTCAGTTCTTGGTTTTTCATGAGTTCCCAGTTTCACCATTCTGTCTCTTTCTTGAGCTGTTGCAAAAACATCTTCTTCACTTGATAATTTATTCACCGCAAAATAACTCGTTCCCTTTCCAGAATAATTTAAGTTTTTCAACTCCTCATATAACTTAAGAGCCGAATCATATTCTTTAGCATTCACATAAGTAGAAGCTGCATAATATAAATTAAGAGTATCTTTTTTATCTAACAAATAAGCATCATATAATTTTTTAGCGCTATCCGAGTGTTTCTCTATTTTTGAATCTGCTATCGCACTATTAATTAATTTAAATTTTATCTGTGTAATTGATGTAGCTGCCTGAGTAGAATACTTAACTTTTCCAGAAGTCTGTTCAACAGCAATCAAATCTTGATATGCTTTTGCAGCAAGAGAAAGATTCGTATTAGTATCAACATTTTTATTTGCTAAGTCTAATAAAGCATTTCCTTTTACAAAGAAAAATTGTGCTTTTTCAGCATCTGTAGCATTAGTAATCAAAGATTCAGCTCCTTGCAAAATTGTTGCAGCTTCTTGAGAATTTCCGCCTTTCAATGCTTTTTCGGCAGCTTTAATTTGATCTTTTTGAGCAAAAGTAGCTACTGATATCAATAATGCTGATGCAAGTATTACATATTTACTTTTCATAATTTCTTGTTTTTGTTTAATAATTATTCTTGTTTACATTCTTATTTTTATGCTTCATCATCAGAATCGTCGTCTTCAGCATCTTCTTCAGCCTCTTCACTCTCTTCAGAATCTTCCTCATCATCTTCTTCCTCAGTTCCTTCATCTTCAAGAACTTCTAATACTGGCTTAACTCTTTCGATAGCTTCAGATTCAATAACATTTCCGTCTTCATCAACCACCACTTCAGCTACATCATCTTTCATTACTTTTGTAACAGCAGCTATAGAATCATTTCCTTTGATGTTAATCAACTTCACTCCTTGCGTAGCACGTCCCATAACTCTCAAATCTTCGACAGCCATTCTGATAGTCAATCCAGATTTGTTGATAATCATTAAATCATCAGCATCTGTAACTGCATTTATCGAAATCAGTTTACCTGTTTTCTCAGTAATATTTAAGGTTTTAACTCCTTTACCACCACGATTTGTAATTCTGTATTCGTCAAGGCTAGAACGTTTTCCGTATCCGTTTTCGGCAACAACTAAAATTTCGCTGCTCATATCATTTACAGTAACCATGCCAATAACTTCGTCAGTATCATCTTTAAGGGTAATTCCACGAACTCCAGAAGCTGTTCTTCCCATTGGACGGGTTTTAGTTTCTTCAAAACGAACTAATTTACCAGATTTCACAGCCAAAATAATTTGACTTTCTCCATTGGTTAATTTTGCTTCCAATAATTCATCGCCTTCTTTGATAGTGATTGCCGCAACTCCATTTACCCTTGGTTTAGAATATTTCTCTAAAGATGTTTTCTTAACCTGACCTTTTTTGGTCACCATAATAAGGTTATGGCTGTTGATATACTCTTTGTCTTTTAAATCTTGGGTACAGATAAATGCTTTTACTTTATCGTCACTTTCAATATTCACTAAATTCTGAATCGCTCTACCTTTAGCGGTTTTACTTCCTTCTGGTATTTCATAAACACGCATCCAGAAACATTTTCCTTTTTGGGTAAAGAACATCATATATTGGTGATTCGTTGCCACAAACATGTGTTCTAAGAAATCTTGGTCTCTTGTTCCAGCACTTTTTTGACCAACTCCTCCTCTATTCTGCGTTTTGTATTCTGTAAGATTTGTACGTTTAATATATCCTGCATGCGAAATCGTAATTACCACATTTTCATCAGCAATTAAATCTTCAATACTCACATCACCACCTGAATATTCAATTACAGAACGACGCTCATCTCCATATTTTTCACGAATTTCAGTCAATTCTTCTTTAATTAAAGCAATTCTCAAGTTTATGTCTGCTAATAAAGCTTTCAAATGCTCGATTAACTTCATGATTTCATCATATTCTGTTCTTAACTTATCTTGTTCCAGACCTGTTAATTGTCGCAAACGCATTTCTACAATTGCACGAGATTGAATATCGGATAATTTGAATCTTTCGATTAATTTTTCTCTTGCTTCTTCTGTACTTTTTGAAGCTTTGATTAAAGCAATTACTTCATCAATATTATCAGAAGCAATAATTAATCCTTCTAATATATGCGCTCTTGCTTCCGCTTTTTTCAATTCAAATTGCGTTCTGCGTGTCACCACATCATGACGGTGTTCGATAAAATAATGAATCAAATCTTTTAGATTCAACATTTGCGGACGCCCTTTTACAATTGCAATATTGTTTACACTAAACGAAGATTGTAATTGCGTGAACTTATAAAGTGTGTTTAAAACCACGTTTGGTGTCGCATCACGTTTTAAAATATAAACGATACGCATCCCGTTTCTATCCGATTCATCTCGGATATTTGCAATTCCATCAATTTTTTTATCATTTACCAAATCAGCCGTACGCTTAATCATATCGGCTTTATTGACTTGATAAGGAATTTCGGTAACGATAATACATTCTCTTCCGTCAACTTCTTCAAAACCTACTTTAGCACGCATTACAATACGTCCTCTACCGGTTTTGAATGCTTCACGAACTCCTTCATAACCATATATTATACCACCAGTAGGAAAATCCGGTGCTTTGATATGCGTCATCAACTCGTCAACTTCAATATCATTATTATCCATGTAAGCCAATGTACCATTGATTACCTCGGTTAAGTTGTGAGGCGGCATATTTGTTGCCATACCTACTGCAATTCCTGTTGCACCATTTATTAATAAGGTAGGAACACGAGTTGGCATAACTGTTGGCTCTTCTAGTGTATCATCAAAATTCAATTTAAAATCAACCGTTTCTTTATCTATATCCGCCAAGATTTCTTCCGAAATTTTACGCATTCTAGCCTCTGTATAACGCATCGCTGCAGGACTATCGCCATCTACAGAACCAAAATTACCCTGACCGTCAATCAATAAATAACGCATACTCCATTCTTGTGCCATACGAACCATAGCATCATAAACAGAGGTATCACCGTGTGGGTGGTATTTTCCAAGAACTTCCCCGACAATTCTTGCGGACTTTTTGTGGGCAGATCTGGAGTTAACTCCTAAATCATGCATTCCAAATAATACTCTTCGATGTACTGGTTTCAAGCCATCTCTAACATCTGGAAGTGCTCTGGATACAATTACAGACATCGAATAATCGATGTAAGCTGTTTTCATTTCATCTTCAATGTTAATAGGAATTAACTTTTCTCCTTCAGACATAAGTTGTTATATTAAAAAATTATATTAGTTTCAAAACGTGCCAATATACGGCTTTTTGAAATTTTTAAACCTATTTTAACCTACTTATTTCAATGATTTATTAACAAATTTTGCTTTGGTTTTAGTTAATAAAATAAGTGGCTTTTTGCCTATATTCCCCATATTTTTTTGTCTATTAGCTGACAGCACTTGTTAAGGGAATGATTTTTGTTTTTCAATTACTAATTCACTAAATTTACGATATCAAATATATATTATGGATGATAATTTTTCACCAAGAGTAAAAGATGTTATTACCTATAGCAAAGAAGAAGCTTTGCGATTGGGTCATGACTTTATAGGAACTGAACACTTGATGCTGGGTATTTTAAGGGATGGAAATGGAAAAGCAATTCAAATACTGAATAACCTATCTGTCGATTTAGATCATTTACGCAGAAAAGTAGAAATCCTAAGCCCCGCAAGTCCAAGCGTAGACGTTAATGTTGAAAAGAAAAACTTACACTTGACACGCCAGGCAGAACGAGCGTTGAAAACCACTTTTCTTGAAGCAAAAGTATTTCATAGTTCGTCAATTAGTACAGCACATTTATTGTTATGTATTTTAAGAAATGAAAACGATCCAACAACCAAGCTATTGAATAAACTTAAAATTGATTATGACGTAGCTAAAGAACAATACTTAAATATGACTCCAAGCGAAGAAGAATTTTTAGAAAACTTGCCAAGAAGCGAATCGTATAATGACGATTCAGGACAAGATGACAGTCTTAAAGAAGGTGCTTTTAACAATCCTGCTAATAAATCAAACAAAAAATCTAAAACACCTGTTTTAGATAATTTCGGTAGAGATTTAACTGAAATGGCCGAAGAAGGAAAGTTAGATCCTGTTGTAGGACGTGAAAAAGAAATTGAACGTGTTTCTCAAATTTTGAGCCGTCGCAAAAAAAATAATCCACTACTTATAGGGGAACCTGGAGTGGGAAAATCAGCTATTGCTGAAGGTTTAGCTCTGCGAATCATCCAAAAGAAAGTATCACGAATCTTATTCAACAAACGCGTTGTAACATTAGATTTGGCGAGTCTTGTTGCTGGAACAAAATACCGAGGACAGTTTGAAGAGCGCATGAAAGCAGTTATGAACGAATTAGAAAAGAATGACGATATTATTCTTTTCATAGATGAAATTCATACTATTGTTGGAGCTGGTGGCGCAACGGGTTCATTAGACGCATCTAACATGTTCAAACCTGCATTAGCAAGAGGAGAAATTCAATGTATTGGTGCTACAACGCTTGACGAATACCGTCAATATATAGAAAAAGATGGTGCATTAGAAAGACGTTTTCAAAAGATAATCGTAGAACCAACATCTGTTGCAGAAACCATTACGATTTTGAATAATATCAAAAATAAATATGAAGATCACCACAACGTTACTTATACACAAGAAGCAATTGAAGCTTGTGTGAAATTAACCGACAGATATATGTCTGAACGTTTCTTGCCGGACAAGGCTATTGATGCATTAGACGAAGCAGGTTCAAGAGTACATATTACCAATATTGAAGTTCCAAAACAGATTTTAGATCTGGAACGTCAATTAGAAGATGTTCGGGAATTGAAAAACGTTGTTGTTAAAAAACAAAAATACGAAGAGGCCGCTAAGCTTCGTGATGACGAAAAAAAGATCGAAAAAGATTTAGCAATTGCTCAGGAACAATGGGAAGAAGACGCTAAAAATAATCGAATTGAAGTTACCGAAGACAATGTTGCCGATGTGGTTTCCATGATGACTGGAATTCCGGTAAATCGTATTGCACAAACTGAAAGCAATAAATTAGCTAAACTACCGGAACTTATTGAAGGAAAAGTTATTGGACAAAAAGAAGCGGTAATGAAAATTGCCCGTTCCATCCAAAGAAATCGTGCTGGATTAAAAGATCCAAACCGACCAATTGGTTCCTTTATTTTCTTGGGGCAAACTGGTGTTGGTAAAACTCAATTAGCGAAAGTATTGGCAAAAGAATTATTCGATTCAGAAGATGCATTGATTCGTATTGACATGAGTGAATACATGGAGAAATTTGCAATTTCTCGTTTAGTTGGTGCGCCTCCGGGATACGTTGGATATGAAGAAGGTGGTCAATTAACAGAGAAAGTAAGAAGAAAACCATATTGTGTTGTATTATTGGATGAGATAGAAAAAGCGCATCCTGATGTTTTCAATATGTTATTGCAAGTTCTTGATGACGGTTATTTAACGGATAGTTTAGGCCGAAAAATTGACTTTAAAAACACTATAATTATTATGACTTCCAATGTTGGAGCCAGACAATTAAAAGATTTTGGTCAAGGTGTTGGTTTTGGTACCGCCGCTAAAGTAGCTCAAGCAGATGACAATTCGAAAAGTATCATTGAAAATGCATTGAAAAAAACGTTTGCACCGGAATTCCTTAACAGAATTGATGATGTAATTGTGTTTAATGCTTTAGAAAAACATGATATTGATTTGATTATAGAAATCGAATTGAAAAAATTATATGCCCGTGTTGCTGAATTGGGTTACCAATTAAACCTTTCGGATAAAGCCAAAGCTTTTATCGCTGAAAAAGGATTTGATAGACAATTTGGTGCAAGACCATTAAAAAGAGCTATTCAGAAATATGTTGAAGATGCACTTGCCGAAGAAATTATTACTTCAAAAATTACTTCAGGAGACGAAATTTTCATGGATATAGAGGATGGAGCACAAGAACTGACCGTGCAAGTTCATAAAGCTGGCGAACCAACGAATCCATAAATACTTCTAGTATAACACGAACTAAACCCGTTACGTTTTTATAACATAACGGGTTTATTCTTTATACAAATTCAACATTTTTTAAAAACAAATATTTACATTTGATTTTTTAAAAAATGGTTAAATAAAATCAGTTTATGTCTCAAAACAAAGTTATCCTGGGTAGCGAAGAATGGTGTTCATTTCCAGAATTAGGAATTCCAACTATTAAAGCGCGCGTTGATTCAGGTGCAAAAACATCTGCATTACACGCAATAAATATTGCCCCTTTTATCAAGGATGATGCAAATTGGGTAAGGTTTGATATCAATCCTATTCAGAATAATCTAAAAACGGTAATTCATTGTGAGGCACCTTTAGTTGATAAGCGTTTTGTAAAAAGTTCCAGCGGATTTAGAGAACAACGCTATGTTATTCAAAGTAATCTAAAAATTGGAGACTCTAAATGGCCTATTGAAATGACATTGACCAATAGAGATTCCATGGGTTTTAGAATGCTTTTAGGTCGTGAGGCGATGAGTGGAAGAGTTCTTGTAGACCCGGAACAGAAATATCTTTTGGGACAACCAACCTCCGACAGTTTGAAAGAACTATATAAAAATTCTGAAAAAGCCAGCTCTGGTTTACGCATTGGCCTTTTAGCCAGCAACCCCGAATTGTATAGCAACAAACGTATTATGGAAGCAGGCGAAATGCGTGGTCACGAAATGCATTTTTTGAATATCAAAGAATGTTATATGAAGCTGGATGCAAAAACACCGGAAATTCATTACCGTGGAGGGAAAATATTAAATCAATTTGATGCTATTATTCCAAGAATTCGTCCAAGTATAACCTTTTATGGCTGTGCTTTAACGAGACAGTTTGAAGCCTTGAATGTGTTTTGTTTAAATTCTTCTAATGCAATTACCCAATCACGCGATAAATTATATTCCTTACAATTACTCTTACATAGTGGAATTGATATACCTACAACAGGATTTGCAAATTCACCTTTGGACACGGACGATTTAATAAAAATGGTTGGAGGCTCTCCTTTAATTGTTAAATTACTCGAAGGCACACAAGGGAAAGGTGTTGTATTAGCCGAAACCAAAAAAGCAGCAGAAAGTGTTATTAACGCTTTCAAAAGTTTAAATGCCAATATATTAGTTCAGGAATTTATCAAGGAAGCCAACGGTAAAGACATTCGTTGTTTTGTAATTGACGGAAAAGTAGTAGCTGCTATTCAACGGGAAGCAATGCCAGGCGAATTTAGGGCTAACATCCATCTTGGAGGAACAGCTTCAGTCATAAAAGTGACAGCTGAAGAAAAACGGATAGCCATAAAAGCTGCAAAAGCAATGGATTTGAAAGTAGCCGGCGTTGATATAATTCGTTCTTCAAAAGGACCATTATTGTTAGAAGTAAATTCTTCGCCTGGATTGGAAGGAATTGAAGGAGCTACTAATAAAGATATTGCGGGCGAAATGATAAAAGCCATCGAGAAAAACTTTAAGCTAAAATAGTTTTCAGTAGCAGTTTTCAGCTTGTCGATCGATTTTAAGTGAAAACTTCAAACCTTAAACAAAAAAATAATGAATCCTTATATCGATATCATCATTCGCAGTACCGCCGTTTATTTTTTTATGGTTATTGCTTTGAGATTTTTTGGAAAGAAAGAATTATCACAACTCAATACTGCTGATGTCATTCTAATATTATTAATTAGCAACTCCGTTCAAAATGCTATGGTTGGTAACAATACTAGTCTTTACGGAGGTTTGGCTGCGGCAACTGTACTTTTTATTATTAATTATATTTTGAAAAAATTGATGTTTAAGTACCCGAAATTTAGTGATTTCATGCAAGAAAAACCAGAGATTTTAATTCACGATGGAAATCTGGATTTTAAGGCATTAAGCAAATTAAACATTTCTTCCGATGAATTAAAAGAAGCCATGCGCGAACATGGAATTGAATATTTTAAAGACGTAAAACTGGCTATGCTTGAGATTGATGGAAATATCAGTATTATTTCTGATATAGAAAATCTTCGCCAAACCCATTATAAACGAAGACGTATTCATAAAAATTTAGCTGGAATAAACTAGATGTAAACCAGCTCAAAAATATTTTTATAGTAATACGTAACTATAAGCCTGAAATAATTATGCTCGATTCATTCAAAACATACTTTCAATCCAAAACCAATCTAACGGACGAGCAATTCCTTTCGATTACAGGCACGTTGCAATCCAAAAAAGTAGAAAAAGGTGCTATCCTACTCCATCAGGGAGCTATTTGCCACCACTCCTTTTTTGTTTCTAAAGGATTATTGCGTTCCTATACCATTGACGAAACTGGCAAGGAACACATCATTCAATTTGCACCGGAGAATTGGATTATTTCGGACAGAAGCAGTTCTTATTTTAACGAACCTTCCGAATTGTTTATTGATGCCATTGAAGATACGGAAATTGTTTTTATCGATAAAAATTTCATTGATGCCGCAGCCGAAATTAGTATTTCTTTTCGACAACAGGACAATATTGCTTTGCACAATCACATTCGCCAACTTCAAAAACGAGTGAACCTTTTACTGGGAGCAACAGCTGAACAACGGTATTTGGATTTTATAACTATTTACCCGAAGCTTACTTTACGTATTCCACAATGGATGATTGCTTCCTATTTAGGCATTACACCAGAAACATTAAGCAGGGTTCGCAAGGAATTAGCCAAAAGAAATTTTAAGCGGTATTAATTCCTTACCCATTCATTTCTTATTCTACATCAATGCATCTGATTTTAATCCGTAGTAAATTTGTACTCTAATTTAAATAAGATACAAAAATGAAAACAAAAAACGTCGAACTTGTATTGGCACCACCTCCTCCACACATGGTTGGTGACGGATTTAGAGTACATAACTTTATCCCGAGTGGATATCATTTGGATATGAAAAGAATGAGTCCGTTCATCATGATGGATTATAATTCTAAATTTTATTTTCCGCCAACGGATCAACCCAGAGGCGTAAGCGTTCACCCACATAGAGGTTTTGAAACCGTTACGATTGCCTATCACGGAAAAGTAGCGCATCATGACAGTTCGGGAAATAGCGGTATCATTGGCGAAGGTGATGTACAATGGATGACTGCTGCTTCAGGAATTTTACACAAAGAATACCACGAAGCTGAATTCAGCAAAAATGGCGGCGATTTTCAAATGGTGCAACTTTGGGTTAATCTTCCTGCAAAGGACAAAATGTCAACACCAAAATACCAAGGAATTACCAATGACCAAATCAATAAATTCGAACTTCCTGAAAATGGGGGCGTGATTGAAGTTATAGCGGGACAATACGAAAATGTTAAAGGTACGGCTTCAACATTCACTCCTGTACATTTACTAAATGCCAAATTAAATAAAGGAGCAAAAGCATCTTTCAATTTTCCAGCGAATTATAATACAGCATTATTGGTAATTGAAGGAAGCGTAAAAGTTAATGATATCGAAAAGGTTCCTGCCGACCATTTTGCACTATTTGAAAACGAAGGCGAAGAATTTACCATTGAAGCAACTGAAAATGCAATAGTTTTAATTTTAAGTGGTGAACCCATCAATGAACCCATTGCAGCACACGGACCGTTTGTAATGAACACGGAAGCCGAAATTATGCAAGCATTCAATGATGTAAATATGGGGAAATTTGGTTATTTGGAAGAGTAATTTTCTTGCAGTTTTAACACAAAGCCGAATAATAAATACTGCCGCAAAGACACAAAGACGAAAGGAAAATAAGTTTCACAAAATTTAAAATTTTAATTTAATTCCAATAAATTAAAAAGGTTAAGGCTTAGTGTCTTTGTGGCAAAAAATAAAGGTATTTGTAGTATCTCAGTAGTTATATTTCCTAAATTTATTGTTTAAAACAAAAAACATGTCAAATATCAAATTGATAATAGAAGAACGCCCAAGCAATATTGGTAACTTTATGGTTGGGCGGTTACTTCCCTTTCGAGAAAAAAGAATGGTTGGACCGTTTGCATTTATTGACCATATGGGACCTACCTGCATGAGTGATTACGAAAATTTAGATGTTCCGCCACATCCACATATTGGGCTTTCGACTTTGACCTATTTGTTTGAAGGAAGCATTATGCACAAAGATAGTTTGGGAACTGAAATGGAAAT
Source organism: Flavobacterium sp. ZB4R12 (assembly GCF_048276375.1). Classification (NCBI taxonomy): domain Bacteria; kingdom Pseudomonadati; phylum Bacteroidota; class Flavobacteriia; order Flavobacteriales; family Flavobacteriaceae; genus Flavobacterium; species Flavobacterium sp. ZB4R12. Next base: position 123,684 of record NZ_JBLNKS010000005.1, on the reverse strand, counting down.
CAAACCTGGACAAATCAATTGGATGACCGCAGGAAAAGGAATTGTCCATTCGGAACGAACCCCCGCGTATTTACGCAGTTCCGATAAAATGCTACACGGCCTTCAAATTTGGGTCGCATTACCCAAAGCATTGGAGGAAATGGAACCTTCGTTTTTCCATGTCCCAGAAGATCAAATTCCAGAATGGAAAACGGATAACATTGCTTTCAAACTTATAGCTGGCGAAGTGCTTGGCAAAAAATCACCCGTTCCCGTTTACAGTCCGCTTTATCTTTTAGAACTAAAAAGCACTACCCGTCACACGGTGACTATAGGCAAAGACTTATTTGGCGAAAGCGCTTTATACATTTTAGAAGGAAGTATAGAAAGTGAAGGTACCGTTTTTGGACCAAAGCAAATTTTGATTGCCAAAGACAGTAAACTCTGCACCTTCGATATGACAGAAAACACAACCATTTATATTTTTGGAGGAGAACCTTTCCCCGAAGAAAGAATTATCTATTGGAATTTTGTCGCTTCAACCAAAGAACTGATTGAAAAAGCAAAAGAGAAATGGTTGGCACAAACTTTTGATAAAGTTCCGGGCGAAAGTGAATTTGTTCCACTTCCGGAGCAAAATAAAAAATAACAATTATGATTAAAATCGTAGCGAAAATTGGTGAAGAACTCTATAAAACAGAAATAGAATCGGCTAATAATATGATTATTTCAGATGAACCAGAAAGTAATGGAGGAAAGGATTTAGGCTTTGCGCCAAAAGAATTACTCGCTTCCTCCTTGGCAGCTTGCACATGCATCACTTTACGCATGTATGCTAACCGAAAAGGATGGGATTTAACGGACATCAAAGTTGAAGTCACTTTTGATAAAGATCCAACGGAAAACAAATCCAAGATGATTTGCACTATTCAATTATTTGGAGATTTAGACAATGATCAAAAAACAAGATTATTAAGCATTGCCAATAAATGTCCAATACACAAAATTCTAACCAGCGCTATAGAAATAACCACAGAATTAAATTAGAAATCATGATAATAGAACAAATAAACGAAACTAAAAAAGGATGTTTTAGAGCTGCTGCTAATGAAATAGAAGCAGGAAGAATGACCTATACTTGGGCAGGAACTGATAAATTCATTATAGATCATACCGAAGTAAATTCTGATTTTGCAGGGCAAAGTGTGGGCAAAAAAATGGTACTGGAAGCAGTCCAATACGCAAGGAAAAATAATTTCAAAATTTTACCATTATGTCCTTTCGCTAAAAGTGTATTCGACAAAATGGAAGAAATACAGGATCTTTTATTTTAAAAAAATTGAACATTCAGTATTCGTCCATTGAATATTTCAAAGACATAAAAAAACCATTCGCCGCTACGAATGGTTTTTTTATACCATTTAGACTTTAAATTTACTGTGATAAATCAATTTAACTGTGTGCGTCAGTTCGAGTATTTTATTAAAAAATGCGATAGCTTTTTTTAATAAAATGTATCGAGAACCCTAACATTGTAAGCTTCTCGATACAATTTTGAATAGTAAAGCTGTCGCATTACTATTCAAAATCACTCGAAGAGACGTGGTGTTTTTTATTCCAGTAAAATCAAAAGTAAAATGGTATTATATGAATTTTAAAATCTAAAATTATAAAAACAAACTAAGGAAATAGTAAACCAATGCCGCTAAAATGGCCGAAATAGGAATAGTTAGCACCCAAGCCCAAACTAAACTCACCGTCACACCCCAACGAACTGCAGAAACACGTTTCGTTAAACCAACTCCAATTATAGAACCAGTAATAGTATGTGTTGTACTTACAGGAATTTTTAAATGTTCTGTAAAATACAAAGTTAAAGCTCCTGCTGTTTCAGCAGCAACACCTTCAAAAGAAGTTACTTTTGTAATTTTAGAACCCATTGTTTTTACAATTTTCCAACCGCCACTTAAGGTTCCGGCCGCAATAGCCGAATAACAGGCTAAAGGAATCCATGCAGGCATTTTAAACGTTCCGTCTTCTTTAGGAAGTACTACGTCTAACCAGCTTGGTAAACTTTCCTGCGCAACTCCACTGGTATGAATATAAACCGCAACTGCGGCGGCTATAATACCCATTACTTTTTGGGAATCATTTCCACCATGTCCTAAACTAAAAGCCGCAGAGGATAATAATTGCATCTTTTTTAACCATTCAGTAGCCTGACTGAGATTTAAACTACTAAAAATCAAACAAAAAACACTAACAGACAAAACAATGAATGCTACTAAAAACCATTTGATATTATGTGCCTCAAATACAACACTCCAAAAAGGAGAATCGAAACGAGGTTTTTCAATCTGATCATAATATAGCATTTGACTTTCAACAAACCTGATAGTCAATGCTATAAGAGATAGCGTAAATAGTTTTGGATAAATACTTTTTTTGGAAGAACTTAAAAGCCAAATGGATATTAAATAGGAGATCAAAGCACCTAATAACGGTGCCAAAATAATGAAAGCAACAATTATTAAAACACCTGAAGGCATTCCGCCATCTTTCCCTCCCTTATACCATGATACAACTTCAAAACCAGCATGGGCAATTGCTGCTCCAGCAAATCCACCAATTAAAGTATGAGAAGAACTCGAAGGTATTCCAAGCCACCAGGTCAACAAATTCCAACAAATAGCGGTGATTATACCAGCGAGAATTACAACCAAATTGATGTCCATTGTATTCGCGGTTTTAGCAACTGTATCAGCAACTCCAAAACCAAAAACCCAATACGCCAAAAAATTAAAAAAAGCAGCCCAAAGTACCGCTTGAAAAGGCGTCAAAACTTTTGTGGCAACAACTGTAGCTATAGCATTTGCCGCATCATGAAAACCATTGATGTAATCAAAAATTAAAGCCAGAACTATAATAACTATTAGTAAAGTAAATTCCATAAAATAGTATTTCAGAATAAAACTGATTGAATTAAGAATGCTTTACAGCGATTGATTCTAAAACACTTGCCACACTCTTACATTTATCAGTTGCCGATTCTAAAACTGACAATACTTCTTTATATTTAATAATGTTTTTTGCGTCGGTTTCATTTTCAAATATTTCGAATACGGCTTTATTATAAACAGTATCGGATTTATTCTCCAACTTGCTAATTCTTGCACAAGCATCTGTTATATTCTTGATTTTCTTAAAACTTTTCAGCTCTTTTACCGCAACATCAATATTTTGACACGCTTCAAGATTTATTTCTGTCAATTTTCTGATAGATTTTGTAATCTTATCAACCTGATACAATCTCATTCTACTGGCAGCACCGTGAAGATTATCAGCAACATTGTCTATTGAAGTAATCAAAGAGTGAATATCTTCTCTATCAAAAGGAGTAATAAAATTTCTACTTAACTCAAGATTTGTCTGACGTGTAATGTCTTCTCCTTTTTGTTCCAATGTATCTATTTTTTGAAAAAGAACTTCTCTTTCTTTCAATGGAAGATTTACTGCTTCATGTAAGTTTGAAGCCAATTCAATTAAATTACTGGATGCTTCTTCAAAAAGAGGAAAGAATTTTTTGTCTTTTGGAACTAAAAATTGGAAAATACTATTTATTGACATTTTATTAGGTTTTAGAATTGCAAAAATAATTTATTATTTTGGTTCTTCGCCTAAATTAGTGGAATTCAAAAAAAAGACATCTATTAATCAATGAATAGATTTCGTAATTGTCGCAAAATATCCTTTAAAAACAGGTGCTTATTTAAACTTTAATTTCCATCTCTAATCAACCTAATTTGGTTTTCCACTAATTTTGGCGAAGAACCATTATTTTCTGTAAATGTTAATTTGTTAATAACAAATCGTCTTCTATTTGAAAACTGTTCAGAAAAGAAACTGTTTTTTCAATGTCATAATGCAAAATTCGATCTTCTTTTACCAAAGGAACTTCCTCGCGATAGGCACTTAAAAACATTTCAATGAAATCACTGGATTGCAATGGTCTTCTATATTCTATTGCTTGTGAGGCATTCATCAATTCTATCGCTAAAATCCGTTCCAGATTATCCATAACACGTAAAGCTTTTGTGGCGCCATTTGCCCCCATACTCACATGATCTTCCTGCCCGTTACTAGATACAATACTATCGATACTGGCAGGCGTTGCGAGTTGCTTGTTCTGACTTGCAATACTGGCAGCTGTATATTGTGGAATCATTAAACCCGAATTCAATCCAGGATTATCTACTAAAAATGCCGGAAGATTTCGCAAACCTGAAATTAATTGATAGGTTCTTCGCTCCGAAATACTTCCTAATTCCGCCAAAGCAATTGCCATAAAATCCAATGCCAACGCTAATGGTTGACCATGAAAATTACCTCCGGAAATGATTTGGTCACTTTCTATAAATATATTAGGATTATCCGTCACCGAATTGATTTCCGTTTTGAACACTTTTTTCACATAATCAAAAGCATCTTTTGATGCACCGTGAACCTGTGGCATACATCTAAAAGAGTACGGATCCTGAACATGCGTTTTTTCTTGCTCAATGATTTCGCTTCCTTCAAGAAAACCTTTTATACGATTAGCTGTTACAATTTGCCCTTTGTGAGGACGAATAAAATGAATCAACTCATGAAAAGGTTCAATCCTGCCATCAAATCCTTCAAGAGAAATAGTTCCTATCAAATCAGCTAAATAAGAAAACTTATTCGCTTTCATTAAGATATGAGCTCCATAAGCACTCATAAATTGAGTACCGTTCAATAAAGCCAAACCTTCTTTAGATTGCAAAACGATTGGTTCCCAATTAAAACGCTTCAAAACTTCACTGGAATGTACTTTTTTACCTTCAAAATATACATCGCCTTCTCCCAATAAAGGTAAAGATAAATGTGCCAAAGGAGCCAAATCGCCCGAAGCACCAAGTGAACCTTGAGTATAAATTACAGGCAAAATATCATTATTATAAAATTCAATCAATCGCTCCACTGTTTGCAATTGAATTCCGGAATGTCCATAACTCAACGATTGAATTTTGAGCAACAACATTAATTTAACAACTTCATTTGGAACTTCATCACCTGTTCCGCAAGAATGCGATTTTACTAGGTTTTCTTGTAATTTCGATAAATTTTCATTCGAAATTTTCACATTACAAAGCGAACCAAAACCCGTATTAATTCCATAAATAGGTGCTGAATGCGTGGCCATTTTTTTATCCAAATAATCCCTGCATTTTTGTATATTTATTTTTGCTTCATCAGATAATGCCAATGTTTTATGACGCGCTATAATCTCGTTTAAAACTTCTAACGAAAGTACTTCAGTGCTTATATAATGTGTATTTTCCATCCCATTTGTATTTAAGTGACCAAAATTGAATAAATCAATATTAAAAAGCAACATTTTTTAATAATAATTTAAATTTCATGTTTAAAAAAACCTTAATATATAGATTTCATGCAAATTAACCTATAGCTATTGATTTAAATCCCTAGTTTAGAATACCTGTTAAATTTCTAATATGAAATAATTTATTGGCATAAAATTAAAGAAATACAATGCTCATTAAATGCAAATAGAGATTAATTTAGAATTAAAGTTTAATAAAAAGTGTGCAACAATAACTTAACAGCATTGTGAAATTTGTCGAATTACAAGAATAGCATCAACAAAAAGCCCTTTTATTGAAAAATATTTATTTTTAATCCAAATGCGATTGAATTTTTAAAATATTCGCAAAAACCGAATTTAATGTTTTGGTTTTTATAAAAAACTGTACTTTTGGGGAATCAAAATGGTAAACAACAGATCAACATATCAATCTTCGATAACAACTCAAAACTGGGTTGCAATTTCTGTTACATTTACTACAACAACTACAACTACCCCTTAGGGGTATTCATTTTACATATAATCCTATTATTATACTTTTTCCTGAAGGGAGAAAGATTTTGGATGTATAAAAAACATTGCATTTTTAAAATAAAACATATACAATGAAAGTATTAAAATTTGGCGGAACTTCGGTTGCCAATGCACAAAATATAAAACTAGTTCTAGATATCGTCATCAATAAAGCAAAAGAAGAAAAATTAGTAGTCGTGGTTTCTGCTTTTAGTAAAGTTACTGATATGCTTCAGCTTGCTTCCCAAAAAGCGGCTGCCGGAGATGAAAGCTTCAAAGAAATACTTGCCGAAATAGAGAAAAAACATCTAGATGCCTTAAAAGAATTTATTCCTGTAGGCGAACAAAGCAGTCTGCTAAGTCATATAAAAAGAATTGTAAATCATCTTGAAACATTATTAGACGGTTGTTTTCTTTTGGGTGAATTATCTGCCAGAACTTCCGATACTATTTTAAGTTTTGGTGAATTATTGTCTTCTTACATAATCTCTGAAGCATTAAAACAAAATCTAAAAAATAGTGGTTATAAAGACAGCCGCGAATTAATAAAAACTGATAATCACTTTGGAAAAGCTACCGTAAATTTTGAAGTTTCAAATCAATTAATTGCTGATTTTTTTGCATCGAATGAGAATCAAGTGGTTGTAATGCCAGGATTTATTGCTGCATCACTTGATGGTATAAACACTACTTTAGGTCGCGGTGGTTCCGATTATACTGCTGCAATTATAGCAGGAGCGTTAAATGCAACTGACTTGGAAATTTGGACCGACGTAAACGGAATGTTTACTGCTAATCCAAAAATTGTAAAACAAGCACAACCTATCGCCTTCATTTCCTATCAGGAAGCAATGGAGTTGTCCCATTTTGGTGCCAAAGTTTTATATCCGCCAACAATTCAACCGGTATTGAGAAAGAATATTCCAATTCATATCAAAAATACTTTTGAATCGGAAGCCGAAGGAACTTATATTTCAAACCAAGAAATGGCTCATACTAATCCGGTAAAAGGAATTAGCCATATTGACAATATTACTTTGATTACACTTGAAGGACCAGGAATGATTGGTGTTACGGGTTCGTCTAAAAGACTTTTTGAAGTATTATCGCATGAAAACATCAATGTAATTTTCATTACTCAAGCTTCATCCGAGCATTCAATCTGTATTGGAATTTTAAATTCGGATGCTGATGTAGCTGAAGATGCCATCAACAAAGCTTTTGAAGTAGAGATTTTGCAAAACAAAATTGATCCATGTATCGTTGAAAAAAACCTGTGTATCATTGCTTTGGTTGGCGAAAACATGAAAAATCATCAAGGTTTGAGCGGAAGAATGTTTAGCACTTTGGGGAAAAACAATGTGAATATTCGAGCAATTGCACAAGGTGCATCCGAAAGAAATATCTCAGCTGTTATCAACGAAAGAGATGTAAAAAAAGCATTAAATACGTTACACGAAAACTTTTTTGAAGAAAATACCAAACAATTAAACCTGTTTGTAATGGGCGTTGGAAATGTAGGTGAGAAATTCATCGAACAAATTCACCAACAAAAGAAATTCCTAAAAGACAATCTGAAAATAAACCTGCGCGTTATTGCTTTGTCAAATTCCCGAAAAATGTATTTTGATGAGGATGGAATCTCTCTAAAAGAATGGCAATTCTTATTAGAAACAGGGGAACCTGCTGACAAAGAAAAATTCATTTCGAATGTAAAAGCACTCAATTTACGCAACAGTATTTTTGTTGATATTACTGCAAATGAAAGCGTATCTAAAACCTACGAAGAGTATTTAAAACGCAACATTGCCGTAGTAACTTGTAATAAAATTGCTTGTGCCTCTGAGTATGACAATTATAAAAAACTAAAAAAACTATCCAGACAGTTCAATGCTCCTTTTCTATTTGAAACCAATGTTGGAGCTGGATTACCGATCATAGATACCGTGAAAAACTTGATTGCTTCAGGAGATAAAGTGAATAAAATTCAGGCTGTTTTATCGGGAAGTTTGAACTTTATCTTTAACAATTTTGATGAAAACAATACTTTTCATGATGTCGTTAAAGAAGCTGGTGTACAAGGATTTACTGAACCAGATCCTAAGATTGACTTGAGCGGAATTGATGTTGCCAGAAAGATATTAATCCTGATCAGAGAAAGTGGTTATAAAATGGAAATTGACGAGATTGTCAACGAATCTTTCATGCCTGCTGAATGTCTCGAAACAACTTCAAATGAAGCGTTTTTTGAATCTTTACTGAAACATGCATCTCATTTTGAAGCTATTTACAAGGAAGCGTTGAGCAAAGAATCCAGACTAAAATATGTAGCGCAATTCGAAAACGGAAAAGCAAATGTTGGGTTGCGATTTATTCCTAAAGACCATCCTTTTTACAATCTGGAAGGAAAAGACAATATCGTATTATTTTTCACTGATCGTTATGTAGACCAACCTTTATTGATAAAAGGAGCCGGTGCAGGAGCTGCAGTTACTGCTTCAGGGATATTTGCTGATGTAATCAGAATTGGAAACGTTTAATTAGTAGTCAGTGTTCAGTAGCAGTTTTCAGTTTGAAAACGGATAAAAAACATTGTGTCTTTGTGCCTTCGTGGCAAAAAAAATAAAAAATTATGAATGAAATAAAAATATTTTGCCCCGCCACAATCGCCAATCTTTCCTGTGGATTTGATGTCCTTGGACTGTGTTTAGAAACTGCGGGTGACGAAATGATTATTCGAAAATCAGACATAAAAGGCGTTCGTATCACTAAAATCGTTGGTGCCGACTTGCCTTTGGAAACCGAAAAAAATGTAGCTGGAGTATCTGCTTTGGCGATGCTGGAAGCCATTGAAACGGAATTTGGATTTGAGATCGAAATCTACAAACACATCAAAGCCGGTAGCGGAATTGGCAGTAGTGCCGCAAGTTCAGCTGGAGCTGTTTTTGGAATCAATGAATTACTGGGACGTCCATTTACAAGAAAAGAGTTGGTACAATTTGCCATGCAAGGCGAAAAATTAGCCAGTGGAAACGCCCATGCCGATAACGTTGCTCCTGCCCTTTTGGGTGGCTTTACGTTGGTAAGAAGTTCGAATCCTTTAGACATTATCAAAATAGAAAGTCCTTCCGAATTGTACGCAACCGTTGTTCATCCTCAAATTGAGTTGAAAACATCTGATGCGCGTTCGGTATTGAAGCAAACAGTTTCCCTAAAAAGCGCCATAACGCAATGGGGAAATGTGGGCGGATTAATTGCCGGATTATACACCAAAGATTACGAATTAATCGGACGTTCGTTACATGATGAGATAGTGGAACCATTGCGAAGTGTATTGATTCCAGGTTTTGATTTAATCAAGCAAACTGCTTTAGAAAACGGAGCTTTAGGTTCCGGGATTTCGGGTTCCGGTCCCTCTATTTTTGCTTTAAGCAAAGGAAAGGAAACCGCTGATAAAATCGCCAAAGCCATGAGCGCCGTATACGATGCAATGAATTTACCGTATGAAATTCACGTTTCTAAAGTGAATGATGAAGGAATGAAAATATTATCCCCCTAACCCCCCCGAAGGGGGAATAAAAAAATAGTGCTTTTAAAATTACAATAACACATTCTGAATCCAGTTTCGTCTCCCTTCCCTTTGGGGAGGGTTGGGGTGGGGATTCTAAAATTAGTATACATAATGAAATATTACAGTTTAAACCATAACGCACCCAAAGTTTCTTTCCAAGAAGCCGTAATACAAGGATTAGCAACAGATAAAGGTTTGTATTTTCCGGAAACAATTAGCCCTTTAGCTCCCGCTTTTTTTGAAACTATCGAAAATTTAAGCAACGAGGAAATTGCTTTTGAAGCGATTCAACAATTTGTGGGAGACGAAATCCCGGAAGCAACCTTAAAACAAATCATTGCCGAAACTTTATGTTTTGATTTCCCAGTGGTTGAAGTGGAAAAAGACATTTATTCCCTTGAATTGTTTCATGGTCCAACGATGGCTTTTAAGGACGTTGGCGCGCGTTTCATGTCGCGTTGTTTGGGTTATTTCAATAAAGACAACAAAGACAGTAAAAACACCGTTCTTGTAGCGACTTCCGGTGATACCGGTGGTGCAGTAGCCAGTGGTTTCCTTGGCGTAACCGGTGTGGAAGTGATTATCCTGTATCCATCCGGAAAAGTGAGCGATATTCAGGAACGGCAATTGACTACTTTGGGACAGAATATTAAAGCGCTTGAAGTGGACGGCGTTTTTGATGATTGTCAGGATATGGTCAAAAAAGCGTTCTTGGACGAAAGTCTAAAACATAAAAACTTGACTTCGGCGAATTCGATTAATATTGCGCGCTGGTTGCCACAAATGTTTTATTTCTTCTTTGCGTACAAAGCATTAAAAAAACAGAACAAACCATTGGTTTTCTCTTGCCCAAGCGGGAATTTTGGAAATATTTGCGCGGGTATCATTGCCAAAAAAATGGGCTTGCCAATCGAGCATTTTGTAGCTTCCACGAATGTGAATGATACAGTGCCACGATTTTTAGAAAACGGAGTTTACGATCCAAAGCCTTCTATCGCCACGATTTCGAATGCGATGGATGTGGGGAATCCAAGTAATTTCATCCGAATTCAGGAAATGTACCACAATGATTTGGAGCAATTCAAAAAAGATTTTTCTTCGTTTACTTTCACTGATGCAGAAACCATTGCAGCGATGAAAACCATTTACAATACAGACGGTTACATCGCAGAACCTCACGGAGCAGTTGGTTATTTAGGATTGAAAAAAGAATTACAAAACCACCCAAATGCGATTGGTATTTTCTTAGAAACTGCCCACCCAATTAAATTTTTGGATACAGTTGAACCAACATTAAACGTAAAACTGCCGATTCCTACCCAAATTGAAAGCGTATTAGGAAAAGAAAAAGTGAGCACAAAAATTAAAACGTATGAGGAATTGAAAGCTTTCTTGGGATAGCATTTCAATATCCAGACAAAAATACAAACCGACTGAGAAGTGATTTTCAGTCGGTTTTTTTGTGGGAATTAGTCCGATTTTTTTTATTATTAGATTAGTTTTCTGTAGGTAAAATCATTAAGTTTGACAGAGTCTGAATATGCTGATTTATTACACAAATTCAACTGGATTTGAGCGCATTGTAGACAATTTAAAAAGCAACGCACAAATAGCATATTTGTGCATTGCCAAACCTAAGGCAAAAAAAAGCAATAGAGTTACTTTTAGCCAACGACAGAATATGAAGAAACACAAAGAAACATTATCGCAAATAATCAAAGACAAAAATCATTGGTCTGACTTAAAAACCGAATTGTCTAAATACAATATTGACAATAAAGCAGAAGCGTTAAAAGATACTTCAGCAGGTAAAATTTTTGAAGTATTTGCGAAATATTATTTTTTGACTGCGCCTGAATTTGATGGTGTCTATAATAATGTTTGGTTATATGATGAAATCCCACTAAAAATAAAAGAAACTTTAGCTTTAGGAACTGTTGAATACGGTATTGATTTAGTATTAAAAACTCCTAAAAATGAATATATTGCTGTACAATGTAAATTCAAAAATGATGAAACCAGTAAATTAAATTGGTCTTCTGACAAAATCGCAAATTTATTTGCATTTTGCTCAAAAGCCGATGGCTACATTGTGTTTTCAAACTGTGCTTCATTGGATAGTGTGTCCTTATCCAGATATGAAAATTTTACATTTTACAATATAGGTCATTTATTGGAAATTGAACCATATACATTTACAAATATTTTGCTACGATTAAATGATAGCAAACCAAAAGAGAAAGTATATTTTACTCCAAAACCACACCAACAACGAGCTATCAATGAATGTGTGGAATGGTTTACAGAAGGAGAAGAATCAAGAGGACAACTAATACTGCCTTGTGGGGCTGGTAAAACTTTTACTTCATTATGGATAAAAGAAGAATTAAAAAGTCAAAAAACTCTTGTTTTAGTTCCTTCACTTGCTTTATTAAGACAAATCAAAAATGAATGGTCAAAACAACGAAAAACACAATATAAATATTTGTGTGTTTGCTCCGAAACAGATATTGATGGAGATAATCAAGATTCAATTGTAACGCACACCTATGAAATTGGTGGCAATGTATCTACTAATCCTGAAGAAATTAATATTTTTTTAAATCAAGATATTCAAGAAAAAGTAATTTTTTCTACATATCAATCATTACCAGCAATTGTTGAATCAATTAAAAATACTGAAATTACGTTTGACTTTGTATTTTGTGATGAAGCACATAAGACTGCTGGAATAAATAAAGGTGTTTTCGGTTTAATTCACGATAATAGCAAAATACCCGCATATAAACGATTGTATGCAACCGCAACTCCAAGAATCGTAAAAGAATCACTAAAAAAGAAACTAGGAGATGATTTAAAATACACACACGATATGAATGACCCTTTAACATTTGGGGAAGAATTCTTTCGAATGTCTTTCAAAGATGCTATTGATGAAGACGTACTTGTTGACTATAAAATTATCGCAATTGGAGTAAATGACAATCAATTATCAAGCTATTTAAAAGAGAGGAGGTATGTTGATAATAATATTTCAATTGATGAAGTAGCAAATAATTATGCACTAGACTTTGTAATGTCAAAATACTCTGCAAATCATGCTCTCACTTTTCATTCAAGAGTAAATTTAGCAAAAGACTTTTCTTCACGACATTCAAAATTTTTTGAAACTACAAGCGCATTTTCAGTAGATGGGACTCAACCAACCAGTATAAGAAATCAAATTTTACATGAATTTAAGAATTCAGACAAGGCAGTAATTTCAAATGCTAGATGTCTTACAGAAGGTGTTGATGTACCTACTATTGATTTAGTGTATTTTTCCGATCCAAAAAACTCAAAAGTCGACATTATACAGGCTGTGGGACGAGCATTAAGAAAAAAAGACGGAAAGAAACTAGGTTATATTGTTGTTCCAATTTATCATACAGAGAATGGAGAAGTTGAAAATTCAATAAGCCAAGGCTCTTTTAAAAATTTATTACAGGTGATTCGTTCTTTATGTGAACAAGATGAACGACTTCAAGATGAAATAAACTCAATCGCTTTTGGCAAAGGAAAAAGAGGTTCGAAAAAAATAGATATTATCTCTTCATTTGATGAAGAGATAGAAACTTTAAATCTTATTGGATTTGAAGAAAAACTTAGAAAATCCTTATTCGACCAAATTATTTACAAAACTTCAAATAATTGGGATATATGGTTTTTAGAATTAAAAGACTATTTGGAATTAAATGATGATTATCCTTCCCAAACAGTCAACAAAGACTTGTATTCGTGGGTAACTCAACAACGTAACAGGAAAAACAATGGTGTATTAAAAATTGAAGAAATTAGAAAGTTGAATTCTATAAATTTTGCGTGGGATATAGTAAAATGGAAATGGGATAAAATGTTTGAAAAATTTAAATCTTATTCAGAGGTTAACATATATTCTCCATTCAAAGGATTTGACGATTCAGATTTAGTAAATTGGTACAGGAGTCAGGTAGGGTATATCAATGACAATAAAACTCTAACTGATGAACAAATAACAAAGTTTAAATGTATAGATTCTAAATTCTTAGGCTCGGGAAGTAGAAAAAAATGGATTGCCATTTATGAAGATTTAGTAGAATGGCGAAATAAAAATCCTAATCGATGGCCACAATATAACAGAACCGACAAGAATTCAGGAGAAAGTAAACTTAATGTTTTTTGTCAAACAATTAGAAAACGGTTTAGGGAAAATGATTTAGAAGATTATTGGTACGATAAAATTACTGAACTACAATTTAACTATGAGGGTAAAACTGATGCCTGGACTGATTATTTTGAAAAAATAAAAAGCATTCTAAATACTCGCACCTCAATTTCAATTGATGAAATTGGTTCAAATGAATATAATTGGATTTATCGACATAGAAAAGATCTTGATGAAGGAAAATTATCAGAATTTCAAAGTCAAAAAATCAAAGAATTATCTCTTGATAGTTTTTTTGAAACTTGGGAACAAACTTTTGAGAAAGTAAAAAATTGGCAAATAGACAATAATAAATTACCGACAGGAGTTACCAATAAAGATTTTTATAGTTGGCTTAGTTCGCAAAAAGTTAAATATAAAAATGGTAATCTATCAGAACAGCAAATTATGAATCTTAAATCAATTGGATTCAATTTAATCACAGAAGGAAAAGAAAAGAATGAGGAAAAATGGACAGAAAGATTAAATCAATATTCAGATTTTATTAAAGAAAATAAAAAAGAACCAAGTTATGCGGCTGGTGGCGTGGAAAAAATCCTTTATCTGTGGTGTGCTGCACAGCGAGCAGTTAAAGCTGGAAATGCAAAAAATAGAATTCCATTGTCCAAAGAAAGAGAGAGTGCTTTAAACAATATCAATTTCAACTGGATTGGTGAAGGTACCTTCATACAATCTTGGGAAGATAGTTTTAATGAATTTAAACAGCACGTAGACATAAAAGGAAATTTGAACCTTTCTTTAACCATTAATGGAGAGAGGAATATTTTATATACTTGGTGGACAAATCAAAAAAGTCTCTTTAAAAACAATCAGTTATCAGAAGAAAGAATAAAAGCTTTTTATGAAATTGGAATAACATTTGAAAAATTCACTGATTCAAAAAGGGATGGTTATACAAAATGGGCAAATAGAACTAAAGAAATAGCAGAATTTATAAAGATTAATGGAGTATATCCGAAAGCAGGTAAGGATGATCAAAGAAATTTATATCAATCGTTAGCTAGAACAAAAAAAGCTTTTAAAGACGATAAGTTATCCGAAAAACAAATTGAATTACTAAAAAAACTTAATATTGAGCTTTAATAAGACCGCACGGATATGTCCCTTAGTTCGATAGTGCGGAAATCTTTTCACTACTCACAACAATCAGACACAACAACAAGACAAAAACAGAAAAAGCTACATTCATAAAAAGATGTAGCTTTTTTTATATCATGGCTTTAAAATAAAATCATATCAACAAAATACGAAGCAATCTAAATCGCTCAGTTTTCACTGGCAAAAAAAAGTGTCACAATTTATTAAACTTAAACTTCTGACCTCCAATCGATGCTTCGTACATGAGTCCGCCTTTTTGCATGGTGAACACCATAACACCATCGGTATATTTTACATTCGCTGAGGCGCCTTCTGTTACGGCTACCGCTGAAGCTTGTGCGGAAAACTCGAATCGGCTTTCTTTAAAACGGTCCAATTCCTTTTTTGTTTCAAAAAATATCACTTCCCGATACGCTTGTCCGCCGGCCTGAAATCCAATGCTTAGTTGCGACAACTTGGCCATTCCTATCCGCTTGTTCTGTTCATAGACAACGCCGTTTCCAGCTGCACCTCCAATACCGAGTCCGGCCTTGCCCACATTGGGAAAGATCACATAGCCGTAGGCTTTATCAAAAAGTGCTTTCATAAGAGGGTCACTTTTAATGAACTCGGCTTTTGCTGTTTGGCTGTCTGCAATGATTTTATTCTTTTTAGCGGTCGATTGCCCGAATATAGGCGCTGTGTTTAGTACAAAAGCCATTACTATCACCCAAATAATATTTAAATTTTTCATAATTATAGCTATTAAATTGTTATAAATTTTCTTTATCCAAAGGTAAAAAAAAAATTTTGTTTAATAATTAAATATACTGATTATCAATTACATACAATTTATTTTATACGTTTTAAGAATAATTATTTCATCTAAAAAATGAAACGATTAATCCCTTTTTTCTACCTTTGAAAAACATAAAGCAATAACCCAAGAATAGAAATATTATCCATGATTACAAAAGCAACAATAGAAGACGTTTCCCTATTAAATACATTAATCAATTCAGCGTATCGCGGCGAATCTTCTAAAAAAGGATGGACCACTGAAGCCAACCTGTTAGAAGGACTCCGAACCACCGAACAGGAACTGACAGAAACCATTCAGAATACTAAAAATACCATTCTAAAATTTACGGAGAACAACCAGATTATAGGTTGTGTATTGTTAATTGAAAAAGAGCATCAATTGTATTTAGGAATGCTGACGGTTTCGCCTGAATTGCAAAATAGTGGTGTTGGGAAAAAATTATTGCAACAAGCTGAAATTCATGCTTCAGAATTGGGTTTACCTAAAATTGTAATGACGGTGATTTCCGTTCGAGAAGAATTGATTGTATGGTACAAACGCAACGGTTATGCAGATACGGGAGCAAGGGAACCTTTCCCGGCAAGCGACGTTCATATTCCAATCTCAAAAGAACCTTTGGAATTTATTGTATTGGAGAAAAGGATTGGATAGTTATTGTCATTCAACAATTGGATTGTCTGAATAGCAAATTAATTATCTCCACCTTAGGGCTGCCCGCGTAAGGGATTGTGGCGTTATCCTTTATTTTTTTCTTTAAAAAATAAAGATATAGCCAAAAGCCCGACCCCAAAGTTGAAAATACGGAAGGAACGACCGAAATTTTTAACTTTGGGGTTACGCCCAGATTATAAAGAATATTCTTGGGTATTATTCCCCTTACAATACCAGTTCTTCAAACAATCGTTGTGCTGTTTGTTCCAAATCATCACAGATTCCCGGATGTGGTCTTGAGGTTTGAATGGCGGAACTACGAATAGCCGTCAACCAACGGAAACGCGATGGAATATCGAATTGCGCTATTGGCCCACCCGATTTTTTGCCATGTGCCACTTTCTCGAATGCCTGTAAATTTAAATGCAATTGCTCCAGATCTAAATCTACTGAAAAAAGTTGGAGTTTGGCTTCGTTAATCGAAAAGAGGACTTTTATAAATTTCGCTTTTTTACAAAAGAGAATAATACCCACATTGAGGAATTCTTCGCGTTCTACCCTTGGTACAACCCGGATTACAGCATACTCATATAAGTGTTTCTCTTGCATTTTGGGCTTCATTTATAAAAATTTCGGAATGGTTCAAACGTATGGATAAAAACTGGAAATAGACTTCTCGAAGCGCTTCGGGAGTTTCATCCGAATCTTCCCATTGCAGCCATTCGTCTGGAATGAGATTAACAATTGACTGTAGCACTTCGTTAGTTAATATTTTTTTGAAAATCGCATCGGTTTCTTTCAACAACGAAGCTTGAGGCAATAATACGTGGTCTTTTATCAGTGCAAAAGGACTTTGTGCATGAGTTTTCCAATTGGTCCAAGAATGATGAAAATAAAGACTTGCACCATGATCAATCAGCCACAATTCTTTGTGCCAAATCAGCATGTTGGTGTTTCTGAAGGTTCGATCCACATTGGTGATAAAAGCATCCAGCCACACAATTTCTGAAGCTAATTTTGCATCAACCACCGTAACTACCGGATCAAAAGTTATGGCTCCCGATAAAAAATGTAAGGCCAAATTAAGTCCCTGACTCCCTTGAAGCAAGTCCTGAATTTCTTCGTCTGCTTCGGTTCGTCCGAAAGCTTCGTCTAGATTTGCATAAACGAGTTCCGGCATTTTTAGGTTTAAAACACGGGCAATTTCCCCGCCTATTAATTCGGCAATTAAGGCCTTTACGCCATGTCCGGCACCTTTAAATTTTAAAACATATTTAAAATCATCATCGGCTTCAGCGAGCGCAGGTAAAGAACCTCCTTCCCGCAAAGGAGTGATGTATCTCGTAACATTTACGGTTCTAAGATGGGGTATTTTTTCCATAATTGAATTGGATAAAGCTATTTTGCTTGAATACAAATGTAAATCAAAAGTTAAAGACTTTTTTGTACCACAAGGCACTAAATATTGGTAGAAAACAAGAATCGAAACGGATTTAGCGTGCCGTAGGTACGCAACATTTATCATTTTGTCGCGCACTACGGCACGCTAATAAATTTTGAAACTAATTGCTCCCAATATTTAGTACCTAAAGGCACATTCCAAACCTTGACTTACATTACAAACTTACAAATAACTCGGATAAATTTAAGGCCTATTTTGTAGAATGATGGTTTTCTATTAAGCGAAACTTCGATACCGTTGAGATTCCTCCTTTGTCGGAATTGACAAACTGGAACGGAATGACAAATCAGGATGGAATGACGAATGAGAAATAAATTACAAGAAGTTCCAATCCTTATTCTCTAAACTCAAATACGCTTTCCCAATATTCGTAATAATATCAGAAGCAATAAAGGACTGATAACCGGTTTCGGGTAGTGCGATATCAGCGGTTAATCCATGAAGATAAACGCCAAGTATCGCAGCACTAATTGGTTCATAGGATTGTGCCAATAAACTGGTAATCATTCCGGTTAGGACATCTCCGCTTCCTGCGGTGGCCAAAGCGGCATTTCCTGTAGTGTTTTCGTAGATTGTATCTTCATCAATAATACGAGTTGGTGCGCCTTTCATTACAATAATCAGATGGTATTGTTTAGAAAAAGTGATCGCTTTATCGATTTTCTCTTCTTCCGAATTCCATTTTCCGATTAATCGTTCCAGTTCTTTGGGATGTGGCGTAATTATGGTTTTGGGCAATAATAAAGGAAGCCATTCTTTGTTTTTAGATAGAATATTCAACGCATCCGCATCGATTACCAAAGATGTTTTATTGATTTTTAAGAATTTATAAACGGCTTGTTGCGTTTCGATTTCCAGGCCTAACCCCGGTCCTATTCCTATGGCTTGCGGTTTGATATCGAAAGTGATATTGGAGATAAATTTTTCCTGATTATCCGTTACAACCATGACTTCGGGAATGGAAATTTGAAGGATATCGTAACCGCATTTGGGTATGAAAACAGTGACTAATCCGCAACCGGTTTTCAAGCAAGCTTTGGAAGACAAGGTCACCGCTCCTATTTTTCCATAACTTCCACCAATGATAATAGCGTGTCCCTGAATTCCTTTGTGGGTATATTTGTCAGGTTGTTTATAGTGTTTGAGAATTTCTTTTTGGTCTATATAAATTGGATTCATCATGGGATTTATTTGTATAAAATTACAAATTTAAAAGTTTGTGGTAATCCAGAAAATTATTTTTTTGCCGCTAAGACACAAAGGCGCTAAGTCTTTTTGTAGTTGAACAAGATTATCTGTTTTGGTAATAAAACAAAAGCATATGTTCTCATTTACAAAAAATGTTATCTTGGATTCTAAATTCCCTAGCCCTGATTGAAACGGCATCCTTTCCTTGCTTTCTTTAAGCAAGGAAAGATAAAGTGTAAAGCAGGACACGAGCGAAGCGAACTGACGAAGTAAATAGCTCCTAAAAATTATGCTTCTTTTTTCGCTTTTAACTTATTTACTGAAGCATTCAATTCAAAACCCAGCAGTAATATCATACAGTTGATCCAAATGTAAAACATCAGAATTAATAAGGTTCCTATCGAGCCATATAATTCATTGTATTTTGAGAATCGGATCACCCAAATCCCAAAAGCATAAGAATCCAAAAGCACCAATATAGTAGTAAATACGGAACCTATCGAGATAAAAGCCCTGTTTTTATCGTGTTTTGTACCGAATTTGAAAAGTATGGAAGTTGTGACTAAAATCATTAAAATCACAAATGCATATCGCCCTAAAATAATCAATTCAACTTGGTCACTCAATATCGTTTTTTGAATAAATACCTCAAAAACAACTATTATTGCTACGGTAACGATCAATAGCACTGACAATAATAATGACATGGCCAGAGCAACTATGTATTGGTGTATAAATCCTCTTTTGATGAGGACATGACGCGAGGATTCAAAGCCTCCTAAAATTCCATTTAACCCATTTGCCATCAGAAAAATAGACAATATAAATCCCGAAGACAATAAACCGGAATCACTGTTATTGAGAATATCATTGATAATTTTATAAATGGCGTCATACGTGTTTGGCGGTACTCCTTCTTTTACAAATAGAAGAAAATCATCCTGAAAACCTTCAATGGGAATGTAGGGAATAAGATTTAATATGAACAGCGCAAAAGGAAATAATGCCATGAAGAAACTAAATGCAATCGCACTGGCATGATAGGTCAAGGCACTTTCGACAATTCCTAATCCGTACAATTCCAATAAATCATACAAAGACAATCCCTGTAACCATGGGAGTTTTATCTTTTTTAACCCTCGGGCAAGATTCCGTATTACGAGGATTTTTTCTATTCTTTCTTCTATTTCTGCTGACATAAACTAAATTGCTTTTAAGCTCAAATCCATATTATAAACAGAATGTGTTAAGGCTCCAGACGAAATATAATTCACACCACATTCCGCATAATGACGAATCGTGTTTTCATTGATATTTCCCGATGATTCGGTTTGGCATTTGTCTCCTATCAAAGCTACTGCTTTTCGGGTATCTTCATAATTGAAATTGTCTATCAGAATTCTATAAACGCCTTCGCTCTGCAAGATTTCTTTGATTTCGTCTAAATTTCTGGCTTCGACAATGATTTTCAGATCCAGATTATTTTCTTTGAGATAGGCTTTGGTTTTGGCTATAGCCAAAGGAATTCCGCCGGCAAAATCATTGTGATTATCTTTGAGCATAATCATATCATATAAAGCAAAACGATGGTTTTCGCCACCTCCAATTTTCACCGCCCATTTCTCACAGGCTCGGAAACCAGGTGTCGTTTTGCGCGTGTCGAGTATTTTAGTTTTTGTTCCTTCCAGAAGATGAACATACGCTTTGGTTTTGGTAGCGATTGCAGACATTCTCTGCATCGAATTTAAAACTACCCGTTCCGATTTCAAGATGGATTGTGAGCTTCCCGAAACATGAAAAACAACATCCCCTTTTTTTACCGAAGTTCCATCCTCTATAAACGTTTCTATTTGCAAATTAGAATCTACATATTCGAAAACCATTTTGGCGAAAGCCACACCGGCAATAATACCATCTTCTTTCACAAGTAATTTCGCTTTTCCAGTTGCCGTTGCAGGAATACAGGCCAAAGAGCTATAATCACCTGGACCAACATCTTCCCTTATGGCGTTTTCTATTAGTATGTGTAACTCGTTTTCGAACTGTGCTTCGCTAATCATTTTTATAGGAAATTTATGGAATGCTAAAGTAAGATTTATTTTGTGGATTTAAAAACATGTTCGCTGGGTTCTTTAGAAAAGAAGCAAACGAATCTATTTTTAATAAAGCATTGCAAAGCTATAAAAGACGAGGTTGTGATGGAATCTCCTGATACTAAACCAAAGCTCACCATAAAGTCACACTAAAAGATGGCTTCTTAACAAATACCAAAGAAAAAGTTAGTATGATAGTCCATTCTGCCATTTGGAAAGTAAAGCCCTTAAAATCAATCCTTATTATTTAGTCCAGTATTATTTAAAATCCTATATTTGGTTTCAGTAACAACAAAAAACACTGTTTATGAAATCTTTTTTAAGCCTCCTTTTTGTTTCCTCAATACTATTGGCTTCTTGTAAAAAAGAACTCGAACCACAACAAAGCACTACTCCAACAAACGTAGTTCCCTTTACCGAGGTTGGAAAACAGATGCAGAATCAATCCGCAATTTCTTCTCAAGTACAACAAGACCCCAATATGGTCAATCAAAATAAGGCTTTGGCAACACCAGCCCCTGTTGCCAAAGGAATGAATCCAGCGCACGGTCAACCCGGTCATCGTTGTGATATCCCTGTTGGTGCTCCATTAAATTCTCCGGTAGCCACAGCTAAAAATACTCCAGTAATTCAACCAGTTTCTACTAATCCCGTAACTTCTGCTCCAACAGTAACTACACCCACTCCTGAAGGAATGAACCCACCACACGGTCAAACAAACCACCGATGTGATATTGCCGTTGGCGCACCATTGCCTAAGTCATAATTTTAAGATAGCGTACGTTTACATGAGAACTGGCACGAATTCGTTTGAAAAATCAAAATCATGACTAAAGAAACAAAATATTATGCAAAAGCTGAAATGCTAATTAGAAAACCCATTGAACACGTTTTTCAGGCATTTATAAATCCAGAAATTACAACTAAATTTTGGTTTACTAAGAGTTCAGGAAAACTTGACGAAGGAAAAGAAACCGAATGGACTTGGGAAATGTACAATCATTCTATTTTGGTTAGAACTAAAACGATAGAACGGAATAAAAAAATCATAATTGAATGGGGAAACTATGATGAAATTTCAACCGTTGAATGGACATTTAAAAATTTAGGAGAAGTTGGAACTTTTGTAAGCATTGTTAATAGCGGGTTTCAGGGCGAAACGGAAAAACTTATCTCACAAATACGGGATTCAACAGAAGGATTTACATTGGTTTTAGCAGGTTTAAAAGCTTATTTGGAACATAACATTCAGCTAAATTTAGTTTTTGACAGATTTCCAAAGGAACTTAATGAGTAAATAATAAACATCACACAGCTCGGAGAACTATTACTGTTGACTTCCAAGAAAACACAAGAAAAAAAGCACTTAAAAAAGCTCCTCAAATATTCCTATAAAAACTATTAAGCAGCTCTTTATATTAATTACCTAAATTTGATTATTATTTTCTTCCGTAGGAACTTTATATTGGTAGTAAAAAATTGGAAACCAATGATTTTTGTTCCGTTAGGAATTATACATTAATCTGCAGGTATAATCCCTACAGGATATTTTTTGATTTATCAATTAATTTTCTACCAATATTGAATCCCTACGGGATAATTTGAATTGAAAATCAATTAGTTAATTATCCGATTCAGGTCTATCAGCATTAAAAACAAGTAATCAAATATTTGATTTACAATTAATTAACAAAAATACATTTAGATTAACTTTTTATTTTTAACTAATTTTGTACTTTTAATATCCCAAAATAATTGCTTGTTTAAAATGATGCAATCTCCTTATTTTTTCCTGTTTTGTAATTTAAGTTCAATACATAAAAAGCTGTTTTATGGAAAATAAAAAAATAATCACCCAAAAAATCACACCTTGTTTATGGTTTAATGATAATGCAGAAGAAGCAGTGACTTTTTACGCATCTGTTTTTAAAAATTCAAAAATTGGAAAAGCAACCCATTACGGTAAAAATGCACCATTGCCGGAAGGAACAGTTTTAACGATTCCATTTCAATTAGACGGAGAAGATTTTTTGGCTTTGAATGGTGGATCGGTATTTACCTTTTCGGAAGCTATTTCATTCATCATTAATTGTGAAAACCAACGGGAGATTGATTCGTTTTGGGAAAAACTTTCTGAGGGCGGGCAAATTCAACAATGCGGATGGCTGAAAGATAAATTTGGTGTTTCCTGGCAAATTGTACCGGTTATATTGGGTGAAATGCTACAAAGCAACGATAGTGAAAAATCAAACCGGGTTATGCAGGCGATAATGCAAATGGTAAAAATTGATATCGAAAAGCTAGAAACAGCCTATCATGGTTAAAATAATTAAACCTTCAAAAAAAAGCAATCCAAAGAAATTATTTAATTAAAAAAACAAATAAAAATGGCACGAGTAAGCACATATCTAAACTTTCCTCGCAATACAGAGGAAGCATTTAATTTTTACAAATCCGTATTTGGAGGAGAATTTAGCGGAGGCGGAATAGCACGATTCAAAGACATTCCAGCAGCAGAAGGAATGCCTCCAATTGATGAAAATGATAAAAATCTAATCATGCACATTGAATTACCAATTCTTGGCGGACACATTTTAATGGGAACTGACGCTCCTGAATCAATGGGTTTTAAAGTTAATTTTGGCAACAATGTTTATATCAATTTGGAACCAGACACAAGAGCCGAAACAAAAAAATTATTTGAATCATTGTCAAATGGAGGAACCATAACTATGGAACTTCAAGTAATGTTTTGGGGAGCCTATTATGGAAGTTGCACAGATAAATTCGGTGTTCAATGGATGTTTAACTGTGTTGAAAAAACAGAATAAATTGAGTTATGGACAAGAAAGCCAAAACATTGATAACAGTTGAAACTGTTGTTAATGCCCCAATTGATACAGTTTGGAAAAAGTGGACAAACCCTGATGATATCGTTAAATGGAACAATGCCTCTGATGACTGGCACACAACCCGAGCCGAAAATGCCATGCAACAGTCGGGTTGGCAATCCATATTGAATAACTTCAAAAAATATACAGAATCTAAATTGTAAAAAAATCAAGAACTAGCTCAAAAAGTCCATTTATATCCTTACTGTATAAACACAAATTTTGGATTAGATATTTAAACACGAATTTCACTAATTTCCACTAATTAATTCGTGTAAATTAGTGAAATTCGTGTTAGACTTTTTTATATTAACTTATAAATCAGTATAAATCCGCTTAATCAGCGTCATCTGCGTTCTTATTCTACTTGTGTCCATATGTTAGGATATAAATGGGCTTTTTTGTTAATCAAATACAGTATCAATTTTCTATCTTTGCGCCTCTGAAATTCCACAAAATGAACATTAAACTTATTGCTATAGGTAAAACCGATAACAAAGCTTTACAATCTTTGATAGATGATTACACCAAGCGTTTGTCTTTTTATATCAAGTTCGATTTGGATATTATTCCTGATATCAAGAACGTAAAAAACTTATCTGAAAGTCAGCAGAAAGAAAAAGAAGGCGAATTAATTTTGGCAAAAATCACACCTACAGACCAACTCATTTTATTGGATGAAAACGGAAAAAATTTTTCCAGCGTTGGTTTTTCAGAAGAATTACAAAAGAAAATGAATTCCGGTGTTAAAACCTTAGTTTTCGTAATTGGTGGTCCTTATGGCTTTTCGGAAACGGTTTATGCCAAAGCGCAAGGAAAAATCTCCCTTTCGTTAATGACTTTTTCACACCAAATGGTTCGGTTGTTTTTTATAGAACAATTGTATCGTGGGTTTACAATTTTGAGAAATGAGCCATATCATCATCAATAATTAGTTTGCAGTGTCCAGTCGCAGTTTTCAGTTCAAAAACTTCACATCCTAATCAACATTTAGAAAAATCTATTTTCGGTTTTATAAAAAAACAATTTGTAAAAATTTGTATCAAGGCGAATTTATGACATAATTTCAACCCTTCCATTTTTTTTAGCTATTGTGTCCCCGAACGATTACTCTTAAACAATTATAAAAGTCAACACGTTACACATAAATAACTGAATATCATAATATTAACGCAAAATTAACGCCTCTCAAAACATAAAATTACTAAATTTATTCTCATTTTAAGACTAGATTTTGCTTACACCACTTGATTCATTCAGGGGTTACTCAACTTACTAGAAGTAGTGATTACCAATCATTTTTCTAACCTTTTAAATATTTTTATCATGAAACTCTTAATTAGGTTTTTAGCAATTTCAATTATTTTATTGGGTCAATTTTCCTGCGATGGAGACGGCTACTCAAGCGATCCTACTCCAATCCCAACCACAACAACCTTTACGGCTGTCTTAACTGGTGCGAGGGAAGTTCCTCCCAATGGTTCAACGGCAACAGGAACTGCAACGCTTACATTCAATAATACCACAAAAACATTTACGCTTACAGTGACACATAATGTTGTAGCACCAACTGCCGCCCACATCCATAAAGGCGCTGTAGGAGCCGTTGGATCTCCTGTTTTTCCTTCTCCCACTTCAAGTTTTACCTTTCCAATAACTTCTTATGTAAGTCCTGCTTTAACTCCAACAGAGGAAGCTGACCTTAAAGCCGAGCTTTATTACGTAAACATACACAGCGCTGCATATCCGGGAGGAGAAATAAGGGGACAACTTTTTAGACAGGGGGCAGGAGGAGGATCTTATTAAACAATATTATTCTATTTTCTTGTACGGTTTCATCGGTAAAGCCTTTCTTTTTTGCGAAAGAAAGGCTTTTGCCTTTATACTATTCCCTGCCCCCTGTTTAAGCCATTTAGAAAATCATAAACGCAGTCAATGTCTATACTATACAGCGTAGTTTTTTTGGGTTAGTAAACAAACTCTTCGTTACCAACATTTAATTCCGACATCGGAAGTTTTAAACTTTGAATGAAAATTTTATTCTGAATGTAACTCCAAAACTTAAGTCTTTATCAAAACAAAAGAAGTATTTATTGGTTTCATCGCTTGGTAATTTATTCAAATATTCTTTTAGTTTTTTTCTTTTTACAGCCAAATTATCCACTAAAATTTCATTGCTTTTTGTAAAAAATATTATTACTCCGAATTTCGGTTTTCCCAGTTTGTAATACACGTTTGTAAAAGAAATAAAAGCTAAGTTTTTACCAATGGTATCTGCATAGGAGTAATAATTTTGAGCCTTTTCATTCTTGTGCGCTTTTTCAGTGCGCTTTTTATCCTGCAATTTCATGATTTCCGGAATTACAATTCGCAAAGACAAACGTTTGTCAATATTGAGAATCCAATTGGTAGAAATAATACTGTTTTTTCTGTTTACTTCTGCCAAAGTATCTTTCTCTTTTGTTCTAAAAAAAATATAAATTGGTGAAAGATCATCTACATTTTTGACAATCGTTGTATTTGCTTTTGGCAATAATATGTCTTCTTTATTACCACAGGAAAGAAAAGTAAAAAGAACAATCAGACTAAAATATTTCATGTTTATAGATTTATTTTATTAAATAATGTAACGCATTCCACCGCTTCTTTTACATCATGAACACGAAGGATTTTTGCACCTTTGGTTAATGCCAAAGTATTTAAAACTGTGGTTCCGTTCAACGCTTTTTCCACATTGGTATTCAGTGATTTATAAATCATTGATTTTCTGGAAATTCCAATAAGAAGTGGCAGTTCAAGCATTTTAAATAATTCCATTTTTTGAAAAACTTCATAATTCTGTTCTATTGTTTTGGCAAAGCCAAAGCCTGGATCAATAATTAAATCATTGATTCCAAAACTTCTTGCTTTGGCAATTAATTCCGAAAAATAGAACAACATTTCTTTTACAATATCCTCATAATTTGTGAGCTTTTGCATCGTTTGTGGATTGCCTCGCATGTGCATCATGATGTAAGGAACATTGTATTTTGCAATTACCTCAAACATTTTATCGTCCAGATTTCCAGCGGCGATATCGTTAATGATAGCAGCACCGTTTTCGATACTCGCTTTCGCCACTTCACTTCTAAAAGTATCAATAGACAGAATAGTTTCCGGAAAATGTTTTAAAATCAAATCAATAGCGGGAATAATTCTCGAAATTTCTTCTTGTTCAGAGACAAATTCGGCACTAGGCTTACTGGAATACGCGCCTAAATCAATGAATGTAGCGCCATCTATTAGCATTTTTTCGACTTGAGAAAGTATTTCGTTTTCATTTTTATACTTTCCACCATCAAAAAAAGAGTTGGGCGTAACATTCAAAATTCCCATTACCTTGGGAGTTGATACGTCTATGAGTTGTCCTTTGCAGTTAATAGTCATTATTTTTTAGTTTTCAGTCGCAGTTTTCAGTTTAAAACCTTTTACATTAAACATTATTTATCCTTCAATCTTCATTCAAAAAAAATATGCTATTTTTGAAGAAATTTTAGACAAATATACATCAATAATGAAGAATACTTCAAAGGAATATGATACCGTGATTGCGATTTGTCGCTCGCTGTTTATCAACAAAATGAAAGATTACGGATGCGCATGGCGTATTTTAAGATTGCCTTCGTTGACAGACCAAATCTACATTAAAGCCCAAAGAATAAGAAGTTTACAAGAAAACGAAGTCCGTAAAATTGATGAAGATGAAACGGGTGAATTCATCGGAATTATCAATTATTCCATTATGGCATTGATTCAATTGGAATTAGGCGTTGCTGACCAACCTGATTTAGATGTCGAAAAAGCAACCGAATTATACGATGCTAAAGTTAAATTAACCAAAGAGTTAATGGAAGACAAAAATCATGATTATGGTGAAGCTTGGCGCGACATGCGCGTTAGTTCGTTAACGGATTTGATTTTGCAAAAACTACTTCGTGTAAAACAAATTGAAGATAATAAAGGTAAAACTTTGGTTTCTGAAGGTATTGATGCAAATTATCAGGATATGATTAATTATTCGGTTTTTGCATTGATTTTAATGGGTTTTGGTAAATAAAAATAAAACTATGAAAAATATAATTACACAATTTTCTAGAATTTTCGTTGGAATACTATTTATCATTTCGGGATTAATCAAACTAAATGACCCAATTGGGTTTTCTTATAAATTAGCTGAATATTTTAGTGAGCCGGTTTTCAATATGCCCTTTTTTGTTCCATTTGCATTGGGAATCGCTTTGTTTCTAGTGATTCTTGAAGTGGTTTTGGGCATTATGCTACTTATTGGATACAAAACAAAATTCACAATTTGGAGTTTACTGGTTTTGATTGTACTATTTACTTTCTTGACTTTTTATTCTGCTTATTATAATGTGGTGAAAGATTGCGGTTGCTTTGGAGACGCTTTGAAACTTACACCGTGGCAGTCCTTCACTAAAGACATTGTTTTGTTATTTTTCATTCTAATATTGTTTTTCAACAAAAAACTGGTTCAACCGTTATTTAGCAATAATGTTCAAAACATAATTATTTATACTAGCATAATTTTGTGTTCGTTTATGGGAGTTTTGGTTTTAAACCATTTACCATTGATAGATTTCAGACCGTTCAAGGTGGAAAATAATATCCAAAAAGGAATGAGAATCCCTGATAATGCACCAAAAAGCGTAGTAGAAATGGTTTTCATTTATAAAGTAAATGGCGTTGACAAGGAATTTACTGAAAAGGATTTAATGGCTCTTCCTGAAGGAGCAACTTTTGTGGATCGAAAAGACAAAGTAATTATAGAAGGTTATATCCCTCCTATCCATGATTTTACTATGGAAAAAGACGGCTCCGATTATAAAGATGAGTTGTTAGAAGAGCCCAAATTGGTCATCATTGTGGCTTATGATTTGGTAAATGCAGATCAAAGTGGCTTAGCCAAAATGGAGAAATTAAACAAGGAAGCTAAAGCAAAAGGCTATAAAGTAATTGGTATGACAGCTTCTTCACCAGAAGAAATTGAAAAATCAAAAAAACAATTCGGAATAACATTCGATTTCTATTTTTGTGATGCCATCACTTTAAAAACTATTGAAAGAGCCAATCCTAGTATTGTAATTCTTGAAAAAGGAACGATAAAACAAAAAGTGCATCATAATGATCTTGCAGATTTGAAGTTATAAAAAAGTTTAAAGTTACTTGAAATATGAAATTTTAAACCTTAAACAATTTTATATATTCAACACTTTTTCCTAAAATAGATTCACAATAAAAAGATATTTCACTCTCATTACTAGAGTAACTACAACATTTAATATTGCATTTTTGCAGAAATATGTCTCAAAAAGTAATAAATTGGTTTGTTTTAAGAGCTAAAATTTCAATTTAATTAAACAAACACTTCTTTTAAAGTCTAACTATTACGATTTCACTACTTTTAACATTACAAAAAAATCATTTTTTGTGATATAATAGCGGAGAATTCAAAATTATCTAATCTATATTCCTCAATCAAATTGTTTGTTTAACTTTGTTCCAAAATTTTAAAAGATGAAAAAAATATTCGCTTTATTCATTGCTTTCATTACCTTTTCTTGCACTAATGCTCAAAAAACGGCATTTTCAAAAGAAGCATTATCAGAAACATTGTTATCAGCTGATGGAAGCCAAGTTGCTTTTAAGAATATTTTAAAAAAATATAAAGGCAAAACTCTAGTGATTGAAGTTTGGGCCTCTTGGTGTGGCGATTGTGTAAAAGCGATGCCGAAAATCAAAGAATTACAGGCTAATAATCCTGATGTGGCTTATGTGTTTATTTCTATGGACAAAACAGCCGATAAATGGAAAATCGGTATTGAAAAACACGAAATGAAAGGAGAACACTTCATGGCAAATGACCAGATGAAAGGTGTTTTTGCAAAAGCGATTGACCTGGATTGGATTCCAAGATATATAATTATAGACAAAACCGGCAAAATTGTTTTATATCGTGCGATAGAAACTGATTTTGACCTCATAAATGAAACTTTAAAAAAATTGAAATAATAGCACTATTAATTTCAAAACAAACTATCTAACTAAAATAAAAACAAGAAAAATGAGAAAGAAGATCGTAGCAGGAAACTGGAAAATGCATAAAAACGCAGAACAAACGGAAGATTTATTGAACGAATTAATTGCAAAAATCCCAACAGAGACTAAGGCACAAGTAATTGTCGCTCCAACTTTTGTTAACTTGGCTTCTGCTGTAGATCATTTAGAGTTTACCAATATTGATGTAGCCGCACAAAATGTACATCAGGCAGAAAGTGGTGCTTTTACAGGTGAAATTTCAGCTGATATGCTTAAAAGTGTAGGTGTCAATATCGTAATTCTTGGACATTCAGAGCGTAGAGCAATTTTCAATGAAACAGATGCTTTAATTGCTAGTAAAGTAAATACCGCTTTAGAACATGACATGACTGTTATTTTCTGTTTTGGTGAAGAATTAAAAGACCGTCAATCTAAAAATCATTTTAATGTAGTTGAAAATCAATTGCGAGATGGTTTGTTTCATATTGAAGCTAAAGACTGGGCAAATGTTGTTTTAGCATATGAGCCAGTTTGGGCAATTGGAACTGGAGAAACAGCTTCTCCGGAACAAGCACAAGAAATGCACGAATTCATCAGAGAAACGGTTCGTAAAGCTTTTGGAAGCGATATCGCAGAAGATGTTTCAATTCTTTACGGAGGAAGTGTAAAACCAGAAAATGCAAAAGAAATTTTCTCTAAACCGGATGTAGACGGTGGCCTTATTGGTGGAGCTGCACTAAAAGCAGATGATTTTGTAGCAATTGTAAACGCTATTTAATAATTTAGATTAAACTTTGTAAATAGAATCCTCAATTACAAATGTAATTGGGGTTTTTTTTTATCTAACTTAGGAATAAACAAAACTATTCATATCTTACTTTAGCAACTAAGGTAAATAATCATAAATTGACACAAAGATATAAAGGCAGGAAGGAAATTAATAACAATTGCTTATACTATCAAATGGCTTAAAATCTGGTGTATTTTTGACTTGGCAACAACAAAATGGTTTCTATTTAGTTCTAGAATAGTTACAAATAAATAATTCAAAAAAACACAATACAAAAACCCATGAAATCAGAAGGTTTAATTAAAAAATCAGGAAGAAAAATTTGGCAAAAATGGTCCATTGCAATCCGAATAATCCCTTTAATCATTTTAATAGCAACATTAAAAATTATTTCCCATAATTATGGATTAGAAGTAATTGAATTAAATGCACTTTTTACAAGTTTAGTGGCTGGTACCATATTCCTTATAGGATTTTTAATTAGTGGTGTACTATCCGATTATAAGGAGAGTGAAAAATTGCCCAGTGAACTTTCGGCATCCATGAAATCATTATTTGATGACACTTACACTATTTATAAAAGCAAAAATACTCCAACAGCTCTCGAATTTATAGAATTCCAAAAATCCTTTTACAGTTCCCTTGTTGATTGGTTTTACAAAAATGAAAAAACCGAATCAATATTAAAAAAAATAAGCGATATGAATCATTTTTTTATTGAGCTTGATAAAGAAGGAATTCAAGCGGGGTATATCATTAAAATGAAAAATGAGCAAAATAGTCTTCGAAAAATGATATTGAGAATCGATACCATCAGAGACACTGATTTTATTGGTTCTGCTTATGCAATTCTGGAAGCAATGGGTTTTTTAATTGGATGCTGTCTTCTAATTATAAAAATCGAGCCCTTTTATGCTTCGCTATTTTTTACATTAGTAGTAACGTTTTTAATTTCTTATATGTTTATGTTAATCAAAGACCTTGACAATCCATTTGATTATTCCCAAAACGGTGAGAGTGGAACAGAGATTTCATTAAAACCAATTCATGACCTTAAAATTGTGATCAACGATTTTATATAAAAAATTAAATAGCGTCTTTTTCACATACCATTTATAATATTTCATTGCGTCAAACCTTACGGTTTATAATGCCTAGTTTAAAATTTCCTTGAATATTTACTTACCTTTGCAAAAAAAATAAACATGTCAAACATTTATATCGGATATCATTTTACCATAGAACCAAAAGACTCGAGCGATAGCGAACAGGCGAAGCAATTAGGTTCGGAAATATTAATTGCCCAATTAGGAGAAAAAGCATTTGAAAGTTTTACTGAAACCGAAACTGGTATTTCTGCTTTTGTGCAAAAAGATTTATGGGATGAAATGATTCTTAATGACATTCACATTTTACAATCGGAGGAATTCAAAATTGACTACACTTTTGAAGAAATCGAGCAAGTCAACTGGAATGAGGAATGGGAAAAGAATTTTGAACCGATTGATGTAGATGGAAACTGTCATGTCCGTGCGCCTTTTCATCCAAAAACTGATGCCGAATTTGATATTGTAATTGAACCAAAAATGAGTTTTGGAACAGGTCATCACGAAACCACTCACATGATGATTCAACATTTATTGGAAATAGATGTTACTGGATTAAAAACACTTGACATGGGTTGCGGAACCGCAATTTTAGCTATTCTTGCTGAAATGAAAGGTGCTCAGCCTATTGATGCCATTGATATTGACAACTGGTGTTATTTGAATTCTATCGAAAATGCCGAACGCAATAATTGTGGACATATTTCAGTTTATGAAGGAGATGCCGCATTGTTGAAAGACAAAAAATATGATTTGATAATTGCTAACATCAATAGAAATATTTTGTTGAACGATATGCAAAGTTATGTGGATTGTTTGAATCCAAAAGGAACCTTACTTTTAAGCGGTTTCTATGAAGAAGACATCCCATTTATTGACGCTTCTTGTACTGAGAAAGGGTTAACTTATGTTAAAAAGTTCCAAAAAAATAATTGGGTTTCTTTAAAATACGTAAATTAGTTTAATATTTTTTTTTATTAATAAAACGAGTACAAAAAACCTACAAAATGAGTACTAAAGAAAAAGTAAGAGAAAGAGTCAGTGTAAAAGAAATTATATCAATAAATAACGAAATTATTGTCTATAATGATGATGTAAACACTTTTGATCATGTTATAGAAACTTTAATACGTGTTTGTAATCACACTGCAGAACAAGCGGAACAATGTTCGTTGATTGTTCATTACAACGGAAAATGTACGGTAAAAACAGGTCCTTACAACAAACTAAAACCTCAGTGTACCCAACTATTAGAAGCTGGATTAACTGCTGAAATTATATAGCCGTATTTAAATCACATAGCCTATTATAGAATTATTACAAATAATTCAAAAAATATATACTTTTATTATATATTTGAACAATAAATTAGGCTTTTATGGAAGAATACGGTAAAATTTTAGTTTTTGTAATGCCCATTTTTTTGATATTAATCATAATAGAAAAAACATATGGCCATTATAAAGGAGAAAACACTTCTCCTAATATGGATTCTGTTTCGAGCGTAAGTTCAGGAATGGTCAATTCCGTAAAAGATGTTTTAGGACTTAGCATCACACTCATTTCTTATGATTGGATTGTTTCTAAAATAGCACTTTTCCATTTAGAGGCCACTACCCTTGCTTACCTCATCGGTTTTATAGCTATCGATTTTTATGGCTATTGGAGCCATCGTTTCTCGCATCAAATCAATTTTTTATGGAATAAACATGCTATTCATCACAGTAGCGAAGAGTTTAACTTAGCTTGTGCTTTACGCCAACCCATATCCAGTTTTGTAAATTTATTTACTTTTCTGCTTATTCCTGCGGCTCTTTTCGGAGTTCCTTCAAAAGTGATTGCGGTTACACTTCCCATTCATTTATTTCTTCAATTTTGGTATCATACCAAACACATTAAAAAAATTGGTTTTCTGGAAAATATTCTTGTTTCACCCTCCCATCATCGGGTGCATCATGCTATCAATTCAGAATATATGGATAAAAATCATTCCCAAATATTTATAATTTGGGATAAGTTATTCGGAACATTTCAGGAAGAGTTAGAAACTGTTCCGCCAGTTTTTGGAATCACAAGACCCGCACAAACCTGGAATCCAATCCGTATTAATTTTCAACATCTTTGGTTAATGATAACGGATGCTTGGCGCGCCGAAAATTGGAAAGACAAATTCGCCATTTGGTTTAAACCAACGGGATGGCGTCCAGAAAATTTTGAAGAAAAATATCCTGTACACAAGATTAAGAATGTTTATGATTTTGAAAAATATGGCACCCAACACTCCAAAAAACTCATGATTTGGTCCATGGTTCAAGCGATAATCACTTTATTGTTCATTAGCTATTTATACAATTCTATTGCCATAATAGGTTTACCCAACGTATTTATATATGGTGCTTTTATTTTTGTCACTGTGTATAGTTACACCGAACTAATGGATGCCCGAAAAATCTCAATACTTTGGGAAATCCTCCGATTTGCATTTGGGATAGCTATAATTGCATATTTGGGTGACTGGTTTTCAATGAATCAACTTTTCCCTTTAGCAAATTATATCATTATTGGATATCTTACGTTATCATTAATAGCCACAATCTATTTTGTAAGCGTAAATTTTGAAAAGGAAAAAGTGGCGTTAGCATAATCTTAAAAATAATTCATGAGAAGTACCTTATCATTCAAAGCCTATATAGGAATTAGTTTTCTTTATCTTTTATTAATTATTTTAGGAAAAGAAGCCATTGCCTGGTTTTTAAAACCCTTTTTGATTCCTTTTCTTATATCGGCAGTTTATTTCTGTGGAGACTTTCCATCAAAAAGATTTCTTTCAATAGCCTTAACTTTTTCTTGGATGGGAGATGTAATTTTAATGTTCGCTGACCAAGCAGAAATATATTTTATACTTGGATTAGTAGTATTCCTGATTTCGCACATTGCTTATATCATTTTGTTCAGCAAACAATTAAGGATAAATTCGTCCAGAAACAATGCCGTTTTCTGGGTAGGCATCACAGCTATTATTGTATATTTAGTAGTAATGTTTTTACTATTATTACCCACTTTAGGCGATTTAAAAGTGCCGGTTTTGGTTTATGCTATCGTTCTGTCTACAATGCTTTTATTTGCATTTAAAGGGTATTTAAAATGGAGTAAACCTGCTGGGGCTTATATATTACTGGGTGCTGTTATTTTTGTAAGTTCGGATAGTATTCTGGCTTTCAATAAATTTTATGAACCCATTCCCTTTAGTTCTTTTCTTATAATGGCAACATACTTAATAGCACAATACCTGATTGTAGTTGGTATTTTGAAATTAAATAGAAAAAAATAGCATTCACTTATTTTAGAAAATGCTATTTAAAATTTTAATTAAAGTGGTATTAATGAGGCAATTTATCTTTCAATAATCCATAAATAAAGGTACCTAACAAAGCTCCCAAAAGCACTAAGAACACACTCCAGAAACCAGCACCCAGCAAAATAAATATCGGGCCTGGGCAAGAACCTACAAGGGCCCAACCTAATCCAAAAAATAATCCGCCAATCCAATAGCGGGAAGAACCTACTTCTTTATCAATAATTTCTATTGGTTGTCCTTTTATATCTTTCAAGTTATTTCTTTTTATGATTTGAATGCCAATAATTCCTGTCAAAATAGCCACAGCAATAATTCCATACATGTGAAATGACTGAAATTGAAACATTTCATAAATGCGGTACCATGAAACCGCTTCTGATTTTGTAAGTACAATTCCAAAAACAAATCCGACAAATAAATATTTTAATACGTTCATATTCTAAAAAATTAATGGTAATAAAAAATGAGCCATAATCAATCCGCCAACAAAAAATCCTATAACGGCTTTTAAGGATGGAAGTTGCAAATTACTTAAGCCTGATATGGCATGTCCTGAAGTACATCCTCCGGCATAACGAGAACCAAAACCTATTAAACCCCCTCCTATAATAAGGATAAAAATGCTTTTGGGAGATTGCCAAATTTGTGTACCGAAAAGTGCATCTGGCATTAATTTTCCGTTTGGAGCATCAATTCCCAATTGCGCTAACTGTGCAATAGTTTTTGGGTTTACAGCAACATTTGAAGCATCACCCATAAAATGAACTGCAACAAAACCACCCAACATAGCTCCCAATACAACTGCTAAATTCCAACGTTGTGCTTTCCAATCAAAATCAAAAAATTCCACTCGTTTACCCAAACCAGCCATAGAACATAGTGAGCGTAGATTAGAAGACATGCCGAAAGTCTTTCCAAAATAGATAAGACATAGCATAATCATGCCTATCAAAAATCCGGAAACATACCAAGACCATGTTTGATAAATTAAATTCATATTATTTCTTTTTTTGTAAAAATAAGGATTCTGTTTTTTAAAAAAAGTACAATTGAGGCACAATTGTTGTTCAAAGTAAGAAACCGTTTAAAGTTCTGATTATATTTGTATTTTTTAAATTAGGTTACACTATTATATTGCATAAAATAGTATTCCAAAATTAAGAAAAAAATAATCAAAATAATTCTTAGTTCAAAGTTTAAGGAAGTTTAAAAAAATATGAAAAAATGAAAAAGTCACTACTTTTTATCGCTTTGCTACTCGTTTGTGTTTCTTGCATAAGTACCAAATCTACTTTGAAAAATGTGGATAGCAATGCGCCTAATCTCAGAGTTACAGATCAAAATACTTTTTTAATAACGGAATATAGTAAAGACAAAAAATATGGTTATGACCAGGACTATCCCATCAACCTATTTTATGGAAACACAGCAAACGAGACGATTAATCAAGAGCGTTTTTTGAATGCATTGGCTGGACCTAAAGGTGAGAAAATCACCTATACAAAATTAGAAAGCTGCTGTCCGTTTCCAACAAAAAATACTGATTTGGGTGCAGGTTTTCTGGATGTGTATGAACTAAAATGGGAAGGTCAAAAAAAACCTGTAAAACTCTATTTGAATATTTACGAAAAAGGAATTTTAATGGTACCCGTTGGTCTTACTTTAAAAAAATAATTAAATACACAAACGACTTCCCTAGCCCTGATTACTTCACTTTGCATTTATTTTAATTGGTGTTCAGTGAATTTCATTTGAAGTGAAAATCTTTTTCTTTTTTGCTGCCAAAAAGGAAAAGATTACTTCACAAAGTTTTATTTTTATTAGAGTTCAGTGAATTTTATTTGTAACGGATAGCAGGAATTAGCTTCAAAAAAATACTAAATCAAAATTTCTAATTACCTTTGCACTTTCAAAAAAAATATTTATGAACATACAACATATTCCACAAATCAAACATACTGAAAGTGGTAACTTCTTCCTACTTGCTGGCCCTTGCGCCATTGAAGGGGAAGAAATGGCAATGCGCATTGCCGAAAAACTAGTTGGAATCACAGATAAACTGGAGATTCCATTTGTATTTAAAGGTTCTTTTAAGAAAGCTAATCGCTCTAGAATTGACAGTTTTTCTGGAATTGGAGATGAAAAAGCATTGAAAATCCTTAGAAAAGTATCTGAAACTTTTGGAGTTCCTACAGTAACTGACATTCATACCAATGAAGATGCGGAAATGGCTGCTCAATATGTAGATGTGCTTCAAATTCCCGCTTTTTTGGTTCGTCAAACTGATTTAGTTGTGGCTGCTGCCAATACTGGAAAAGTCGTAAACTTAAAAAAAGGACAATTTATGAGTCCGGAAAGTATGAAACATGCCGTACAAAAAGTACTGGATTGCAACAATCAAAACGTAATGGTTACGGATCGTGGAACGATGTTTGGCTACCAAGACATGATTGTGGATTTTAGAGGAATTCCTACGATGCAACACTATGCGACTACCGTTCTTGATGTTACGCATTCGCTGCAACAACCCAACCAAACGGCTGGAGTAACTGGCGGAAGACCTGATATGATCGAAACTATTGCCAAAGCTGGAATTGCTGTAGGTGTAGATGGAATTTTTATCGAAACTCATTTTGATCCCGCTAATGCGAAAAGTGACGGAGCTAATATGCTTCATTTAGACTATTTTGAAGGTTTAATGACCAAATTAGTTGCCATAAGAAAAACTATAAATCAGTTTTAAATTTAGATACAAAAATGTATTGAACATTTTTATGTTCAAATGGAATATAAGGGAGGCTGTCAAAAATGATAGCCTCCTTTTGTTTGACCTATTTTTTTATTTAAATGATGGCGATACGTTTTATTTTAATTATAAATTTGTTTATACCATTGCTTTTATAAATAATTATTAGCTAAATTTGATATTATGTTTTCTTCTAAAATAATAAAATTAAACAATTCATAAAATTTGTATTTGTCTAAAATCCGAATAACAAATAACTTTTAAACTCAATGACTATAAAAAAAAGAAATCCTGATTCAGATTGGGCATATCACTTCGATAATTTTTTTAATATCTCAGCTGATTTTATTTGTATTGCAGGATTTGATGGCTATTTCAAGAGAATAAATCCCGCTGTTTCAAAATTATTAGGTTATTCAGATGAGGAATTGTATGCTAAACCCATAAGTAGTTTTGTTTATACACCAGACCTTAAAATTACTATCGAAACTAGAGAACAAGTATATAAAAACAAGCCCCTTTTAAATTTTGAAAATCGGTATTTAACTAAAAGTGGAGAGATCGTTTGGTTATCTTGGACATCAATGCCGGTAGAAAATGAACAACTGGTTTATGCTATCGCTAAAAACATTACACACAAAAAAAGAATTGAAGAGGAACGAAACTTACTTCTTGCAAATCTGACAAAAATCAATAAAGACCTCAAGCATTTAACATACACCACTTCGCATGACTTGAAGTCTCCCGTAAATAATTTACTCTCTGTATTCAGCCTGATTGATATTTCGAAAATTAATGATCCTGAAACACTTGAATTCATAACTATACTAAAATCAACAACGGAGACTTTAAGACAAACGATAAAAAATTCTGTAGATGAGTTAATTCAAAAAGATGAATTAAATGCTCCCATTGAAGAATTAAGCTTGAATGATTATTTAAATGAAGTGTTACTTTCTATAAACTCTTTAATAGAAAATTCAAAAATCATCATTAATATTGACTTTTCAGAGCTTCCTGAAATTAATTTCAATAAAGAATACCTTAAAAGTATATTTCTAAACTTAATTACAAATTCAATTAAATACGCTAAACCGGACACATTACCATGTATCGCTATTTATTCTAAAAAAGTAAACGGAGTCAGTCAATTAATTTATTCTGATAATGGCCTTGGTTTTGATATGGAAAAAGTTAAAGACAAAATTTTCGGATTGCATCAAAAATTTCATAATCATATTGACAGTAACGGGATAGGACTTTACTTAATCTATAATCACATTACTAATTTAGGAGGTCGTATTGAAGTGGAGAGCAAAATTAATGAAGGTGTAAAATTCACGATTTTTTTTAAAAATTGAAAATTTTACACCTTCCTATTTATATCCTTAAAATTTATTCTTACGTTTTAGATTTAGATACCAAAATGTTTTCTATCCCTTATTGATTTTCCTTACTTTTTTCAATTCCATTTTGATCTATCAAATACATCAAAGAAGCCATGGTTGCTGCTCCCAACTCCAATTCTCTTTTATTGATGGCATCAAAGGTATCATTCTCGGCATGATGATAATCGAAATAACGTTGCGAATCTGGTTTTAATCCCGCTTTTACAAGTGTTTTAGACGTTAATGGATCAATATCTGAGCCACTGTGTCCTTTTACAAAACTATGAATTAAATAAGGTTCGAAGAGGTTTTTCCAAGTCAGAATTTTGTTGAAATTAACATCATCACTTTCAAATGAAAAACCTCTTGGACTAAATCCGCCCGAATCACTTTCTAAAGCAAAAATGTGATTTTCCTTATTGGCTTGAGCCAATTCTTCATATTTGTCTCCACCTCTGCCTCCATTTTCCTCATTCATAAACAGCACGACACGAATGGTATTTTTGGGCTTATAGCCAATTTTTTTGAAGATGTTTACCACTTCCATACTTTGCACCACACCTGCGCCATCATCATGAGAACCATCAGCTAAATCCCAAGAATCAAGATGTCCGCCAACAACCATAATATTTTCCGGATTTTCACTTCCTTTTATTTCTCCTATGACATTGTATGACAAAACATCCTCCATCTGCTTACAGGATTGCTTAAAATAAAATTTTAAATTTGGATTGTTTTTCAAAGTTTTGCTTAATAATTCCGCTCCATTGGTACTAATGGCAGCTGTAGGAATGTATTCCGATTTTGAAATATCACCATAACTTTGTACTCCAGTGTGCGGAAAATCATCCAATCGTAAATTCATGGAACGCACAATTGTACCCACAGCACCAAACTTTGATGCTTCTTTTGCCCCAGCATATCTTTGATCCACGCAACCGCCATAGGATTTAAATGTTTCTATATTTTCCGGTTCCATCGGTCTGTTGAAAAATACAATCTTACCTTTTATTTTATTCCCTAAATCAGTTAATTCTTTAATGCTTTGCACTTCAATTACTTCAGCAGTAAGTCCGTTTTTTGGTGTAGCTATAGATCCACCTAAAGCACAAATAGGAACATTTATTTTAGTCTTTTTATCTTGAATATAGGCTGTTTCTTTTTCGCCACGTACCCATTTTGGCACCATTACTTCCTGAAGATAAACTCTGTCTAAACCCAGTGTTTCCAGTTGCGCTTTGGTATATTGAACTGCTTTTTCAGCGCTGGCAGAGCCTGATAATCGAGCTCCGATTTTATTGGATAAATAATCCAACCAAGAATAACATTTGGAATTAGTTAATGCTGATTTATAGATTTCCTTGATGTTTTTTTCATCATTTGTTTGCGCAAAAAGAAAAAAGCTATTTAAAACCAGAACAACAGATACGATTGATTTTTTCATTAATTTTTTTATTACGATTTGGAATTCAAATATATTAAAAAACAAGTTGGGTATAACTATCAAAAAATAATTATACCCAACGGATTAAATTGTGAAGCAAATTTATTCCACTTTCTTAATCTCACTTCTTGTACTGATACCATTATTATTGAATGCTTCAATTTGGAAATAATAAGTATCCTCTCGATCCATTCCTGTAAAGAAATAATCATTTTTACTATAAACCATAATACTTCCGTATAATTTATCCGGCGATTTTCCAAAGTAAATTACATATCCATCAGCTCTATCGTTTTGTTCCCATTTCATCCAAGAACTTCTTCTCTCACCAAATTTATTTTTTTCTGCACGAAGCACAACAAAATTTTCTACCGCTTTTGGTTTTTCTCCAGCTCCTTTTCCAAAAACCCTGAATCCGCTTAAAGCAAATTTACCTGTTGGCATTTTTATGTTTTCTAATTTTAAAAAACGAGCTTTTATTGGTGTTTCTAATTCAATATAGTCATGCGGAACATCTTTCTTATTGACACTTTTATCAACTGCAACAGTCCATTTTTTTCCGTCAATCGAAGCTAAAATTTTATATTGATGAAACTTACCAATTGTTTTCCCCATAAACTCTGCATCCTGATCGGCATAATTTATTTGGATAGCATTTACGGTCGAAACGTCACCCAAATCGGATTGAAACCATTCACCGGCATTAGCAGTTTTGGCACTCCAATAGGTTTTTATATCTTCATCAACAGCCAGATTCGGTTGAAATCCACCCAAAGTAGAAGAAACTTGTACGGGTTTATTATAATTTAATACCATCCAACCCGTAAATAAACCTTTGATATGATCGGCATTTTTGGTTGGTAATTGCGTTGGATAATCGCCATAGGCCGTATTGCAATACATCACATCATCTTTATCAAAACCAGCAGGCCAAATCCCTAGTCGACGCTCAAAACTATTTTTGACCCCTACAACTATAGTTGAAACATGCCAGTAATTTTTGAAATTATCTTGATAGGTAGCACCATGACCCGCTCCACGGGCAAATCCCCCCGGTTTATACGAAAAAGGATTATGGGCTTGATAAGCAAAACCTAGTAAGGGATCATTGCTTACAAAAACACCATCGGCATAACCACTAAATTCGGTTGCCGGTGCTCCGTATTGCAAATAATATTTCCCATTGTGTTTTGTCATCCATGCCCCTTCCATAAAAGGTTGCAAAAAAGTATTGTCGTTATATTCTCCAAATCGTTCCCAACCATGATCATTAGGATGCAATGAAATCATGGGTTTTACAAAACCTTCAGATTGCAATGTTTTAGTATTAATTTCAGTCCCTAAAATAGGAAATTCATTGCTTGAATTCCAGTACAAAAATAATTTATCTTTTTCTTCATCATATAAAAATCCTGGATCCCAAGCTCCTACTTTTAATGAATCTGTTGCTATTTCCCATTCGTCCTTGGTTGGATTTTTGCTCTTCCATATTGGGAAAGTTGGTTCGTGCGTAGATCCTATAACATACATTTCGTCTTTCATTACAAAAACAGCTGGCGCACATAATTCATCATATACTTTGTGTTGCGGCAATAAAAATTTCCGCGGTACAAAATTCCAATTGCTCATATCATCACTCCACCAATATCCCCATTGATTAGTCGAAAACAGAAAAAATTTGCCTTTGAAATTTACAATTACAGGATCTGCAGTAGCACGATGTTTTCCTTGTGTTACGAAGTTTGGAATTGGGCAATATCCATAATCAATATTGATGGGATTGCAATAGGTTTTTTGCTGCGCATTTGCATTTAAAAAAAAGCAAAAGAGTAAACTGAAAAGTGTGTTCTTGATGGTTTTCATTTTAATATTGTGGTTTTTATCACTTCGAATTTCACCAAAAGAGAGCAGTCTATTACAATTCAATAAAAAACATATCCTGCAAGATTTTGAACACTTGCAGGATATGTTTTTTATTGAATTGGTTCGAAGCTTATCGCTGTTCCTCCTGCTGGTGCCATATTCAAATTGATTTTTGATTTGTTTGTTACTACTATCATTCTTATTTTGTAAGCGATAGGATTTTTTTGCCAATCGGCATCTTTTGTATTTTCATAAACAATGGTTTTATACTTTTCCCCTTTGGTAAGAAAATTTAAAGCCATTTCTGCTATTCTTGCATTTTCATCTGTAATTGCTCCAAGAAACCAAGATTCCTTTCCTCTTGCTTTTGTGGCAATCGTCAAATAATCACCAGTCATAACAATTTCATTTCTTTTGGTCAAAAAACCCTTCGGTATTGCTACCGAAGGGTCATCACTAAATAAACAAACCACATTTATTTAATCAACTCCAAACTAACTTTCTTCTCTGTAGTGGAATCAGGGCCGACAAAAACTTGAAAGGCACCAGGTTCCGCAATAAATTGTAAATCTGAATTATAAAACTTCAACTCTTCAACGGAAATTTCAAAAGTTACCGTTTGCTTTTCTCCCTTTTTTATATTGATTTTCTGAAATCCTTTCAACTCTTTTATAGGCCTTGTAACAGAACCTACTAAATCTCTTATGTACAATTGAACGACTTCTTTCCCATCAAAATTTCCAGTATTTGTAACATCAACGGTAACGGTTACTTTTTCGTTGAAATTCATTTTATCCGATGAAATTTTCAGGTTCGAATAGTCGAATGTGGTGTAACTCAATCCAAAGCCAAAAGGAAATAAAGGTTCATTTCTCAGGTCAATATAATTAGATCGGAATTTTTCGAACTTTCCTTCTTTATTTAAAAGTGGCCTTCCTGTATTTTTTTGATTGTAGTAAATAGGCACCTGCCCTACACTTCTAGGGAAAGTAGCAGTCAACTTCCCCGAAGGATTTTCATTTCCAAACAAAACGTCAGCAATAGCGCTTCCTGCTTCACTTCCTGCAAACCAAGTATTAAGAATAGCAGGAACAGTTGCGTTTTCTTGATTTAAAACCAATGGCCGTCCAGTAAATAAAACCAGAACCACTGGTTTTCCTGTTTTAAGCAATTCCTGTAACAAATCTTTTTGAGCTTGTGGAATTTCTAAATTGGTTCTGCTACTGCTTTCTCCACTCATTTCAGCAGATTCACCAAGAGCTGCAATAATTACATCGGATTGATTGGCGGTTTTCAAAGCTTCCGCAAGTAATTCTTCCTTGGTTCTGCTATCGCGATGCAGGGTTTTACCAAACATAGTTGCTTTTTCTTCGAAAGCTGCATCATAATCCAGATTACTTCCTTTGGCATAAAGCACTTTAGTTGAATTTCCTACCCCTTCTTTAATTCCCGCTATTAATGAAATCGATGTTTGCATATTGGTGGCCACGCTCCAGGTTCCCGCCATGTTTTCTTTGGCATCAGCCAATGGCCCAATCACGGCAACAGTCCCTGATTTTTTCAAAGGAAGCAATTGGTTTTGGTTTTTTAATAAAACCAAAGATTGTGCAGCAATTTTTCTGGCTTCAGCTCTATTACTACTAGTGAAAATTTCAGTTTTAGCCCTTTTTTCATCACAATATTTGTACGGATCTTGAAACAATCCCAAATCATATTTGGCATTCAAAATAAGTCGAACAGCATTATCAATTTGCTCCATACTCACTTTGTTTTCAGCCAATGATTTCTTTAAAGTAGTAAGAAAACCTTCGCCCACCATATCCATTTCAACACCAGCATTTAGAGCCAAAGCAGATACCGTTTGCAAATCACCCATTCCGTGTTCCATCATTTCGTTGATACCGGTATAATCAGTAACTACAAAACCTTTAAAGCCCCATTGCTTTCTCAACACATCGGTCAATAACCATTTGTTTCCTGTTGCGGGAATTCCGTCAATTTCATTGAAAGATGCCATCACCGAACCAACTCCGGCATCAACAGCGGCTTTGTATGGAGGAAAATAATCATTATACATTTTTATTCTGCTCATATCAACGGTGTTGTAATCACGTCCTGCTTCGGGCGCACCATACAAAGCAAAGTGTTTTACACAGGATAAAATG
Source organism: Flavobacterium sp. ZB4R12 (assembly GCF_048276375.1). Taxonomy (NCBI): domain Bacteria; kingdom Pseudomonadati; phylum Bacteroidota; class Flavobacteriia; order Flavobacteriales; family Flavobacteriaceae; genus Flavobacterium; species Flavobacterium sp. ZB4R12. Next base: position 78,830 of record NZ_JBLNKS010000005.1, on the reverse strand, counting down.
GTATTATTTTTTGACAAATCATCTTGTTGATATCCATGCACCATTGCTTTTGCAATTTGGCTTCCCAAAAACGGATCTTCACCCGAACCTTCAGAAACTCTTCCCCAACGCGGATCACGAGAAATATCAACCATAGGAGAAAAAGTCCAGTTGATTCCATCAGCACTGGCTTCCTGAGCCGCAATTTGTGCACTTCTTTCGATCAGTTTCATATCCCAGGTACAAGATAATCCAAGCGGAATAGGAAAAGTCGTTTCATAGCCATGAATAACATCCATTCCAAAAAGTAATGGGATTTTCAATCGGCTTTTTTCAACTGCAATCTTTTGTACTTCTTTGATTTTTTGAACGGACTTGATATTAAATAAACCACCAACTTTACCTTCTTCAATATTTTTAGCCACATTAGAACTATTGGCTGCACCAGTTGTAATATCTCCCGAAGTGGGCAAGTTTAATTGACCTATTTTCTCCTCCAAAGTCATTTTCGACATTAATTCGGCTACGAATTCGGTTTTGGGTTTAATTTTAACCGTCTTTTTAGCTGCCTTTTTTTGGCTGTAGCCAAAAAGTGAAAAGCCAAAGAGTAGTATAATTAGTTTAATTTTCATTTTTTATCTGTTTTAATTTGTTGAAACATCCAATCATAAATTTCTTGGTTGTCATATACTTTCGACCAGCTATCGTGCCCCGCATCATCAAAGATGGTTAGCTGGACGTTAGCATCACAGGCCTTTAATTTTTTATAAATGGTAATCGCGTAATCGACATGGACAACATCATCTAACAAACCATGAAAAATTCGGGTAGGAATGTTCTTGATTTTGCAGTCTTCTATCATCGGAACTCTATCTACAAATCCTGCAATAGGAACTAATGCCGCAACTATTTCAGGATGTGCAAAAGCAAGATTCCAAGCACCCCAACCTCCCATGCTTAGGCCCGTTAGGTAAATTCTGTCTCTATCAATATTATTTTCTTTTTGAATTTTTAAAATCAGGCGATACAACACTTCTTCATCCCAATATTCATTTTCAGGACATTGCGGGGCCAGAATATAAGCATCTAATTCGTGGCTTTTTAAGTATTTGAAAGAACCATGAATTTTTTACTTTTTCAATATCCGATCCTTTTTCACCAGAACCATGTAGAAAAATAATCAATGGCTTTTTTTCTTTAGTATTCGCTGGAATATGTAATGCATAACCTAATTCGTGTTTTTCAACAATTTCAGTTTTCATCCTTCCATTTACATCCGACTGCGAAAAGGAATTCAATGAAAATAAAAAAGCAATTACTATAATTTTATACTTCATAATTCGCTAAAAATTATATTTCCCTGAATGAAAACCAAGTTTTACTAAACCTTGTTTTACTTCTGGTGCATTCATAAATAATTTCCATAATAAACCCGTACGATAATTTTCAATCATTGGTGCAATTGTTCCTTGATCGATTGCTAAATAACGTGTTGTTACCCAATTATAATGTGGAGAAAAAGCATCATAAGGTCCCGCAATTCCAACTAAAGAACTCTTTTTCTCATCATATAAATAATGCAGGAATTTCATACTTTCAGCAGGTGTAAAAGGGAAAGAGGACAAAGCTGCCGTTGGCGAAATTACTCCTGTATCATTCAAAGGTTGATGAGCAGTATACCCAGTTGTGCCATCTGCATTTCTAGTATAACTTGCCGTAAGTCCCCAACATTTTTCAGAATAACCATTCCATTGTTTTGGATTAGCAATACAATATTTGTTCATGATTTTAGCATGATTTTGAGTCAATGCCCAATAATCTGCATACTGATCCGTCAAGTTAGTAGGATCTAAACCTAAATACGAATAATGCGCCCAAAACATAGGACCTACATTTCCTGTAGCTCCATTATAATTGAATAGTACTGGAATGCCGTATTGAGAACCACCATTTACAATTGCTCCACTTCTTGCCCAAGCTTGATGATACGCTGCTGCCGGAATAGGATGTGTTGGAGAAGCAGCACCCATTACATAAGTAATCAAACATTCATTGTATCCTTCCAGTTTAAAATTCATTTCCCAACCATAAGTAGGAGACCAATGCCAGTATAAAGCATTTTCGCCTTTGGTGTACCAGTCCCACTCTACGCCTTTCCATAAATTATCTGCTTTGATTGCAAGTGCTTGTTCTGCAGTAGTTCCATTTTTGAAATATTCTCTCACGGTTAATAAACCCTGACATAAAAAAGAGGTTTCTACTAAATCCCCTCCATTATCTTTAGTTCCAAATGGAATTACTTTACCTGTTGTCCCATTTATCCAATGTGGCCATGCACCGTGAAAACGATCTGCATTTTCGAGAAAAGTTAAAGCAGTAGCAAGTCTTGAAACAGCTTCAGTTCTATTAACAAATCCACGTTCTACACCAACTACAATTGACATTAATCCAAAACCCGAGCCTCCAGTTGTAACGATATTAGCTTCAAAATTAGGAGCATCGGTATGATACCTTTCCCGGGCTAATTTTGAATTGGTTTCAGCATAATCCCAAAAATATTTGATCGCATCTTTTTGAACTTGATCCAAAGCTTCGGTATCCGTTAAAACGGGAATAGGAGTTGTAAGAGTTGTTGGCAATGGAGTACCTCCGCCACCCTTACCTTCAGGGGATGATGAAGAACAAGAGTTCAAAATACTCAAAAAAATTAACAAGAATAGGCTACTTTTCATTTTTATAAATAATTGGATTAATAACTAAAAATATACACCTAGTTTTATGCAAACTAGGTGCATCAATAGACCTTTATCTGTTATCTTTTTCTAATTTATATAAAGCAACAACTTCATTGTCAGAAAGAGCAGCGTTATAAATTCTAAACTCATCCATTAGACCTGTATAATTCAACATCCAACCATCCGGAGCACCCCAGGGTGCACCTAAATGTTGTTGATATCCCCCAATAATGAATTTTGAAACATTTGAATTAGCTAGTTCGCCATATCCAACTCCACCAGCAAGAGGGTCGCTAGCATATCTTTTTGCTATTGAAGCAGGCAAATCAAGCTTTTGTCCATCAATATACATACTGTAAGTAGAACTGGCCCCACTATACGTCCATACCACATGCTTCCATTTCCCAAACATATTAGTTAATACGTTAGTACCGCTGTGTTCAATAAACTGACCTGACCAGGCAATACTTGGAGTTACATCTTTTTGAAGGTGATTTTTCATTAACATAGTAGTGGCCGGACCCGTACCTTCAATCAATGAGAAAATATTCCCCCAAAAATCTGTTGTTTTTGGTAACATAAATAAGGATTGTGCTCCTCCCGTGTGTGGATTCGTATTGATCCACATAGAAACAGTAATGCTCTTTATATCTACCAAAGAACTTGCTACTGTACTATAAGCGATAAAAGAACTTGAAGACCCTTTATACGCTTTCCCTTTTACACCATTATCATAAGAAACATTTGTTCCAACTCCACCTGTAATTCCATTCTTTGAATCCGCAATATTGTCCTCAAAACTCAGTTTAGCAATCAAATTACTGGCAGCAATATCATCTGAGTTTTCATAACCTCCAATTGACTCGTAAGGAATTGGACTGTTTACTTTATCTATACTATCCTCATTACAGCTCACAAAAAATTGTGAAGCCAGAACAGAAGCAAATAAGAAAATATATTTATTTTTTTTCATTTTTACTGTTTTTTAAAATTAATAACCAGGATTTTGTATCGATAATCCATTTGCTTGTGTAATGAATGACTGTGGCAATGGAAACAATTCGTGTTTACCTGCAACAAATGTTTTTCCATCAATAGCAAAAGCGGCAACGGCTTGTCCTGTACGTACTAAATCAAAGAATCTGTCGTGTTCAAATGCCATTTCAACTCTTCTTTCTTTCCAGATTGCAGTTCTAACATCTGCTTGAGATACAGCCGTTGTATTTCCTAATCCAGCTCTTACTCTGATTTGGTTCAACAAAGGAATAGCTGCGGGAGTTTGATTTAATTCGTTTAATGCTTCAGCTTTCATTAATAGTACTTCAGCATATCTCAAATATTTGATATTCACATCCGTTTCCCATGCATCCGTATAAGCAGAAGAATACGCTTTATAATTGTATCTAGGGTTTTCGACCGTTGTTGGTACTATTCTACCATCATACAAAGTGGTTCCTGCAAAAATAATGGTTGCATTTTTTCTTACGTCACCTGCTTCATAAGCATTTACCAAACTCACAGATGGTGTATTAAAACCCCATCCCCATCCACCGGCACCACGGGCACCTTGTGTAGCTGAATATCCTGAGATTCCTTTGGCCGGAGTTGAACCAGTTCCTTGAATTTCAAAAATTGATTCTGCATCATTCTCCCCTGCCAATCTAAACATAGAAGCATAATCTGAAACTATAGCATATCCTGTAATCAAATTACAGTTGTCTACGACTTTCTGCCAGTTTTTTTGATATAAATTTACTTTTGCCAACAGTGCATAAGCGGCTCCTTTTGAAGCTCTTCCTTTTTCAGAAGCAGCATATTCTGATTTGTTTGGTAATGCCGCAATGGCATCAGCCAAATCACTTTCTATAAAAGCATATACTTCAGCACTTGTTTTACGTGTTAATTGCATAATTCTATCTTCATCCGAAGATGGATTTGGCAAATGATCAATAATTGGCACACCACCGTAGGTTTTTACCAAAGTAAAATACATGAAAGCTCTTAAAAACTTAGCTTCGCCTAATAATCTGGCTCGTAAAGCCGGATTTGCCTGATCTAATTGTGGGATAATGTTTAATGCTTGATTGCATCTGTTAATTCCCTCATAATTAGCCGCAAAAATCTCACTGGTTGACGGACTTGAAGCATTGTAAGTCAATGCATCCATTACATCTTTATCTGAACCTGTATCTCCGGGAGAAGATCCTTTATCAGCATCATCAGAAGCAATGCTTGACAATCCAATCCACGAAAATGAAGTCATGTTCCAATCTAAAAATTTACTATAGATTGCCGTTACAAAAGTAGCCGCTCCTTGATCATTGTTGAACAATGCTATATCTTTCGTAGAAATAGATTCGGTTTGATCTACATCTAAATAATCGCTTGAACATCCTGAAACAAAGTAAGCGGATAGCACAAACATTGATATATATATCTTTTTCATAATATTAAAATTTTAAATTAGCACCAATAACAAACGATCTTAATGTAGGGTACGCATCCAACTCGATACCTTGAGTCCCATAAGGATCGCCATTACCATTTAATTCTGGAGAAAAACCTGAGAATTTTTGAGTAATAAATGGATTTATCGCATTCACATATATTCTACAAGAATTCAAAAATTCTCCTTCTAATGGAATTTTATATCCTAGCGTAATATTATTGATTCTAAAGAAATCCCCTGATTCTAAATAGTAAGTAGAAGCTACCGGAACTAAATTAAATGGTGCAGGATTCAAAGCAGTTGTATTGTTTGGTGTCCAGAAATTGGTTGCCAGTGATTCTTCAATGTTTTCTCCAGTAAAACGTTGTGCTTTTTTACCGTTGTACACTTTTGCTCCGGAAGTACCGTATCCATCAACTGATAAATCAAAGTTTTTATAGTTCAAACCTAAAGTAACACCATAAGTTGAAGTTGGTAAAATAGAACCTACATATTTTTTATCCGCTTCTGCTAAAACATCTTGGGTTACTTTTGCACCGGTAGCGTCAAAATATAACATTTTACCATTTGCAGCATCTAAACCAGCATATTCATACATAAAGAAACTACCCAATGGCTGACCTACAGAACTATTATCCAGTAATTTTGTCCACTGTCCGTTTCCTAAACCTCCTCCGTTAATTGGAGATAGTGTCGCATTTTTTAAACCTGTAAGCTCATTTTTGTTGTTAGAAAAATTACCTCCAACCCAGTAACTCAAGTTATCGGTTAGTTTATCATCCCAACGTAAAGCTACTTCATATCCTTTATTAGAAACTTCCCCAACATGTGCAGGTGAAGCATTGCTTATTCCAGAAGTAGTGTATGGTTTTGTATTTAAAATGACATTAGTTGTTTTTTTATCATAAACATCAAACGACCCTTTCAATCTGTTATCTAATAATTCAAAATCTACACCTGCAGAAGCTTCTTCTGTAATTTCCCATGATAAACTCGGGTCAACTTGAGAATTAATAGTAGTACCTTCATTTAATATAGAACCTCCTAAATAACTACTAAGTCCTGAAGTATAAGCTTGGTTATTAAGAGGAACATTTTGGTTTCCTAATTTACCCCAACCTCCTCTTAATTTTAATAAATTGATTGCTTTTGCATTAGCCAAAAATTCTTCTTTGGTAACAATCCAGCCTAAACCAAAGGCAGGGAAAGTTCCCCAACGGTAATCTTTACCAAAATTTGATGAACCGTCACGTCTAATTGTACCAGTAAATAAATACCTGTCCATTAATTTATATTGGAATCTGCCAAAATAAGAAGCTAATTTATTTTCATTAAAAACTTCATCCTTATAACTAGTCACCGTTCCTACATAATCAACATCTTTTAGAGACCAATAATTAGCATCAGCATTCACATTTTTTCTGGCAATAGTCAATTGTTCTCTTGAACCTTTAACAGAAGTTTCAATACCTCCAGTTACTTCAATATCATGAATTTCTCCAAAAATTTTGTTGTAAGTAAAATAATTAGATAAGTTCCAGTTGAAATATTGATTTCTTCCTTTAGTTAATAAATTGATATTAGCTGTAGCGCTGTATTGAGAGGCAACTCTACTTGGATCAGCAGCTAACCAGATGTTTTTAGTATCTTCGAAATTGTAGTTTTTCCAAGTATAATATTCTCCATTAAACTGCGATGTAAATTTTAATGCTTTTACAATTTCATAGTCTAATTTTAAACCGCCCTGCAATGTTATGCTTTTTTGCTTTTCATTAAAAAAGTCTAATTGAGCTACAGGATTCCCTACATTATTAAATGAAGAACCTGTTGTTCCTGCAAAACCATCGTTTCCAACAAAAGACACACCATATTGTCCATTTGGAAAACGAACCGGAACTATTGGAGATTGCTTGTACGCATTTGTAAAAGCACTCAATGGTTTTGGAGTTGAATTTGTTGAACCGAAACTAAAGTTTTGATTCAAAGTCAATTTTTTAGAAATTTTGTATTCATTATTATTTCTAAAAGTAGTACGACTGTAATCTAAGCCATTAAGAATTGCTTTCTCTTGATAATTTCCTAAACTGAAAAAGTATTTTATATTTTCTGTTCCTCCAGAAACCGATACGTTATTTTGATTATACGATCCTGTTCTGGTAATTGCATCAAACCAATCTGTATTTAAAGGTTGATCTTGTGAAAAAGTGGTCGTTTGCAAAGCTGCATTCGAATAATGAGCATACTTGTTACTTCCTGCCATTTTTACTTTTTTCAAAGGCTCTCTAAAACCTGCAAAGCTTTCAAATTCTACAGAAACCTTATCCCCTTTTCCTTTTTTGGTAGTAATTATGATTACACCATTTGCAGCTCTGGTTCCATAGATTGCTAATGAAGAAGCATCTTTCAATATCTCATATGATGTAATATCATTGGTATTGATGTTATTAATATTCTCAGTAGGCATACCATCTACAATAAATAAAGGAGTTCTTCCTCCTAATGCAGTTCCTAAACCTCTAATAACAACAGAAGGTGTACTTCCCGGCAAGTCTGAAGAAATTACTTGAACACCAGCGGCTTTACCTTGTATTGCTTGTGAAGCATTCAAAACTTTGGTTTTAGATATTTCTTCTGCTTTTAATGAAGTAATTGCGGTGGTATTATCAATCTTTTTTCTGGTTCCATATCCAATAACAACCACTTCTTTTAATTCGGTGTCTTTGGCTTCTTTCAAAGTAATGTTCATAACCCCGGATGTTGCATTCACTGATATGGCATCAAAACCTACCATGCTAATTTTTAATACCTCACCTACTTTGGCATTGATATTAAAATTACCGTCAAAATCAGTATCAGCTGAAGTCTTAGAATCGGCAGCAATTATCATTGCTCCAGGAATTCCAATCCCATCCTTATCCAATACTTTTCCCTTAATTACTTGACCAGACATGTACGCCGGAAGTAGAATGAGTGCTAAAAAGCTAAAAATAAAATTTCTCATATATTAATAATTTGTTAAAGTTAGTGGGACCAAATTAGATAATTACAACGTTATAGTAACCATAATGGAGTTACTACATGAATACATCAAAATAGTAAAAACGAACAAGAAATCTATATTTTAAAGCAGCTAAGAAAGGTAAAGAGGTACTGTACTACATCGGTATGATGTAGTAATGATGTATTGTAATTTCGTAAAAAAATGAGTGTAATAATATATTATCTATAAAAAATATAACTTATTTATATATTTAATAAAAACTTGGAAAGGTTTTCATCCTGAACAAGGTTCAATTTTTTTCTTAATCGATAGCGATGCAATTCAACACCTCTGAAAGAAATATTCATCATTGGTGCAATTTCTTTGGAGGAAAGATTCATTTTTAAGTAAATACAAAGCTTAATATCCTTAGAAGTCAGGTTTGGATATTTTTTAGAAAGGTTAATTATAAACTCATTATGAATTTGATTCAAATTTGTTTCAAATGTTTCCCATTCATGTTTGTTAACCGCATTGATTTTTATGGCCTTTTTTATCTCGCTTTTTAGTTTGTTGAAATCCGTTTCAGAATCTAAAATTCCTTGAATATTCTCTATCATTTCACTTTGCTTGGCAATCGAAAGTGATTTACCAGCTACTTCTGATGATTTTGACTGTAATTCGAGTTCTAAAATATGCTTTTCATACTCCTGAACATTCAACTCGTTTTCGGCTTTTAATTCCATTTCCAGAATTTTCTTTTGATGCTTTAATTCTTCTTCCTGTAATTTCAGTTTCTGAATATATTTCATCTTATTCCATTTATAATAAAGATATAATATCAAACCTATAACAATCAGGTACACTAAAATCATCCAAAAAGAAAAATACCATGCCTTTGCCACAATGAATTGAAAATTGGAAACTTTATTATAATGCAAGCCATCATTATGGTAAATAGTCACATCGTGGGAACCACTATTGAGGTTATTCAAAATAATCAATCCTTCTTTTATAGGAATGAATTCTTTTGTCCCATTTATTCTATAAAATAAATCAGGCTTTGTCGCTCCGTAAATTCCGGATATTACATGTATTCTAAGCTCTGAATTATGCTTGATTTTTGATTTATTTTCCACCAAAACATCATCGTTGAAAGCTTCAATCTTTACATTTGTTCTTGGCTTATTTTTATATTTTAATTGAAGAGAAATAAAACCATCATCCAGATTCAAAAGATAACTGTCGTTATTCTTAAACACTTTCAAATTGTTATTGATGATTTTTCCTTTATAATATTTCTCCTGAATACTATTCTTAATGAATTTATTATCATTAGCATAAATATGATACAAAAGTCCATCTTGAAGTACCATAAAGTTATTTTCATCAATAGCAACAATATCTGAGACGTTTTTGAAATTGGAATTAAACAATTCATTTCCTTCCAATTGATTAGTGATTGAATTGTAAGTGTCCCAGGAATTATGTATTAAAAAAAGGATTTCATTTCTAAACTCAAATATTTTTACGCCAAAATCATTGTTGATTTTACTGCGTTGGGTAACATTTTCGACATTGGTGGTCTCGTAAGCATCATTATAAAGAATTCGATACAAACCTCTATTATTATCCGCAGCCCATATTTCATTTTTCCTGTTTTGCGCCACATATTTAATAGGCTTCAATAGTCCTTCTACAACTATCTTTTTATTCAAATCATTAGCGTCATTATAAATGATCACACCACTGTAAGTAGCTTGCAAATACGAATTGTTAATGCTGCTTTTTGTTAAATTCCAACCTCCATTTATAGAACTTAATTTATAGAACAATCCATTATCATAAATAAAAGTCCCTTCGTTGTGGCCTATGAGGTATTTATTATTTATTTTACTGATATTCCAAGCCTGGCCTTGTGTATTTGGAACCAATGAAAGTTGTTTGTCCTCATATTTAAAAACACCATGATTAGAAGCCATCAAATAGCCCTTTGCAGTGCTTGCCACCGAATAGACAGAACCTAAAATCCCTGAACTATCATAAAAAATAGAAATAGGAGAATTGACTTCAATATGAGCAATTCCATTATCCAGTCCCAACCATAAATCATCCTCTTTGTCCTGACCAATACTTAAAATAGAATTGTTCATCAAGACGTTATTTCGATTGATGTTTTTATAAGAACCATCATTCAAATCAAAAACGTAAACCCCTTTATTTGCTGTTCCTATTATCAGCTTATTGCTTTTTATAAACTGGGCAATGTTAATGTTTGCAGCCTTCAAAATGTCATTTAAAGGATTTTTCCAAGCAATCAAAACGCCATTTTCCAGAATATAAACACCATTTTTTTTAGTAAAAAAATATGTTTTGTCATGGTGTTTTTGAATAGTATGAATAACATTATTTTCTAAAATAGCCCATCCATTTACTTTTTCTATATGCCCATTATTCATTCTATAAATTCCCTTCTCCACTGAAGCAATCAACAGTTGATTGTCTACAACAAAACAATAGGAAATAAGAAAAGGAAACTTTATTTCCTTAATTGCTTTTCCATCAAAGAGAAAAACCCCATTAAAAGACTGAAAATAAATTTTATTATTGAATTTAAATATCTTCCAAATTTCTTCATTGTTCTTTTCATCAAAAACCTTATTGCCTTTGGAAATCGAAACATAATGCATCTTTCCTTCTTTTCGAAACCAATACCCAAATTCTTTATAAGAACCGGAATAAATCTTGTCGCCGTCAACCATTATGGAGCGAATAATTGTTTTGTTAGGCAAGGTATATTTCTCCCATTTTACGCCATCGTATCGCAGTAAATAATAATTATTAGCAAAATACATGGCAGCATCATTTCCTTGTGCCACATTCCAAATCTGGTTATCGCCCTGATAATTTGATTTGCTGTAATTTTCGACAAAAGGAAGTAACTCTTGAGAATAAAGTTGGAACGAAAAAAAATATAATAGGATTATTAATGTAATTCTTGCTTTCAAAATGTGGCGTTTTATGTCCAAATATAAACAGATTTCTTAAATAAAAAGAAACTAAAAGCTTCCCTGCAGGGAAGCTTTTAGTTTCTTTTTGGCCGTATTCTACTTTCATAACAGAAAATAAAATTCGAACCATTTAAGGGATGTAAGTTCATTTAAGTAAAATAGTCCTGAAATCTGTATTATATGACCTTATATTTCTTAAATGGTTAACCTTAATTGAATATAATTTTTACTATTTTAGAGTTAAAAAAATATAGCTTTTTTTAATTGGTAAGTAATTCAAATACCTGATTTGCAATTTCAATTTCTTCATTGGTTGGAATAACCAATATTTTTGTTTTTGAATCGGGTGTATTGATTTCTCGAATTTCCTTAGAACGAGTTTCATTTTTGGAATCGTCTAATTCAATTCCGAAATAATCCATATCCGTACAAACCAGTTTTCGAATGTAAGAGGAATTCTCTCCAATTCCTGCTGTAAAAACAATAGCGTCTAAACCATTTAAAACTGCAGTGTATGAACCAATGTATTTTTTAATTCGATACGCATTCATATCCAAAGCCAACTGACAATCAACATTTCCTTTTTCTGCATTTGCTTCAATGTCTCTCAAATCGCTATAACCGGTAAGTCCTAGCATTCCGCTTTGTTTTTGCAGCATCGTATTTACGGCTTCAAGCGAATACCCTAACGAATTAACCAGATAAAAAATCACTGATTGATCCACATCTCCGCTTCGGGTTCCCATAATTAAGCCGTTCATAGGGCCAAAACCCAATGTATGATCAATACTTTTTCCATCTTTTATGGCGGTCATGCTACATCCATTTCCTAAGTGTATCGTAATAATTTTAGAACCTTTATTTATAGAATTCTGTTTCAGATAATGAATTGCATTTTCCGAAACATATTTGTGACTCGTTCCATGAAAACCATATACCCGTATTTTATTTTCAGTCAAAAGGTAATTGGGCAATGCATATTTGTGCGCCACAACAGGAATCGTCTGATGGAAAGCCGTATCAAAAACAGCGACCTGCTTTGCTGTATTGAAAATTGCTGACGCAACATTTATTCCTTCCAAGTTAGCAGGATTATGCAAAGGTGCCAAATCAAAAAGTTGTCTTATTTTGTCTTTTACCGCACTGGTAATGATTACCGTATTCGAAAAAGCACTGCCGCCATGCACCACACGATGCCCGACAGCTTCAATCTCATCAGTACTTTTAATAACTCCAACTGTCTCGTCCATTAACAATTGAGCGATTTTTTTCAAACCAATTTTATGATTTGGAATAGGCAACGTTTCTTCTAATTTATTATTATTGGTTACATAACTTAGATTTGAAGTCTCCAATCCTATTCTGTCAATCATCCCCGAGCAAATAACTTCATTAGCCGGCATGGCTATTAATTGGTATTTTATGGATGAACTCCCTGAATTTATTATTACTATTTTCATAATTTGTTTTATTTAATCAAACCTTTTTTGCCACGAAGACGCTAAGGCGCAAATTTTAAATAATCTGATAAATGTTATTAAACGATCAGATTAATTTCTTATCCTTTATAAACCTATTTTCTTTGTGTCTTTGAGCCTTTGCGGCAAAATATTATTATTTTCCTTAGCAGTTAAAACGTGACGTAAAAGTTATAATTTCTTATAATCCCTGTGCTTGAATCGCTGTAATCACGACTGTATTTATAATATCATCTACTGTACAACCTCGGCTTAAATCATTTACAGGTTTGTTCAATCCCTGTAACATTGGACCAATTGCTAGTGCGCCAGTTTCTCTTTGCACCGCTTTATACGTGTTATTTCCCGTATTTAAATCCGGAAAAATCAAAACGCTGGCTTGTCCTGCCACTTCTGAATTTGGCATTTTACTTTTTCCGACAGCCATGTCAACTGCTGCATCATATTGAATAGGTCCTTCAATTTTTAAATCTGGACGTTTTTTTCTTACTATTTCCGTGGCTGTTCTTACTTTATCGACCTCATCACCTTTTCCAGAAGAACCGGATGAATAGGAAAGCATGGCAATTTTTGGTTCAATTCCAAAAGCCAAACTGGACTCGGCAGAGGAAATCGCTATTTCTGCCAGTTGCTCGGCGGTAGGATTTGGATTGATGGCACAATCCCCAAAAACAGAAACCCGGTCTTCTAAACACATGAAAAATATGGAAGAAACCACAGTGGAATTGGGTTTTGTTTTAATGAATTGCAAGGCTGGTAAAATAGTTTGTTGTGTGGTATGTGCCGCACCGGAAACCATTCCGTCTGCATCGCCTTTATATACCATCATCGTCCCAAAATACGAAACATCTTCCATCAAATCTTTGGCCATTCCTAAAGTTACGTTTTTTGCTTTTCGCAACTCATAATACGTATTTACATAATCATCGTAATGCAACGATTCTATTGGATTAATGATGTGTATTTTAGAAAAATCAAAAGCCAAACCCAGTTCCGAAACTTTATTCTCTATTTGTTTTTTGTTCCCAATAATCGAAATATCAACCACATCCATCGCTAATAATCGCGAAGCCGCAATAATGATTCTTTCGTCATTCCCTTCCGGTAAAACAATATGTTTTCTATACTTTCTGGCTCTTTTTACTAAGTTGTATTGGAACATTTTTGGCGTCATTCCCTCAGCTTCAAAAGTAATTAGCTTTTCAGCCAAATTATCTAAGTCTACATACTTTTCGAAAGTGTTTATGGAAGTTTCAATCTTTTGTTTGTTGTTAGCGTAAATTTTGGATTTAATGGAACCTATTTTATTGGTAATATAATACGTTCCTTCCTCCACAGCAAAAATGGGAACAACAGGAGAAAGTCCTTCTATCAATTTTAAAATACTAACTTCAGGTAATATATTTCCCGTAAGAAGTATTCCCGAAATTGTTGGATAATTTACCGATTCATTCGCTTGCAATGCACCAAGAATAATGTCGGCTCTGTCTCCGGGCGTAATCACCAGACTATTTTCTTTCAAGTGCAACAAGTAATTACAAAGCTGCATGGCACCCACACTAAAATTACCAGTTTGGTTGTTTAAATAAGCGGAACCAAATAAAACTTTAGCATTTAATTTGTTTACAATTTCTTGAATTGTGGGATTATTCAAATTTAAAATTAAAGGAATTGAATTCACTAATACACTCTCAGGTAAACTTTTTCTTAAACCAGTAGTCACCAATTCAATGTTTTCAGGTTCGACTTTATTGGCAATTACTGCCAAAACTTCTACTTCTTTAACTTTGAATGAATCGTATACTAGGTACAAACTATCGATTAATTCCTCTAATGTTTTACCCACTCCTGAACCCACAATAATAGTTGGAATTCCAAGATTTTTGGCAATCAAAACATTCATATCTAATTCGATAACGGTTCCTTCCCCAGTAAAACTGGTTCCTTCAACCAAAACAAAATCGAAATGTTCTTCTAATTTCTTGTATTTTTCAATAATTAAATCAAGGACCTCACCTATTTTCCCTTTATTCTTCTTTTTGATTAGTTTACTTTTTGTAATAGCATATGCATCTTCAAATTGAATATCCAACCCAAAATGACCAATCACGGTTTCTATATGATTGTCAAATCCTCCTTCTTCAAAATCTTCTACAATGGGTCTAAAATAACCCACTTTGGCAGTCTTACCAATAAGCATGCTCATCAACCCTAAAGTTATAATTGACTTACCACTATTTTGTTCGCTTGTTGCAATATATATGGCCTTGTTCATCTTTTTGTTTTTATATTTAATTCCAAAATAAATCGGATGTATTGTTTTTTAATTCCTAAAACCAACGACGCTTTTTAAAATAAATAATCATTCCAATTACTATTAAAAACATAGCGCCCATAACGGTCTGATAGCCATAATGACGTTTAAGCTCCGGCATATATTCAAAATTCATTCCATAAACCCCCACAATAAAAGTTAGCGGAATAAATATCGCCGACACAATAGTCAGCGTTTTCATAATCTCATTCATCTTATGCGTTTGCGCTGAGAAAAAGAAATTAGAAGCACTCTCCAGTGAACCCATATCAGATTCTATTTGTTCTAAAAGTTCTAAGCTCTTTTGATGCAATCGGGTAAAAAAACTAAAATTATCCGCTTCCATGGCATTAAACACATTATCGTCTTTTATGCTTTTAATATCGTACAAAGAATCCCGAAGCGGTATAATGGATCGTTTCAAAAAATTGAAATTATCCCTGTGTTTTTCAATTCTTTCCAGAATTAAAGGATCCGCACTTTCCTTGGTAAGGTTAATCAATTCTTCCACCTTATCTTCTTCATTTTCTATGGTTATGTAGAAATTTTCCATGATGGCATCCAAAAGAATGTACAACAAATAATCGGCTTTTTTTGTTCTGACAATCCCTGAATGTGTTCGAATACGTTCTCTAATATGAGTAAAAAAATCACTTCGCTTTTCCTGAAAAGAAACAAGAATGCCGTCTTTTATCAAAAAACTAATTTGCTCCACACTTATATTATCGGAATTTCCTGCAGGTAACAGTGATTTTATATTAAAGAATAAACTGTCCTGAGACTCTGCCAGTTTAGTTCTTCGGGTAGTATTCAAGATATCGGCCAACATGAAATTATCTATTTTAAAATAATCTCCAATAGATTTTAACCACTCAACATTATTTAATCCGTGTATGTTAATCCAATTGGTTTTTTGGACATTGATAAATTTGTCTAAATCGGAAACTTTAAAATCTTCATATTCTATCAAATCTAAATTATCATATACAAACAACTGCATTTCCGACTCCTTATTTTTATGAATACCAGTATATTCCAAATTATAAGGTTGCAGTTTCCTTCCTTTCTTGTATTTAATTTTTCTCATTCCAACTGATTTATGTAGTAATATTACAAAAAACTTTTATCAATGAATGACTACTTTATGAATTTGGCATTCATAAAAATGAATATTATCTTATTGATTTATTTTGAAAAACAAAGGTATATAGAAATAATAATCCGTTTTATGAGATTAATCATGTTTCATTTATAAAATTCCACAAAAAAACCGAGCTATCACTAACTCGGTTTCTTCTTAAAAAATTATATTCTTTATTCAGCATCTACATAATCCTGCAAATAACTAAATCTTGGAGTCAATTTTCCTTTTTCGGTTATCTTGGCTCTTTGAAGAATATCATCAGCATCTCCATTGAAAAAAGCAGGTATTACATGCTCCATAAACATTTCACCAAAACCTATACTGGCATCCTTTGGCAATTCACATGGTAAATTATCAACTGCCATTACAACAATTGCAGCGGGATGAAAGATATCAACTTCTTTATTTTCACTGGGCAAATATCCATATAAAGGTTCCGCAATTGTTGATGCTCTTTGCGTACAGGCTATTGGACCATTGACATCACAAGAAATATCCGCAACGACTTTAATTTTGCAATCTTTCGACTGCAGCATTTCGCGTGTAAGAATAACCGGAGCTTCATTGGCATAAAAATGCCCTGTAATATAGATATCGGAAACTTTAGTAAATCGTTCAAAATTGGATACGTAATCTTGTGGATTAGTATAAAAATCTTTAAAATCCAATATCTTCCCATCTTTACGTTTGTTGTATTCTAAAACATCAATTTGAGTATAAACGGGTTGTGAATAATTCTTTGTCAAATAATTTTCAACCGAAACTTCCTTTACTTTTATAGCATCCAGAACTTCTTTTGCTCCATTACCCACTTTTCCGGTACCCGTAATCACAAATTTTAAAGGCGGCAATATCAATCGTTTTAAATGAGCGATTAGTGCTTCTTTACCAGAAAGTGTATCTGCCTTTGGCAATTTGAACAATTCGAATTTTATTCCAAAAGCGCGAATACTGTTATAAACCCCTACAATTCCGGCATAGCGTCCAAAACCAATTAACCTGCGATTATGGGAATCCACGATGGTTTCATGATCGTATAAATCAATGTTTTTTTCGAGTATGGCTTGCAACAATTTTCTGTTGTATGGTTGTTTTTTTATGGTATGCGAAAAAAAGAAATACGCTTTATTAGGGATTAAGTCTTCCACAGGAACTTCTTTTACACCAAATAAAACATCACAATCACTGATGTCATTTGTAACTTCAATCCCAAGTTTTTTATATTCCTCATCTGTAAAAATTCGAATATCGGAATGTTCCACTTTTATAGAAACTCCCTGATAAAGCTGTTTTAATCTTGCCAATTCATCTGGTGAAAAAACAACTCTTCTGTCTGGTGGGTTTTTTCTTTCTTTTATAATTCCGAATTTCATTTTCTGTACTTTTATATTAATATAACTTATTTCGTTTTATTTGTTACAAATATAACAATTTTAAATAAATTGGCTTTCTTTTTTAAATAAATTTACAAGTCATAAGCCATTAAAAGCTGATGTCCAAAATGATACAAAACAGCATTTATAAAACGTTGATAAAATAGTGTTAAGGTTTCGGAAAAAAGAGGAATCAAAAGAGATTGATTCTATATATTTGTCTTTCTAGCACTATGAAAATGAAATTTATAAAAAAAGCAAATATACTACAAATACTCATCTTGATAATCGTTTTGAGTTCTTGTACCAAAGAGAAAAAGAAAACAGAATTAAGTGATGCCCAACTCCCAAAGAGTACATTGCCTAAGATGAAACCTTTAATAAATGATCTTCCTAAACTAACTGCTGAATACATCGATACTAAAAAAAGGGCTGTTGATGCTTTTTACAATAAAAATTGGTCCAATAATAGTGCTAACGGTAGTTTTCTGGTAGCTAAAAACGGCCAAATTATTTATGAAAAATATGAAGGCTACTCTAATTTTAGGAATAAAACATTAATTACTAAATCGACACCGCTACATATTGCATCAGTGAGTAAAGTCATTACCGCAACGGCTATCTTAAAATTAGTAAATGCCAAAAGAATAGATTTAGATCAAAAAGTAAATACCATCTTGAAAGAGTTTCCTTATCCGGATGTAACTATCAAAACATTGCTGAATCACAGAAGTGGGATGCGTAATTATGCCTATTTTACAGATCGTGATAAATTGATTTGGGACAGACACAACATACTTACCAATCAAGATATCCTGACTATTATGGCAACTAAGGATATTGGTTTAGAATTCAAAACCGATACCCGTTTTAGCTACTGTAATACTAATTATGCCATGTTGGCATTAATAATTGAAAAAGTAACAAAACTCCCTTACAAAGATGCCATGAAACAAATCATTTTTGAACCACTTGGGATGAAAAATACCTATGTTTTTGATTATGAAAGAGATAAAGACACAGCAGTTACCTCTTATAAAGGAAATAAAGTTGAAATTGGCAAGGATTATTTAGATGCGGTTTATGGTGATAAAAATATCTATTCCACACCACGGGATTTATTGAAATTTGACAGAGCCAGAAATAGTTCTTCTTTTTTAACACCAAAGCTGCAAAGTCAAGTATATAAAGGATACAGCAATGAGCGTAAAGGGACTAAAAATTATGGTCTTGGTATTCGGATGGTCAATTGGGATACGGGACAAAATTTTTATTTTCACAACGGTTGGTGGCATGGCAATACGTCATCCTACATCACCTTGAGAAAAGAGAGTGTTACCATTATAGCACTATCCAATAAATTTACCCGAAAAACATACGATGTTAGGAAATTGGCTGTTTTATTTGGTGATTATCCGTTCAGAATAAAAGACGAATAAAAAAGGGAATGATTTTTGTGATAGAGTTGAGAGTTTAGCAATACTAATTCAAGTTTAAAATTGTACATTTGCAAACTCAAAATTCATATTTTGAATTTTGAAATAAAAAAGGGGTCGACTGGTTTTGACAGCAAGTCGAATTGATAAGTAAGCACGTCGAGCATTGAGACCTTGCTCGTAAATATAAGATCTTACACTTTTACACGGCGAAAATAACTACGCTTTAGCTGCATAATCCGAATTATAGTACGATTAAGCCACGTTCCTATCAGATAGGAAAGCTGGATTCTCCTTGAAAGCCTTGGTTTGTGGCGGTCAATTTAGGGGAACCGTAAAAATAAACCTAGATTTCCATAAGCTTCGGGTGGATTTCGAAATTAAGAAGATAAGTATCGTGTGGCTGTTTCTGGCCTAGCACAATATCGAAAACCCAATCAGGAAATAAACGTGTAGAAAGCTTTTTAGTTGCTTGTTTGGACCCGAGTTCGATTCTCGGCGACTCCACTCGAAGGGATGATTAACAAATCATCCCTTTTTTTTCATAAATAAGACACCCTTTTCCATTCATTAACAGGCAATTACGAGAAAATATACTTGGCATAGTAGGTGTTCGATACACCCCTTCTTCATAGTATAAGTTAGTGTCGAACACCATACTTATAAATTCCCTTTTTTGCAGAGTTGTCGATTTAGTATAAACATAAGGTATAGTTTCATTAGATTTACTATATAAAGAAGTTGCAGTAGGTTGTGTTTTTAGTGCCAAATGTACTATATCAAATACAATATTTTTAAAAAATTACGCTTTTACAATTATTACAAATTAGCTTTTAAAGCTTTTACTTCATCGCCACTTGCCGTTTCTCTTGAATCAGTTATAGCAGATGAATGATAGAAAATAGCCTTTGTCTTTTCTTTTAATAACTCAATATTAGTTGAACGCAAGCTACCACCGGGCATGATAACAATTCGATTGTTGGCTTTTTCAACTAATTCAGCCAATACATCAATACCTTCAACTACATTATTTTCTTGCCCAGAAGTCAATATGGCTTTAAAACCGCATTCAATTACGGATTCAAGCGATTGATTTACGTCTTTTACCACATCAAAAGCACGATGAAACGTACATGGAAGTGGATGTGCCAGTGCCACTAATTCCTTGTTTTGTTCTTTATTGACACTACTATCTTCCTTTAAAATTCCGAAGACAAAGCCATTAACTTTTAGCTTTTTGAATGCTAGGATTTCTAATTTCATTTGTTCAAATTCAAAATCAGAATAGACAAAATTTCCACCACGAGGCCGAATCATTACATTCAAATCGATGGATAATTCCTTTTTTGCCAAATTAGTTATTTCAAGATCTGGCGTTGTTCCTCCTTCATTCATATTGGCACACAATTCTACTCTATCTGCACCATTTTCTTGTGCAATAATTACAGATTGCAGATTAAAACATGCTATCTCCAGTTTACATTTTTCCATTTATTTTAAAAAATAATCTGCATCAATTAATCGATTCCCAGTTTCATCATTAACGGCGTAATTAAAACCTCCTTGTATACAATAAGCACCGCATTCTCCTTTCTTATTCAAAGCTATAAAACCAACTTGAATTTCTTTTAAGTCTTTATTTCTATTTTTAGTCAATTTTACAATTCGAGCAACTGCTTCTTCACACGCTTTTTGTGGTGATTTCCCTTGACGCATCAATTCTACAACCAAATGACAACCCGAAATCCGAATCACTTCTTCACCATGACCAGTGGCAGTGGCGGCTCCAATTTCGTTATCAACATATAATCCTGCCCCAATAATTGGAGAATCACCCACACGTCCGTGCATTTTGAAGGCCATTCCACTTGTAGTACAGGCACCTGAAAGATTTCCGCTTGCATCCAAAGCAATCATTCCAATAGTATCATGATTTTCGATATTGGCAATGGGTTTGTATTGACTGGTTTTCAACCACTCTTTCCATTCTTTTTCGGATTCTTCGACCAATAAATTCTCTTTCTTAAAACCTTGTGACAAAGCAAACTGCAAAGCACCATCACCTACCAACATCACGTGAGGCGTTTTTTCCATCACTGCTCGAGCCACAGAAATGGGATGTTTAATATATTCCAAACAAGCCACCGAACCAATATTTGCATTTTCATCCATTATGCAAGCATCGAGTGTTACACGCCCGTCTCTATCTGGTCTTCCACCATAACCCACACTTCGTTCTTTTGGGTCTCCTTCAGGAACTCTCACCCCTGCTTCTACAGCATCTAAAGCACGTCCTTTATTTTTTAATATTTCCCAAGCGGCTGCATTAGCTTGTACTCCAAAATTCCATGTAGAAAGCACAATGGGTTTCTTTCCTTTTTTTAATGAAAAATCATTTTCTTCTTCCGGTTTCCCTTTGAATGAATTTAATGCCACAGCTACAGAAGCAATCGCCGCTGTTTTTATAAAATTTCTACGATTTGTCATATTTTCTATTTTATATTAATTCAAATATGGTTTAAAAATAACCTTAATTATAATTGAATAAATCACTTCTTTTAGCAAGTTAAACATATTAAAATACTACATTTTACACAGTAAACTTACAGCCCCCAATAAAGCGGCTATTTCATTATCTGTTGAAACCAAAACAGTGACTTCACTACCTGCATTCTTTATTTTTTGTTGAAAAGCCGGCAAGAAATAGACACTGGCATTTGCAATTTTACCACCAATTATAAAGCTATCCGCTTTAAAACTCCTTAACCACGGAATTACAATTTCGGCTAAATCCTCTCCTACTTCCTCGAATACTTTTATAGCCAAAACATCTCCATCATTAGCACGATTAAAAAGTTCAAGACCATTGCTGATTTTTATACCGCTAACAGCTTCATAACGAAATAAAAGCCCCCGAGCAGACACATAATCTTCAGCAATTCCCTGTTTAAATGGAATGTTATATAACTCGCCATCTGTTGGCACTTGAGTTCCTGAATCTATTGCTTTACCGTTATCTATAAAAGAAGCTCCAAGACCAGTACCAAGGGTAACCGCCATTACTTTTTTTGAAATATTTTCTGCATTTTTAAAAAATTCTCCTTTACCAAAACAATTGGCGTCATTATCGAAAAGAATTGGTAAATCGTTAGACAAATTAAGCCTTTCTTGAATTAGTTCCCGAATATTTAAACTATAAAAATGTTCATATTTAGCTTGCCCTTTTATCCAACAAATGCCACTTGCATAATCAAATGGACCTGGCATACATATTGCTAATCCTTCCAACTTTTCTATCCCAGAATTCTTCCATGAAGTACGAATGGCTTTTTCCCAAATATCCATAACGGCAGCTACTGGTAAATTAGAATCAAAAGACTCTATATGCAACGAAAAATCAAGAACTTTCATTTTATTAATAGCTATAACTGCCACAGTAATGTGAGTTCCTCCAACATCTAACCCTAATGCATATTCTTTATTCATTTATTTTTCTCTTGTATTTACTATTTGTTTAAAAAGTTACACAATAACTTTTTGAAAATTGCACCTTTATGCTGCGTTCACTTAATCTGCTATAATTTCATCTACAAATAACCATCCTGACTTTCCTGCTCCACTATGACCCGGAGGACAAAGATTATTTTTAGCCGTTACTCTAATATACCTTACTTTTTGCTGTGTAAATGCGGCGCTAAAATCATATAATACCGTTTTCTGATTAATATCAATTGGGTTGTTAATCGTTTTTATTTCAGTAAAAACAGTTCCATCAGTTGAGACTTCAAATTTCACGGATTGTGGTAAAAAAATCCAGCTGCCATAATTTTGCAAAAAGCCTAACGAAATGTTTTTAATTGGTTTTGTTTCACCTAAATCAACCGTTGCAATCAAGTCATTTCCACTGAATCCATGCCAATATTTGCCTGTAGCATTACCTCCTCTGACTCCATCAGTCAAAGAGTTGGGACCATCGGCCAAATAATGTTGGCTTACCGGATTCGTGTATTTGACAGCACTCCCAACTGCTTTATGCATCACAAAATTTTGTTTTGCAGCCTGCAATCCTTTTATTTGTCCGTCTACAACCGTGGATGCTTTTAATACAAGAGATGAGTTTATGGTAATAGGCTGTTCGTATTTTTCGCTTTTTATGGTAGGCTCTGAACCATCAGTGGTATACCGAATTTCTCCGTTCAGTGCTTCCGAAAAAAGAGTCACCATCAATTGTCCGTTTTGAGAAGAGGGCTTGATATTTACCGTGAAATTACCCGGAGAATAATGCAAGCCTTTTTGTGCATATCCTTTAAAGTGATATTGCAATCGTTCATTAAAACCATCCCAGTTTTTATTCTCTTTTGGAGACCATAACACTTCTGCTAACACTGTCATACGAGGAAGCACCATATATTCCAGATGTTCCGTCGTAGTAATAAATTCAGTCCAGACATTCCCCTGAGCACCTAACACGTACTTGCCTTCTTCCTCATTTAATTCTTTTGGAATAGGCTCATAATCAAATACCTTTTTAACTGTATTAAATCCTCCAATGGCGAAAGGTTCTCCCTCTGGCCCTGCCTGATAATGGTCGAAGTAACACGGAGAACCCGGAGTCATTACCACATTGTGTTTCATTTTTGCAGCCTCGATTCCACCAGCTTCACCTCGCCAACTCATAACAGCAGCTTCCGGAGCAAGTCCTCCTTCTAAAATTTCATCCCAGCCGATCATCTTTCTCTTATTGCTGATGATAAACTTCTCCATTCTTTTCATGAAATAACTCTGCAACTCATCTTCGTCTTTCAGCCCTTCCGCTTTCATTCTTTCCTGACAGCGGGGACATTTTTTCCAAGGTGCTTTGTCTACCTCATCCCCTCCTAAATGAATATAAGTAGAAGGAAAAAGTATCAAAACCTCACTAAGCACATCCTGTAAAAAAGAGAAAACTTCTTCATTTCCGGCACAATAATTAGATGACATATTAGTATAATTACCTCCCGTTAGTGGCAATTGCGGTTGTTGCGTACAACTTAATTGCGGATAAGAAGCAATTGCAGAAGCTACATGGCCCGGCATTTCAATTTCAGGCACAATGGTTATATTTCTTTCTGCAGCATATTTTACAATTTCTTTAATTTGTTCTTGCGTATAAAAACCTCCGTAAGTTGGCTTTTCTCCCTCTTTAGCTTGTGGTCTTTCTCGCCAATTTAGAGTAGTGTGATCTACTCGCCAAGCCCCTATTTCTGTAAGTTTTGGATATTTTTTTATTTCAATTCTCCATCCTTGATCGTCCACAAGATGCCAGTGAAACACATTAATTTTATAGGATGCCATCAGGTCGATGTACTCTTTTATTATCTCGGGACCAAAGAAATGACGGCTTACATCAAGATGCATTCCTCTCCATTTAAAACGAGGATAATCATTTACCTGCATAACCGGCACTTCCAAAGCCGCATTGGTACGTATAGCCGGCAAGGTTTGCAATATCGATTGTATGCCGTAAAAAATACCTTTTGGGCTGCTCGCTTTAATTACAATAGCAGTTGGAGATACAGTTAACTGATATCCTTCTTCTTGAATGTCTTTTTCAATTACAAACTCCACTTTTTTCGCTGCAGCTTTATTTGATTTTAAAGAAAATCCTGAAATATTTTTAATATAGGATGCCAAAAAATCAGCAGTTGCTTTTAACTCTTTTTGTGATTTCTTATACTGGATAGCCGTATTTCCATCAATTGTAAAGTTACCATTCCCCATTTTAAGATCAACGGGTTTTGGAATAATGGAAGGTTGTTGTTGCGCTTTCATTAGCACTGAAACTAATAAAAGAAATACTAAAATTGAACTTCTAAGTGCCATAACTGTTTGTCTTATTATACTATTCATAAGTTATATTTTTATTTTGATAATCTAAAAGATGCTATTCTCACCCCTCTATGTTTTAACTGGTTTCGACTACTTAAAGTCGATCGATCTAAAAATGGTTAATTATTTCAATACTTCTGGTATCTCTTTGGCTATTGGGTGGTTGGCCTTAAAAGTATATCCCAGTAATTTAGCAATAGTCTGCGCAAATTGTTGTTGATACAATTGTCCTTCCGTTTTTAGTTCTCCTTTGCCAGTAATTCCCGGTCCCATTGCTGCAAACCATATTTCGGATGCATCTTGTATAGAGCTTCCATGACTAGTCCATTCCGCTTTAATTTTATCCCCACGGCCATGATCCGTTGTAAAGACTAAAGTAGTTTTGTTTTTATACTGCGGATCATTTTGCACAAAATCCCATATTTGCTTAATCCATGCGTCTACTTGATGAGCGGCATCTAAATACGAACGATATTGTCCGCCATGCGCCCATTCATCTGTCTCTCCGTAGGCGATATACAATACTTTTGGCTTCTTGGTTTTTAATTCCTCCAAAGCTTCATATTGTGTAAACACATCTAAGCACTCATCCAAATGCCAAGGTTTATAGGAATCAGCCAACATATTATTGATAAGATTCTGTTTCGCAGTTGGGTTAGTTCCACCTATTTTATCAAATGCTGAAGCTACCGGAATACCACTTCTCTTTTCATTTAAGATTCTATCAAATGCTTCCCAAGCTCCAAAAGCAGCCACTTTACCCTTAAATTTTGGTTGTTGATTTAAAAACTCCAATACAGTAACATGAGGATTCGGCTTATACTCATTTGAATTGATGGCCGGATCGGCATAACCGGTCATTATTTCACTATAACCCGGATAACTAAACCAGTGTGGATTGGCATTATTTACCTTATTGTTATAATTTCTGTTGCCATATAATTGTCCTTTTGCGGCAACTACTGACCACATAAAAGGCATCAACTTTTCCCTGCGTTCTTCAACATCATCACTCCAATATTTTTTAAAAAGGTAGGTGCTATCACCCTGATTAA
Source organism: Flavobacterium sp. ZB4R12 (assembly GCF_048276375.1). Taxonomy (NCBI): domain Bacteria; kingdom Pseudomonadati; phylum Bacteroidota; class Flavobacteriia; order Flavobacteriales; family Flavobacteriaceae; genus Flavobacterium; species Flavobacterium sp. ZB4R12. The sequence continues at coordinate 53,008 of NZ_JBLNKS010000005.1, read as the reverse complement.
ATTTCCGATTATTGGCAATGGAGAAATCCATCCCCTTAAAAAGTTCCTGCCATCTAAACCCGTCTGTTGTTATGATGATGATGTTTTCTGCTTGTTGCGCATTAGAAATAACACTTGTAAAAACCAACAATAGTACTGCAATTTTCTTCATTTTATTTTTTTATCAAGTTATAGATAATATACTTTTTCGTTATTTTTGATAAACGCTTACAGAATCAATTAATTTGTTGTTTTCAACTGGATTAATACCGATTATAAAATATCCAAATTGAATTATTTAGCTGTTTTTATTTGATATATCGCATCAAGCATCCCATTGCGCGGACTGTCTAAAACCAGTTCCCAAAACATAATACCTCCTAGTTTCTTTTGTATTGCATAGCTCGTTTTTGCCTTAACAGAAGCAATATCATCACCAGTAGCAAATAATTTTGATTTTTCATTATACCAGTAAGGTGCTTTTGCTTTTTTATCCCAAAAATATTTCCAACCACCAACTGTTGTAAATGAAGTGGTATATTTTTTAAAATTTACACCACCGGTTGGTTCACCAGATTGATATAAACCGTTATTAATATTGGATACTTCTTTCCAAATGCGGGTATAAAAGGCTGCTCCAATAACAAGTTTTTTGGCAGGTATTCCCAATTTTAATAAATAGCTTACCGCTTTATCTGTAGATTCTTCATCTTTTTTCGTACTAAACAATGGCGTATGATGTCCCGTTACTTTTGAATAACCGTTTACCAAATCGTAACTCATAATATTTACACGATCCACCAATGGCATTATTTTTTTCCATTCAACAGATTCGTCTAAATATTTCTGGAATCCTCCAGCCGCAAAACTCAATTCATTCTTATTCCCTAAGGTTTGGCGAAGAATTGTTATAAGCTCCGTAAAATTCTTTTTGTCAGCTTGTTGATACAAATGCCCTGAAAATCCTTCTATAGTGGGATATTCCCAATCTAAATCTATTCCATCACACTTAAAATAAGTATTGACTTCTTGTACCGATTTTGCAAAAACTGCTCTTCCCTTTGCTGTAGAAAAAACATCGGAACAAGGAGCACAACCGCCCCAACCGCCTAATGACAACATAATTTTTAACTGCGGGTTTTTAGCTTTTAATGATACTAAATGTTTAATGGCAAGGGAATCTTTAGCCGTATCAACATTTAATTTACCCTCTTTCAGATGACAAAAACTATAAATAATATGCGTCAGTTTATTTATCTCAAACTCATTTATTAGTTTATCATCACCCGTGTAATATGCAATTACAGCAATATTTTTATCGCTCTGAGCTGTTATACCATTAGTGACAAGAAGTAACAAAAAAAGGAATTTTATACTCTTCATTTTTACATTATTTATTGATTTTGAACACACATTGTTGATTTTCAAATTGATATTGATATTGCCTAAATATTCTTATCGCTTAAAATTTGAGGATACTTGTTACCCGTATGAACAATCAACTCTCCAAAAAGCGTATTCGCCCATGCAAACCATTTTCGGGTAAATTTTGTTGCGTCATCCTTATGAAAAGACTCGTGCATGAAACCAGTATCGGCATGTGTTTTTATCAAATTGCTAATACACTTTCTTATTTCCTTTTCATCTACACTGGTAATCGCTCTTAGAATTATACTCATCGGCCAGATGGTATCAGCGCCAGTGTGCGGTCCTCCAACACCTTCGCCTGCTTTTCCTTTATAAAAAAACGGATTATTTTCTGAAAGGACTACTTTTCGGGTATTAAGATACAAACTACTATCCGGCTGAATCGCTCCTAAATACGGTAATGACAATAAGGAAGGCACATTGGCATCATCCATCATGTGAAAACTTCCGTATCCATTTACTTCAAAAGCGATTATTTTTCCAAACTTTGGGTGTTTGATGATTCCGTTTTCTTTCAATCCTTTCTGTACTTGTTCTTGCAATTCTTTGGCTTTGGCAACCAAATCAGTATCCTTAATTTCCGGCAGAGAGAAAATCTCCATTAAATAACCGAGTACTTCAATGGCAAACATATTACTTGGAATCAAATACCCAAACAAGGTACTGTCATCACTTGGTCTAAAGGTAGAAACAATCAGCCCGCAAGGTTTTACCGGATAACCGTAACCACTCAATGGAACACCATCGGTAGCCCAAGCGGTAGTACGCTGAAAAGTGTACGGTCCTTTATTATCCATACGTTGCTGTTCTTTGAACGTTTGCAATACCAAAAGCATGGCTTCTTTCCATTGGCTGTCAAACAAGCTTATATCGCCCGTTTCTTTCCAATAGCCATGCGCCAATCGGATGGGATAACACAAACTGTCAATCTCCCATTTGCGCTCATGAATTCCCGGTTGCATTTTGGTAATATCATTTTTCCATTCGCTTACTTGGTTGAAATCTTTATAAAAAGCATTGGCATACGGATCAAGCAAAATGCATTTGGTCTGACGGTTAATCACTCCTTTTACCAATTCTCCGAGTTTTTCATCTTCCTTTACAAACGGAATATACGGCCAAATTTGGGCAGTACTGTCACGCAACCACATCGCATCAATATCTCCGGTAATCACATACGTATCTGGTTTGCCATCGATGATTTCAAAATCGACTGTCGTGTCCAATGTATTTGGGAAACAGTTTTCGAACAACCAAGCCAGTTCCGGATTTGCAATTTGTTTTTTAATTCGTACAATAGCCGCTTCAATCGCTTCACTGGTAAATTTTCTTTCGGCTAATGGTGGACGTTTACTGACAAAATCCTTCATTGGAAAATTAAAAATATTGGACTCAGAAGCAAAAACTTCTGATTGAATTGCCAACAATCCTGCGGATAAAATTCCTGTGTTTTTTATAAATTTTCTACGTGTTTGCATCGTATTATTTTGAAGTTGAATAAGAATATGGATAACTACTCGCGGAAGTTCCTCTTTGATTATTAGGAGTATTGTTCATGTCAAAATCCAATACCGTTCCTTTGAGTAAATCAAAATGATTGATATAGTTCTTTGTGTAAGTGGAATTATTCCATTTTAATTCCTGAACATATTTATTATCTTCCGAATTACCCGGAGCATTTATGATTACTTCTTTTCCATTTTCTAATTGCAACGTTACTTTCTTAAATAAAGGCGCTCCAAGAACATACTCTTCTGTAGCCGGACAAACAGGATAAAACCCCATCGCTGAAAAAACATACCAAGCCGACGTTTGTCCGTTATCTTCATCACCACAATATCCGTCTGCCGTTGGTTTGTACAAACGGTTCATTACTTCTCTGGACCAATATTGTGTTTTCCAAGGCTGACCAGCGTAGTTATACAAATAGATCATGTGCTGAATAGGTTGGTTGCCGTGCGCATATTGTCCCATATTCATGATTTGCATTTCCCGAATTTCGTGAATAACGGAGCCATAATAACTTTCGTCAAAAACTGGAGGCATACTAAAAACAGCGTCCAATTTAGTAGTGAATGCCTTTTCGCCACCCATTAAATCAACCAAGCCTTGCACATCATGAAAAACACTCCAGCTGTAATGCCAACTGTTCCCTTCGGTAAAAGCATCTCCCCATTTGAAAGGATTAAAATCAGCAGGAAAACTTCCGTCTTTATTTCTTCCACTCATGAGTTTGAATGATGGATTAAAAACGTTTTTATAATTCATCATTCGTTTTTCAAACAAATTAATTTCTTTTTTGGGACGGTTTAAGGCTTTCGCCAATTTCCAAATAGCAAAATCATCATAAGCGTATTCTAATGTCCTTGCCGCATTTTCATTAATCTTTACATCATACGGCACATAACCCAAAGTATTGTAATACGCAGCGCCTTTTCTCCCTACCGCATCCATTGGCCCTTCATTATTGGCTCCATGCAACAAGGCTTCATACAATGTATTGATATCATAATCCCGCAATCCTTTCATATAAGCATCTGAAACAACGGATGCCGAATTATTTCCCACCATCACATTTCTAAATCCCGGGCTGGACCATTCCGGCAGAAATCCACCTTCTTTATAATCATTAATCAAACCTTCCTGCATTTCTTTATTTATGGAAGGATAAACTAAATTCAGTAATGGGTACAAGGCGCGGAAAGTGTCCCAGAAACCAGTACCGGCATACATATAACCCGGCAACACTTTGCCATTATACGGACTATAATGCATAATTTTTCCTTTCGAATCTATCTCATAATGTTTTTGAGGAAAACATGCGGTACGGTACAAACAAGAATAAAAAGTTTTGAATTGTTCGTCACTGCCACCTTCCACTTTTACTTTCCCTAAAACTTTATTCCATTCTTCTTTTGATTCCGCAACGGTTTTTTCAAAAGAAGCATTCCCTAATTCCGTTTTCAAATTCAACTCAGCTTGCTCAAGGCTTATAAATGAAGAAGCGACTCTGACATTGATTTTCTCTCCTTTTTTAGTTTTAAAACTCACCACAGCACCTGCATGATTGGCTAAACTTTCTAATTTATCTTTTTCCAAAATAGTGTCTTTCCAAGTATAATTCGATGAAAAAGACTTGTCGAATACTAGCACAAAATAATTCTTGAAATTAGCAGGAACGCCACCGCTATTGCGAGTCGTGTATCCTATAATTTTATTTTCAGATGGAATTATCTTAACATAAGACCCTTTATCAAAAGCATCAATTACAATAGAAGATTGTTGGTTTTCAGGAAAAGTAAATTGAAAATGTGCCGCTCTTTCGGTAGTGGTTAATTCAGTAGTCACATCATAATCGGCAAGATATACGCTGTAATAATACGGCTTCACAGTTTCAGATTTATGACTGAACCAACTGGCTCTTTCCTCTTCTTTAAAAACTAATTTCCCAGTAACCGGCATGATGGAGAACTGTCCGTAATCATTCATCCACGGAGACGGCTGATGCGTTTGTTTGAACCCTCGAATTTTTTCAGCGGTATAGGTATAAATCCATCCGTCTCCCATTTTACCGGTTTGCGGTGTCCAAAAATTCATCCCCCAAGGTCTTGCAATCGCCGGGTAGGTATTCCCATTAGAAAGACTGTGTACGGATTGTGTGCCCATCAAAGGATTTACATATTCTACTGGATCTAAAACTTTGGTCTGTGCATTTGCAACAACACAGAGTAACATTAAACCAAAAATCAAACTATTCTTTTTCATAATTTTAATATAAAATAATTTCTAATACCGATAGCTCAATATCATTAAGTTAAGGATTCGTCAGTTCGAGTTGAGTAAAAATTTGCGATAGAAAATTTTTACGAAGTATCGAGAACTCTCAGTTAATTAAGGCTTCTCGATACTATTTTAAACATTAAAGCTATCGCATTAATATTTAAAATCACTCGAAGTGACGGTCAAAATCTCTTAACTTAATGTTATTGCCCGATAGCTATTGGGACTCTCCAAAATAGAGAGCAAACTACATATAACTGAACACTGAGCACTAAATACTGAACACTATTACAACGGTCTATCCTCTTTTTTCACTCCCCAAGTTCCCGAAGGTTTGCTTCCCATATATAATTTCAATTCCCCTCCTTTTACAATCATATCGTGAGTGATATAAGATTTTGTATACGGTTTCCCATTGTATTCCGCTTTCTGAATGTAAATATTAGTGCTGCTATTATCTATAGCATTTAATGTAAATGAAATACCGTCTTTATTTTTTACGGTTGCATTATTTACCAATGGGCTTCCCAAGATATAAATCCCATTCGCTGGATTAACCGAATAAAATCCCATTGCCGAGAAAACATACCAAGCCGACATTTGTCCCAAATCTTCGTTACCGCATAATCCATCTGGTTTTGTGGAATAAAATTTATCGTCAATTTCCCGAATCAGTTTTGCCGTTTTCCAAGGTTGTCCTGCATAGGCATACAAATAGGGAATATGATGATTGGGTTCGTTTCCTTGCGCATATTGCCCGATCAAACCGCTAATATCCGGGGAAGCTTCTTCGCCTTCTACTTTGTCAGTTATTAGGAATAGAGCATCTAACTTGGCTAAAAACTTATCTTCACTTCCAAACAAATCAATTAAACCATAAGGATCTTGAGGCACTAACCAAGTGTATTGCCACGCATTTCCTTCTACATAATCATCTTTGCGATGGGCAGATGAAAGCGGATTAAAAGGCGTTCTCCAATTTCCATTGGCTAATTTTCCTCTCATAAACGTTGTTTCTTTATCAAAATAAAGTTTATACAAATTGGCTCTTTTTGAAAAATAAGCAAAATCCTCGGTCTTGTTCAAGGCTTTTGCCATCTGGGCCACACACCAATCATCGATGGCATATTCCAAAGCATTTCCAACGGTTTCTAACATCGTATCAGCAGGAATGTATTGTAGTTTTTGAACATAATCCATTCCGTCACGGGTTTGCATCGCCGTTTTCTTGATGGCTTCATAAGCAAGTGCCGTATCATAATCTCGGTAGCCTTTTAGATACGCATCTACAATAACAGCAATCGAATGATTTCCATTCATGGTATTGGTTTCGTTACCCATCAAGTGCCAAACCGGTAATCTTCCTTGTTGCTGATAGATTGCCAAAAATGATTTGACAATATCATTAATTTTATCGGGCTGTGTAATGGTGTACAAAGGATGCAAAGCACGGTACGTATCCCAAAGCGAAAAAGTGGTATAATTTGTGAAATTTGCTTTTTCATATACTTTTTTATCTGTTCCTCTATAATCGCCATTAACATCATTAAAAATAGAAGGCGCAAACGCCGTATGGTACAAGGAAGTGTAAAAAACTTTCATCGTTTTTTCATCGGCCTTAATCTGAATTTTATTTAATTCGGTATTCCATTTTGAATTGGCTTGTTTCACCGTTTTAGTAAAATCCCAACTTGGAATCTCCGCTTTTATATTTGCGGAAGCATTCTCATAACTCACCGGAGAAAGACCAACTTTGACTAAAACCTGTTTGTTTTTTAAAGTTGCAAAATCAATAACAGCTTTCATTCGGACACCTTCTCCTTGATTTCCTAACACCGCTGAAACATTGTCATACAAGGAAATATTCGCAATAGGTTCCGAAAATTCCATTGTAAAATATACCCTTTGATCATCAGCCCAACCTTTCGAATGACGATAGCCAACAATGGTCTTGGCTCCTGTTTTTTTTATGAATGTTTTCATTGGTTTATCCCAACCAATACCATCAGCCAAATCAAGTAAAATATGGGAATCATCGCTAGAATTAAAAGTGTATTTATGAAATCCTACTCTTTCGGTTGCCGTTAACTCTGCTTTTATTTTGTATTTATCAAGTAAAACACTGTAATATCCAGGCTTAGTAATTTCATTTTTATGTGAAAAATAAGAACCATAACCGGTAACCATATCTTCTTTTGTTCCTTTGGTAAGCGGCACTTTTCCTGACACCGGCAATAAAAGAATATCATTCAAATCTCCAATTCCAGTCCCGCTCAAATGAGTATGTGTAAATCCCAATATCGTATTACTCGCGTAATTATAGCCACTGCACCAATCCCAACCCTCAAAAACATTTACTGGTCCTAGTTGTACAGCACCAAAAGGCACATTAGCACCCACAAAAACATGACCATGACCAGCAGAACCAATCAAAGGGTTAACATATTGAGTGTAATCTAAACTGTTTTGTTTTTTAGCTTTTACCTGTGAAGTTACAGGCAAAGTGAATAAAATAATTATTGAGAAAACAATGTGTTTATATTTTGTAACCATTTTGTTTTTGTTTTATATGACTTGCGTACTGTAGAAATAGATCTCTCTAAAAAAATGGAACACAGATGACACGGATTAAACGGATTTACGCAGATTCAGCATTTATAATTAGTTGGATTAAAAAACAACATTTAGTCCTGTTCGGATTGTAGTATTGCTTTCGTTTTAAAATTAATCATTACCAACTTACAAACAGCAACTTACATTAAATTTTATTAGTTTTTATTTGTATCTGTTAAGCACATCATACAATGACGTAACTGTTATAATAGGCTTGATTATCTTCCCTTCGAACGAAATTATTCTTTCTTCTCCTGCATCCAAATCCATATAATTAGTACTTAATTTTCCTTTGTATCCCTTAATTTCCACATATACATATTTAGCTGATTTCAGAGCTTTAATTATTATTTCATTTCCTTTAATTGTCCAACTGATTTTAGGATTTTCCAATTTCAAATCTATAGGACGAGTCAGGTCTATTTCAGGTGTTTTATCATCCCGGTACGCTTCCCGCATGGCATACCAAGCTGCTTTGGGTTGTCGGTTATAATAGTCCGTAACACTCCAACTCGCCACAGGCCAACAATCATTCAATTGCCAAACTAAAGTTCCCATATTATAAGGCGCTTTGGAACGGTGAATCCCAATAATATTCTTTAGCGAATAATGCTGCAAACACTGCGTAAGATAAGTATAATCGGCCACTTTCATATTTTTCACTTTGGTGGAATCAATAAAATAGCGGTTCAAGTAGGAGTTTAACTTTGTAAAACCTTTCCCTGCTTTTTGATGTGCTTTTAATACATCCGAAAATAAATAACGATCTTCAGGTGACGTAAATTTTTCTATTGAAGAATAATTCGGCATCGCTTGCATTCCGTATTCACTGACAAAACGTCCTGTTTTATTTTTAACCACTTCAATATCTTCCAGTCCCCACCAAGTTCCCCAATAATGGCTATCGCCTTCTGTAATGCTTTTCTCTTTACCCCAACCAAATAATGGCGAGCTGCTGATATACGGTCTCTTATCATCTACTTCTTTTACCCATTTTGGAATACTGTCCTGAAACAAGCGAACATAATCTTTCCATAAACGAGTCGAATCCTGCTTTGACATATTCATCGATTTTTGCCATCCCCAATTTTTAAATGCTTCATCAGATTCGTTATTACCACACCACAAAATAATACTTGGATGATGCCGCAAACGCTTCACTTGGTATTGAACTTCTTCTTTTACATTGTCGAAAAAAGCTTTGTCTCCGGGAACCATGGTTCCTGCAAACATGAAATCCTGCCAAACGTTGATTCCGTATTTATCACATAAATCATAGAAATAATCATCTTCATAAATACCGCCACCCCAAACACGAAGCATATTCATATTGGCGTCTTTGGCCATGGCAATTACCTTTTCATATTCCTTTTTGGTAACTCTCGAAAGAAAAGCATCCGATGGAATATAATTCGCTCCTTTCATATAAACCGGCTTGTCGTCGATTTTAAAATAAAATGATTTTCCAAGGCTGTCCGGTTGTTGCACCAATTCTATTTTACGATTTAAAACATATGCCTTCTCTGGTGTTTTTTCATCGAAAGTTTCCAATCGCACTTCTTTCCAAATGCCGCAAGTCGTAAATTTAGGTCCCCAATCCCATCCAAAATGATACTGTGCTTTCCGAGCATACAAACGAGGATTATCTGGAATTACAAAAGGCAAATCTTTCTTGGCAAGTAAATCAACTACATTTTGCGCCGATAAAAAGACAATCACTAATTTATTCGTACCGGGATGCAAATACTTTTTCACATCAACACGCCATTGGCGAAACATATTATCCGCTTTTAGAATCAATTTGCCATTAAGATAAACCGATGCATAGGTATCCAATCCGTCAAAAACAAGTTCCGTATTTTTTCTCTTTAAAATTTCTGCACTAATCTGAAAAGACGTTTTATATTCCCAGTTTTTTTTCTCAATCCACTGCAGTTTTTTCTCATTATCACGGTAGTATGGATCCGGAATGAGTTTGTTATTCAACAAATCAGTATGCACTTCTCCCGGCACTGTTGCGGCATTCCATTTTACCGTTTTCTCCTGACGAAATTGCCAGCCGTTTTTTAAAACTACTGAACTATTTTGGGCATTCGTCACAAAGGACAAGTTTGCCAAGCAAATAATGATTAACCAATAAAAGCCTTTTTTACATTTCATTGTGATTCGGTATTTTTAAATTATTACTGTGCTGATTTATTTTAAGTTACATTTTTCTTTTTTGAACCCAAAATTTTTCTAATTTAATTCTCATTAGTATTTTATAAATACATTCTTAAAATAAAAGAGGGAGTATCGTTTGTAACAACATCCCTCCTTTCAGGTCCTGTTCCTTCAGAATAACTAACAAAAATCAGTAAACATTACCTCTTAAAAAAACAATTTTATTATACTATACACAGTAAAAATTGATTTTTTTATTTAATGAAAAGCACTTTCATTTTCTAAAAGCATATTCTATATGAAATATACGTTGTTGATTAAATATAAACCTAGCACTTTTTTATACTTGCTTAGGGCAAAACTAACATCAATATAAAAGTATTCGCAACAAATGAAGCTTTTTTAGATTGGTTTTAAAAGATCGTTGCTCATAATTCCATTTTTTTCAGCAGAGAACAATTTTGTCTGTTGCGAAAAAAAGAGATTAAAAACATTTTATTAATCCTTACAAATAACCCAGAAGTCGCAAATCCTAAAGTTTTTAAAGTCCAAAAGCCAGTAAATGAGTGTAAAATCTACATTTTGAATCTCACCATTTTGGTACAGCCAATTTTTATGAAATGTAGCAAGACTTTATGACTGTGGCTTTAGGGAAGTACTAATATCTTTTTGTACTTTCTCGTTTCTTACAAATAAGCCTTTTATTATTAAAAAAATAAGCCGGGCAGGTATATGCTACCCGACTCATTTTATTTATTTTGCATTCTAAATCATTTAGTGTTTAGCCCACCAAAGCGGAGTCAATACATCATCTGTACCTCCTAAAAATCCTACCGCTTGTGCATACCCTTTTACATTTGAATTTCTCAAACCTGACGGATATTTCAATCGTTGCGGGAAGAAATTCACCTGATTAGCCATAAAGTTAGATGCATTTAAAGCCGGTAAATTTGGTAGAGCATTTTCAATTGCAGGATTTTCAAAGAAAGGCAATCCTAATCTTCTATGATCATTCCATGTTTCTAATGGCAACCAAGGAGTTTGTGCAATGAATTTCTGGGTTATAATTTTTGTCAATAAATCATTTTTCACAGCTCCATTTTTATACAAAGTATTTTTAGGGTATAAAATTGTAGCTACTCCAGGTAAATTTGTATAACCGTCTACGTAATTCATCGCATAGCTTGTAGAAGGTTCTGCAGTGTGTGTCCAACTTACAGAAGTACCTGCTCTGTTATAATCTTCCGAAGCAAGGTAAGCACTCAAATGAGAAGAAACACCCCAATAGGTAAAATTCGCTTTGATTCCCTCCTCATAAGCATCTTTACCACTCATTGGAACAGCCCAACCTTTAACAGCTGCTTCGGCTAACAGGAAATAGGTTTCCCATGGAGCAAAAAAGATACGTTTACTTGCACTACCTCTGAACTGTTGAGACAAACGTGGCATGGTGCCATTGAAGGCTCTTACTCTATTTTTACTGCCCAACGCTCCCCAGTCTCCCGCCGCGAAAGCATTCCAGGTATTCTTTGCGTCAATTGTTTTAACCACTGCGCCACTAGCATTTATTAAAGTTTGTGTTGTAGTCTCTGAATCATTATCCCATGAAGGATAACCAGAGAAATTTGAATTGGTGAAATCACCAGGAATATTAAATGCTTTATAGGCACGAGGGTCTATCGCATTTGGCAAACCGTCTAACCAATATCCCGCTGCCGGTTCATTCGTTTTCATTGAAAAATGATCCGCAAATTTTAATCCGATATAATTAGCCGGTTTTACACTGGCATGAAAAGAAGAGGCTAATTGATCAGTTGATTTCACACCACCTAAACCTACAAACAGGTTATTTAATGTTACAGACATCAATTGCGGATTCCATTCACGACTCATTACCCCAGTCAAAGCATCCCAGCCCCCTTTTTCTTGTACTTGAAACGTATCAGCAGTACCAGTCATCAAATCTCCACTGGCCGCAGCCTCAAATTCAGATTTTGCTTTAGCCGGATCTACTTCAGACAAACGCATTGCCAAACGAAGACGCATGGAATTAGCATACTTTCTCCACTTTACGTAATTATATTCAAAAGCAGGATCATGTTTCTTTAAGAGATCAGGATTTACAACCGCAACATCTAATTTTTCAGAAGCGTCTTTAAGTTCTGCCAACAAGAAATAGTAAACAGTTTTCAAATCCACAAATTCCGGATTTGTTCCTTGAAATGCGTTAATGGCTATAGGTCCAAAGTTATCGGCAAGTTCACTCATCAGATAAACTCTCCAGATACGCGCAACCTGAATTAGATTTTTGGAGTATGCTTTTACGTTTCCTTTAGCCTCTTTCTCTTCAGCTACTTGAATAGCGGTATTTGCCGAATTTAACCAACCTGAAATATAGCTGTAATAATCGCCAGACCAACCATCATCAAGATTTCCGCCAGATATACCTGTCCTTAATTGCTGATGTCCTGCCGTTTTCCAATAAAGCACAAAAGCTCTTTCGGCTATATGAGGATCCATTTGCGCCCCAATAATGGAGTTATTTATGAAATACTCAATTTGTACCTGATCAGCAGTTGCGGCATTAGGGTCCTTGTTAATCTCATCGAAATTTTCACAAGAAGCCAGCAATGTTACCATTGCTAAAGCTATACTTGATTTTTTAAATATATTTTTCATGTTATAAAATTTTATAATTGATTAAAAACTCAATGCCAGATTTACCAAAAAGGTACGAACGGTTGGCGCACCTCCATTTTCAAAACCTACCGCATTGGTACCGGTAGCAAAAACAGATTCTGGATCAAGTCCATTCATATGACTTTTAATCATCCAAACATTATTGCAGGAAACCCCAATTTTGGCCTTTTGTATAGCCGTTTTAGCTAAAAATTTAGAAGGAAAATCATAATTTAACTGAACATTTCTTAGACGAATGTTGCTTGCATCATATATATTAGCTTCCGTTATACCTAGGTTGTCTGCTCCAGCAATTGCGCCCCAATACAATTGAGGACTTACTGCCTTGGTGTTTTGTGCATAACCTGTACCGCTCACGACAACTCCATCTGCCACGATATCATCTCTTAATCCGTTTACAACAGTTACAGATGCGGTTCCGCTTTGTTGCATATCTGCCAATGTACCTGAGAACATTTTGCCTCCAAATCTGGCGTCAATCAAAAACGATAAAGACACTCCTTTATACCCAAATGTATTAGTTAGACCAAGCATAGCTTTTGCCTGCTGATTTCCTAAACTTACCGGAGCTCCATTGGCTTTTTGTGGCAGCCCAGTTGCATTTATAACCAGTTGCCCGAATGAAGGACTCGTTTCATCAGTAACTCTTAAAAATTTACTACCATAGATTTCTCCATAAGCCTTACCTACTTCAGCGACAACAGAAATGTTATCAAACCCTCCTAAAGTGTATTGTGTTACCCCTTCAGCAAGTGCTACAATTTTACTTTGGTTGGTAGAGAAATTAGCAGAAACATTCCACAATAATGAATTTTGATTGGTCAAAATCTTTCCATCTACCACCAATTCAACTCCTTTGTTCTGAATGTCCCCGGCATTAATTTTCTTAGCGCTATAACCACTTGATGGATCCATTGGAAGATTTAACAACTGATTGGTAGCATTGGATTTGTAAACCGACACATCAACACCAAACCTGCTTTTGAAAAAACGCAATTCTGCTCCAAATTCTGTTGATTTAATCAACTCACTTTTCACATTCTCATCAAACAAAATATTACCTCTTGAAGCTGTTGTATTACCATTTGGATCCTTCCCTATTCCATAAACATTCTCTAACTGATAAGGATCTAAGTCATTCCCTACTGATGCATAACTGGCCCTTAATTTACCATAGGTAAACCATTCTGGCAAATCGGTATTCATAGCCGCAAACATATCCGTAAACACATACGAAAGACTTACTGACGGATAAAAGAACGAACGGTTTTTCTTACTTAATGCAGAAGACCAGTCATTTCTAAAAGTGGCATCCAAGTACAAATAGCCATCGTAACTAAGCTGGGCCGATCCAAAAACAGAATTGATTGATTTTTTACTAAATCTCTCTCCAACACTTGGATTCCCCTCAGCATTACCTAATGAAAATAAATTAGGCACTACCAATTGACCTGCACTAGCACCAATTGAAGACGATTTACGATCCATCAAGTTACCTCCTAGTGTAGCCATACCTCCAAATTTTCCAAAAAGATCATCTTTTTTGGCAATCAACAAAGCTTGGTAATTCGTTTCGGTAAATGTACCTTTTCCAGAACTATATCTTCCTGTGGGAGTTAAAGGACTGCCTGCATACGTTTTGGCATTTGAGCTATTGGTGTACATATCGGCACCTGCTTTGATTTCGGCATTCAACCAGCTTGTTATATCATATTTTAACGAGGCGTTCATCATAAAACGATCTCTTATGTCTTCGTTAATATTGAATTTTTTAGCCCAATACGGATTAATTCCACTTCCGCCTCCAAACCAAATCATATTACCGGCAGCATCGGCAGCATCGCTGAATTGGGTAATATCAACCGATCTAGGAAACAAGTTCAACAAATGAAATGGGTTGTTAGAGACATTTGGTCCGCCTATAGGTCTATTGTTTGCTTTTGCATTGGTATATTGAACTTTAGTATCTACAGTCCAGCGATCACCCTCACCAAATTTAGTTACTGCTCTTGCCAGTAAGTTCGTTCTGCCCAATTTAGCGCCAGGAATCATGCTCTGATCCTCCATGCGGTTGAAAGAAGTATAAATAGATGTTTTTTGAATGGATTGTTGAAACGAAACGCTGTTGTTTTTAGTAATTCCGACACCACTGAAATAATTACCTACGTTATCATAAGAAGCCAAAGACTCACTTACTCCATTCCAATTTACCAAATTTTGCCCTGCAATTTTAGGTCCCCAACTTGAATTAGAACGCGGATCAGTTACATTATCAGAACCCTGACCAAAATCATTTTGCTGTTTGGGTCTGGTAAAAATACTTTCAAATCCAACAGAAGAAGTAAAAGTAATTCCCAATCCTTTTTGCTTTTTACCTGTTTTAGTAGTAATCAAAATTACTCCATTACCTGCTCTAGAGCCATAAAGAGCCGCGGCAGAAGGCCCTTTTAATACCGAAAGGCTTTCAATATCTTCAGGATTGATATCAGCGATACCATTACCCATATCAAGACTTGGATTCCAATAATCATTATTGGAAGCACCCGTAAAGTTGTCCATAGGTACTCCATCCACAACAATCAAAGGTTGGTTATCTCCTGTCAAGGAATTAAAACCTCTCAAAACCAATTTTGAAGATCCTCCAGGACCTGCACTGGAACGTACTACCTGTAAACCTGCTACTTTTCCAGTTAGCGCATTAGCCAGATTGGGTTCTCTGGCTTCTACCAGACTACTTCCTTTTATTTCCTGAACGGCGTAACCTAACGATTTTTTTTGCTTTTTGATTCCCAAAGCCGTTACTACAACTTCCCCTAACTCTTGTGTGTTTTCAGCCAACACAACAGTAATATTATTTTCATTTTCAGTAACATCTACTGATTTTGAAGTAAACCCGATAGATGATATTGTCAGGGTTACTTTACCCGAAGGGA
This sequence comes from Flavobacterium sp. ZB4R12, assembly GCF_048276375.1. NCBI lineage: Bacteria > Pseudomonadati > Bacteroidota > Flavobacteriia > Flavobacteriales > Flavobacteriaceae > Flavobacterium > Flavobacterium sp. ZB4R12. Next base: position 37,412 of record NZ_JBLNKS010000005.1, on the reverse strand, counting down.
TCATCACCGCAAAGTGCCCGTCCGAATCTGTTATTGTACTGATGGATTTCCCTTTTACCTTTATGGTTGCAGAAACAACACCCTTGTTTCCTGCATCCGCTACTACGCCTGTTATGGATCGGTTTTGTGCTATTGCGCCAAAGCAGCTGAGCATAACCAATCCTAACACTGCTAAAATTCGTTTCATAAGCAATTGTTTTAGTTTGTTTTTGGTTTTGTTTTAAAATATTAATAAAAAAAATAAGAACTTAATTTTAAAATAGAACTCTAATAAATTCTCAGATCCTACTCTAATTTCTTGCACTTTAAATACTATAAATCGATTGCTTAAATCGATTTAATAATTGGAAGAAAAAAATTGTTGCATTTCAATATTTTAAAATAGCTTACTATTCTTACTAAACAAAAATCGAGTTGAGCAACTACATCGATTTCGCAAATAAAAATAGCATCCAGATTTCCTGTTTTTTAAGCTATTCCATCTCTCAATCAAAAATAGAATAGAGCAATTATCGATTTTGCGATTAACAAAAAAACAATATGAATTTTCAACTCCTAAATAGTTATTCCAATACTTTATAAAAATTGTATGAAACAACTATGTTTACTTAATAAGTAAATGAAAATCAGCTACATTTTCATCTTTTAAATAACCTCCACTTCGAATAAGATCATATTTAAATTACTAAATCGATTTAGCAATTTGATAAAAAAAAACGAACCGTCATTTTTTACTCTAAAATGACTAATCCTAATCTAAATTATACCGATTCCCTTATAACTAGTCTCCCTTTTTGAAGCACCTTCTCTATCACAAAATCCCTATCATCCATCATTTGATCCATAAGCATCTCAACAGCTTTTACCGCAATAGCATCAATGGGTTGTTCAATAACAGATATTGGTGGTGTATGCAATCTAAAACTATAATGATCATCAAAACTGATAATCGACAAATCCTCCGGTATTTTTAAACCCATTTTACGAAAAGCCTGTAGTCCCGCAAGACCCATATAATTAGCAGAAAAGAGCACTGCATCAATCCCAGGGTTCTTTTCAAAAAAATGAACTATGGCTTCAATTTTAGTATCTTCATTACTATGATAATCTAAATGAAGAATAAGGGATTCATTGTAAAGTCCCGCCTCTTTCATTGCATCAACATAGCCCTTTTCCCTTAATTGCATCTGAATCATTCCTGATGTATTATTAACTAAAGCAATAGTACGACGCCCGTTCTTTATAAGAAATTGTGTTGCGGAATAAGCCCCTTCATAATTATCCATAACAACATGACTAACATTTTGCCCCGGAAAATACCTGTCAATCAATACCACAGGTTTTTTTAATTTCATAAGGTGATCGATACTTTTTTCCAACTTTTCTGTTGGAGTAATAATAAAGCCATCCACATTTGCCTGAAGAAGACTTTGTATCAGTTCATCAGAACGGTCATCATCATCACCGGTACTGCAATAAAAAACCCTGTAACCCAGCTTTTTTGCCTCGTCCTCTATTACCCTCGCGAGATCGGAAAAAAATTGATTCGAAATATCCTCAACAATAAGACCAATCGATCTTGTCTTTCCTGTACGAAGACTACTCGCAATCATATTAGGTCTGTAATGTAGCTTTTCAGCAACATCCTGCACCTTTTTAATAACAGCCTTGCTAATGTTCATTTTTTCACCCTTATCGTTAAGGACAAAAGATACCGTAGAGATAGAAACCTTAGCTTCCATGGCAATATCTTTAATAGTGATTTTTTTCATTTAGCGCGTTAATTTTGTATTAAACTGTTATTAATTCTGTCACAAATATATATAAAAATAGTTACAAAATCGTTTTAGTAAATATTTTTTTTAAAGAATTATTTTTTTAAAGTTAATAAACAAACAAAAACACAGTAATTGAGGACATTTACAGATATATCCCTATAACTGAATAATAAACAAATTCGCATTAAAATTTGATTTCCGACTAATCGCCATCTGATAAAACAACACTTTCTTCCTGAGGGTATTATCAAGATTGTTTAATAAACCAAACTGTTTAGCAGGATATTATTCTTTTTCTTTAAAATAATTAGTTCTCCACATTTCGTATCGTTTCTTCCTCATCGAGAACATCTTCCAGGAATTTAAAGGTGTACTCCGTTGGAGCATATACATCCGTAAAAACGCCCCATGTTTCTTGTACTAGTTTTACCTTTCCGTTTACCAATTCCTGTTTACTTTTTTCAGAAATCATGTTATCAGGAAGATCTCTTTTTTGATTTGGAAAACAACTTAACATTGGGTAGGCAGCAATTGCAGCACTACTGTGACCTGAAATCTCAATTTCCGGTATTACTGTAATGTATCTAAAGGACAAGCATTAAAAGTTTTTAACAAATGTTTAGTGATCTATCAATATAATTTAGCTAACTTTATATGAATATTTGTAGAGTACAAATGAAAAAAATTCAGATAATATTAATCATTACCCTTGGCATTTTCTTGATGCCAAGTAATGGCTTTGCGTGTGGAAGAAATAAAATTAAAACTGAAAAAACCTGTTGCAAAAAAGAAACTGCCTCCAAAACAGAGAAAAAATCTTGTTGCGATAAAAGCGATAATTGCACAAAAGAATGTCGCGGTAAATGTGGACATTTTGCCTGTACTGCTGTTTCGATTCTTCAGTTTAGTATAATCAATACTTTTGATATTGATTTTAAAAATAATAATTTCAGTTTTTCGGTAGAGAAATTGAGATTTTATCAATCAGAGACCTTCGTTTCTTCTGGTTTCTATTCTATTTGGATTATACCAAAAATAAGCTAAATCCCAATTTTGACAGCCATAATTATGTCAAATTGAGAGCAATTCTCCCTTAAAATTATTTGCTTTTTTTGCTAATTACAATTATTAAATCATAGCTTAATTACTATTGTTTAGTTCTTCTATTTAGAGTTATTCAAACAGAATATTGGTAAACACTTATTAAAAAACAATAAAGTAGATATCAAATAAATTACAAAAACATTGAAAACAATAACCATATTGTTTTCAGTGGGAGGAGCCAATGCACGAATTAGAAATACTAAAACTAAAACGCCAACTTATTATCAATATTGACCATTTACAAAAGCAGGTTGGTTTAACAAAAAAAATACAATTAAAAATCATTACTGCAATTCTCTAATTAATGAATTGTGACTAAATAGCAGAAATAATCAAGTTAAATTTTAAAAAATGAAAAATGAGAACATTAATTATCGTACTAAGCGTATTCTTAGCAGTAAATTCATTGGCTGAAGCTCAAGAGGTCTCACAACCTTCGCAAAAGGAAGCTCAAAAAGCAACTTACTCTTGCCCTATGCATCCTAATGAGGTGAGTTCAGACCCTGGAAAATGTGCCAAATGTGGTATGGAAATGGTAAAAACTACCGAAAAAAAATATAAACATGCTGTAAAGGGAAGTCAGGCAGGGGTTGAAATTGTGACTAAATACGTTTGTAAAATGGATAGTACAACTTCTGATAAACCAGGAAAATGCCCTAAATGCGGAATGGATATGACTAAAACCGAAGTCCAAAAAGCAACTTACACTTGCCCTATGCATCCTAATGAGGTGAGTTCAGATCCCGGAAAATGTGCCAAATGTGGTATGGAAATGATAAAAACTACCGAAAAAAAATATAAACATGCTGTAAAAGGAAGTCAGGCAGGTGTTGAAATTGTGACTAAATACGTTTGTAAAATGGATAGTACAACTTCTGATAAACCAGGAAAATGCCCTAAATGCGGTATGGATATGACTAAAACTGACGACGTTCAAGAAACAACTTATACTTGCTCCATGCATCCTAATGAGGTGAGTTCAGATCCCGGAAAGTGTGCCAAATGTGGAATGGAAATGGTAAAAACCACTGAAAAAAAATATAAACATGCTGTAAAGGGAAGTCAGGCAGGTGTAGAAATTGTGACTAAATACGTTTGTAAAATGGATAGTACAACTTCTGACAAACCAGGAAAATGCCCTAAATGCGGTATGGAAATGATTAAAAAAGAAGGCGACAAAAAATAATCCCGTCGCATAAATTTTAAATTCCCTTTTAGTTTAATTCAATGCGCATCGTACCAATTATGACGGTGCGCTTTTAATTACAATTAAAAAGGATAGTGATGTTCCAAAATAAAAGGGTAATTGCCAAATTTAAATAATACCATTTTTAACAATTTAATAAAATAAAATGAAATACATAATTCTTTCAGCCCTAGCGATCACATTAATGATGGTTTCCTGTAACCAAAAAAACGAACAAGCCAAAACAACTAATTCAGAAACAACCGAAAACTCTTCGCAGCTTTATGCCTGTCCTATGCATCCCGAAATTACGGGAAAGAAAGGCGACAAATGCCCTAAATGTGGAATGGAATTAACAGAACCTGCAGTACAATCAACAAAGTCAACTTCAAATACTCCAACCGATGTAACAGCTGAATCAACCGCAGCACCAGTAACACATACTCAATTTAGTATCGATGAAATTATAAATAACTATTTAAAAGTGAAAAATGCACTAACTAAAGACGATACACAAAATGCAGGAAACGCTGGAAAAGTACTGTACGCAACTTTTAATGCCATAAATCCTAGTGCAATAGAAGCAAAATTGAAAAAAGAATATCTTGACATTGCAGATGATGCTAAAGAGCACGCTGAGCATATTGGTGATAACGCCGGAAAAATTGACCATCAAAGAGAACATTTCGCAATGTTGAGTGAAGATATCAATGATTTAATAAAAGTCTTTGGTACAAAACAAAAACTATTTCAGGATTCTTGCCCAATGTATGATAATGGAAAAGGGGCAATCTGGATCAGTGAAACCAAAGATATTAAAAACCCATATTACGGAAATAAAATGATGGGGTGTGGTACTGTGAAAAAGGAATTGTAAAATGAAATCAATCATCAGTAAAACAGTATTAATAGGGTTTATTCTTTTTTTGCTGGTACAATTGTATCAGCCTTCACGTAATATTGATAACGGGCAGATTTTACCTCAACATATTACCAAAGTGTATAAAGTACCTGACAATGTGCAAACTATTTTGCAAACTTCTTGTTTTGACTGCCATAGTAACAATACTAATTATCCTTGGTATTCGTATATTCAACCTGCAAGATTTTTTATGGAAGAACACATAGAGGAAGGTAAGGAAAATTTAAACTTTAGTGAATTTGGAAAGTATTCAAAGCGAAAACAAGAAAACAAACTAAAAGCTATAGTTAAACAAATAAAATCTAATGAAATGCCTTTGTCCTCTTATACTTTAATCCATAGAAATGCTGTACTTACCACTACTCAAAAAGAGGAAGTAATCGATTGGTTTAATAAAACGGAAGATAGTCTTTCATCAAAACACTAAACATTATGGTCGAAAAATTAATATCATTTTCATTAAAAAACCGATTTGTTGTCCTGCTTGTTTCCGCCTGTTTATTTGGTTGGGGTATTTATAGTGTGCAACAAAACCCTATTGATGCCATTCCTGATTTATCAGAAAATCAAGTCATAGTTTTTACGGAATGGATGGGAAGAAGCCCACAGGTTATCGAAGCCCAAGTGACCTACCCTTTAGTTTCTAATCTTCAAGGAATTCCAAAAATTAAAAACATTCGTGGTGCTTCTATGTTTGGGATGAGCTTTGTCTATATCATTTTTGAAGATGATGCAGATGTCTATTGGGCAAGAACTCGTGTATTGGAAAGATTAAATTATGCGCAACGATTATTACCCCAAAATGTTGTCCCAACCTTGGGCCCCGATGGCACAGGGGTTGGACATATTTTTTGGTATCATTTAGATGCAAAAGGAATGGATTTAGGAGAGCAAAGGGCTTTACAGGATTGGTATGTGAAATTTGCATTACAAACCGTTCCCGGCGTGGCTGAAGTGGCTTCCTTTGGTGGTTTTGAAAAACAATACCAATTGGTATTAGATCCTTTAAAAATGCAGTATTATAATATAAGCATGATGGAAGTGATGAATGCCGTAAAGGCAAACAACAACGATGTCGGCGGAAGAAAATTTGAAATGAGCAATATGGCCTACATTGTGAGGGGATTGGGTTACATCAAAAACATAAAAGATGTAGAAGATATTGCCATTAAAAATTACAATGCCGTTCCTGTAAGAGTAAAAGACATTGGTTCCGTACAAATGGGTGGCGATTTGCGTCTTGGAATTTTTGATCAAAATGGTGAAGGTGAAGTAGTCGGCGGAATCGTGGTGATGCGCTATGGCGAAAATGCCAATAAAGTGATAAAAGCGGTAAAAGAAAAAATGAAAGAAGTCGAAAAAGGATTGCCCGAAGGGGTTTCTTTTAAAATTTCGTATGACAGAAGCGAACTAATAGAACAAGCTCTCGAATCTGTTAAAGGCACTTTGATTGAAGTGATGATTACCGTTTCTATTGTTATTCTTATTTTTCTTTTTCATTGGAGAAGCGCTTTAATCATCCTCATACAGTTGCCGATATCCGTTTCGATTGGGTTTATTTTGCTTGAGGCTTTCGGGATATCGTCCAATATTATGTCACTAACCGGTATTGCTCTTGCCATAGGTGTTGTGGTTGATGACGGTATTGTGATGGTCGAAAATGCGTATCGGAATATTTCAGAGAAACAGGAAGAAATGGATAGTAATCAACAATCGATTGAAAAATGAAAAATCTTCTAAAAAAAATATTCAAAAAAGAACACGACCCGTTATCTTCAGAAGAAAAACTTAAAATAATTGAGGCTTCCTCCAAATTGGTGGGGCCAGGTGCTTTTTATTCAACCGTAATTGTAATTACTTCCTTTTTACCGGTATTTCTTCTTACGGGTATGGAAGGCAAGTTGTTTAGCCCATTGGCTTATACAAAGTCATTTATACTCATTATTGATGCCTTTATAACCATTACACTTACGCCTGTTTTAATTAGTTTTTTACTCAAAGGCAGACTTCGCCCAGAAGCAAAAAATCCAATTAACAGAAAACTGGAAAGCATCTATACTCCAATCCTGACTTTTTGTTTGAAATGGCGAAAATCATTGTTGGGTTTAAATATCATTGCTTTGCTAATTGGCGTATTGATGTTTACGCGTCTGGGATCAGAATTTATGCCTCCTTTGGATGAAGGTTCCATTTTGTTTATGCCGGTCACCTTGCCCGATGTGTCAAATTCCGAAGTAAAACGAATTTTGCAAGTCCAAGACAAACTGATAAAATCGATACCCGAAGTTGCTCATGTTTTAGGAAAAGCCGGCAGGGCAAATACAGCGACCGACAATAGCCCCATAAGCATGATTGAAACAATTGTTTTACTAAAACCCCAACACGAATGGAGAGAAGGCAAAAATAAAAATGATATTGTAACAGAAATAAACAATAAGCTGCAAATGCCCGGTGTAACTAACGGTTTTACCCAACCCATTATTAATCGAATTAATATGCTTTCAACAGGTATTAGAACCGATGTGGGAATAAAAATTTACGGAGCAAGTTTAGATACGATAGATGTTTTATCACAAAAAATTAAAAAAGCACTAGAGGGCACAGCTGGAGTAAAAGATTTATATTCAGAACCAATAACAGGAGGGAAATATATTGACATAATAGCAAAACGGGAGGCAATTGGCAGGTATGGACTTACCATTGACGATGTGAATAGCGTTGTCGAAGCTGCAATTGGAGGAATGAAACTAACCACAACTATCGAAGGAAGACAGCGCTTTTCTGTAAATGCGAGATATGCACAAGAATACAGAAATAGCTTGGAAGCCTTGAAAAAACTGCAAATACAAACCATGCAGTTTGGACCAATTCCATTAGAAACCGTTGCCGATGTAAAAATAAGTGACGGGCCACCCATGATAAATAGCGAAAATGCCATGCTTCGAGGAAGTGTATTGTTTAATGTTCGCGAGCGGGACCTAGGAAGTACTGTAAAAGAAGCGCAGAAAAAATTGAACGAAATGATGACTAAAATGCCTAAAGGGTATTATGTGGAATGGAGCGGGCAATGGGAAAACCAAATCAGAGCCAACAAAACACTTCGTATGATTTTGCCGATTGTTATTAGTATCATTTTTCTTGTTTTATACTTCAGATATCATTCAATGAAAGAAGCTTTAATTACTATGATAACAGTACCATTTGCCCTAATTGGCGGGATATTTATGGTCTATTTTTATGGCATCAATTTATCGGTGGCAGTGGCAGTTGGCTTTATAGCACTATTTGGACTGGCAATAGAAACAGCCATGTTAATGACCATTTTTTTAAATGAAGCCATGAATAAAATGGTAGAAAAATATGGCAATAGCAGAGAAACTATCTCTGAAGCTATTTTAAGACAGTATATTATTGATGGTTCAGCAAAAAGGTTGAGACCAAAACTAATGACGGTTTCCGTTTCGCTGTTTGGATTAATACCCATTCTTTGGGCAACAGGAACTGGTGCCGATGTGATGCTCCCTATCACTATTCCACTCATTGGAGGTACAATTACTTCAACTATTTATGTATTATTGGTAACCCCTGTTGTTTTTGAAATGGTAAAACTACGCGAATTAAAAACAAAAGGTAAAATAGATCTTATAGATGTTAAAGAATAAATATTATATCGCCATAAGTTGTTTGATTTTAAGCACTACAAATTTAGTGGCTCAAACACTTTCGTTGGAAGAAGTTTTGACAAACATCAAAACGAATAATCCACAATTTAAAATGTATGATGCCGATATTCAAAGTATGGATGCCGCCGCAAAAGGAGCTAGAAGTTGGATGCCTCCACAAGTGGAAACAGGTTTCTTTATGACACCTTACAATGCAAAAATGTGGAAAGCAGACGATATGTTTCCTGGAATGGGGAATTATATGCTGGGAATTACGCAAATGATACCAAATTCTAAAAAACTAAAGGCAGATTACAACTACATGAGTGCAATGTCTTCAGTTGAGAAAGAAAACAAAAACTATACTATTAATCAATTAAATGCTTTAGCAAAAACGAATTATTATCAATGGCTGGTGTTAAATAAAAAAATGCAATTTGCCGACGATAATTTATTGCTTTTAGGCTATATGATTAAGAGTATGGAGATACGCTACCAATACAATATGGATAAATTACCAACCTATTACAAAGCAAAATCGCAATACAGCGCATTACAAAGTATGATTGTAATGTTACAAAACGATATTTCCCAGAAGCGAATTATGCTAAATACCTTGATGGCTAGAGATAAAAATACTTTGTTTGAAATAGATGAAACCTATAAATTAAATGATTTTGATTTGATAAAATCAGATACAACATCACTTTCCCAAAGCCGAAGTGACGTTAAAGCCATTGAAAAAACAATTGCGTTAAACCATCTAAAAATAGAAGCCGAAAAAACAAAATTATTACCAGAGTTTGGCATTAAATATGACCACATGTTTGCCTTTGGACAACAACCACAGCAATTCTCTTTAATGGGAATGGTTACTATCCCTATGCCATGGTCGTCGAAAATGAATAAAGCCAACATCAATAGTTTTCAGATAAAAAACGAAAGCCTTAATTGGCAAAAACAAATGATTCTGAATGAAGCATCAGGGATGATTTCGGGTATGAATACAGAATTGACAAACCTGAAAAAGCAATATGATATTACCGAAAAAAGCATCATTCCGGCCTTGCGAAGAAATTATGATACCGCAATAATAGCCTGGCAAAATAACACTGGCGATTTGTTTGTTGCTCTCGATGCCTGGGAAGCATTGAATATGGCTCAAATAGAGGCACTAGATAAATTACAAGCTATTTTGAATGCACAAGTAGAAATCGAAAAACAACTGGAAACTAAATAATTATGAACAGATATTTAAAATATAGTTTGGTAGTTACAGTAATTTCAATTATTGGAATGGCAATATATTTCTTTGCAATAAAGTCAAATGAACCAGTAGAAAATCAGCGTCAAAAAGAAGTGTACACCTGTCCCATGCACCCCGAAATTATTCGGAATAAACCGGGTAATTGTCCTATTTGTGGAATGATTTTAGTAAAAAAAGTAAGCAACAATCATGCTGTGGAAAGCAATTCCATTGAAAACCTTTTAAAGCCTACCGATAATTTTATAGTGGGCAATTATCAAACCACAACAGCAAAAGATACTACATTAATCAGTGAGATAAATTTGCCCGGTATCGTGGCTTACGATCCAAATTCATCAGTAAACATTGCTGCACGAATAAGTGGAAGAATAGAAAAAATGTATGTCAATTATAAATACCAAAAAGTAAGTAAAGGACAAAAGCTTTTTGATTTATACAGCCCGGAATTACTCACGGAACAGCAAAATTTTATCTATTTGATTGTCAATGATTCAGAAAACCAGTCGATTATAAAAGCATCAAGGCAAAAATTATTGCTCTATGGAATGAGTGGTAACCAAATAAATGCATTGGCTTCAGCCAAAAGAACAAACCCAGTAATTTCTATATATAGTCCGGCATTTGGGATTGTACAAGGAACGGAAAGTATGGTCAAAAGCACAGATGACTCCATGCAAAATCCGAACACAACCACGGAACCTTTAAATGTAAAAGAAGGAGATTATATTAAAAAAAATGAAATCGTTTTCAAATTGATAAATACAGATAAAGTGTGGGCTGTCTTTAATGTTTTGCAAGGTTATAATAGTCTGATTAAGATGAACCAGCCTATTAGCATTTCCTCGGAGTTAAATGAAAAAGAAACCATTACTGCCAAAGTAAATTTTATTGAAACACAATTTAATCCAACGGATAAATCCAATAGAATTCGGGTTTATTTAAACAACAATACGCTGAAATTACCCATTGGTTTGCGGTTACAAGGCATTGTGGAAACAAATCCGATGAAAGCCATTTGGTTACAAAAACAAGCATTGGTGAGTATTGGAAACAAAAAAGTAGTTTTTATAAAAATGGATAATGGCTTTAAAGCAGCAGCAATAAAAACGGGAATTGAAGTCAATGGTTTTGTCCAAATTATAGACGGCATTTCCGTTGAAGATACCATTGCTAAAAATGCGCAATATTTAATTGATAGTGAAAGCTTTATTAAAACCGAGTAAAGATGAAAAAGATAAAAAACAATAGTATTCTATTACTACTATTTACAGTATTTATTGCTTGCAATACTAAAAACAAAGACGAACATAGCGCACATAAAAATAAAGAAACTATTTTTTACACCTGCTCTATGGATCCACAGGTAAAAGAAGACAAGCCGGGAAAATGTCCCATTTGTCACATGGAATTAACTCCAATGAAAAATGACGATACGGAAGCTAACGAAATAAGCTTGAGTAAACAGCAGCTACAATTGGGGAATATCACCACGGAAACTATAGCAACAACTCAAAGCAGTTTAGAGCAAAATTATACAGGAGTTTTAACAATTAATCAAGAGAAAATCAATACCATTTCAGCTAGAGCGATGGGACGAATTGAAAAATTATACTTCAAAACGGTTGGAGATTATGTTGCTGAAAACGAACCAGTATATCAATTGTATAGTGAAGATATTGCCATAGCCAAACACGATTATTTTACAGCATACAAACAACTTACCATGCCAGGTGATTTTGGGAAAAATGCACGTACTATGCTCATTGCTGCCAAACAAAAACTATTGTTCTTTGGTTTATCCAATGCCCAAATTGAAAATATAAAATCGACCAAAGAAATTTCTCCTTACACTATTTTTTACAGTACTAGCAGTGGAACTATCTCAGAGATAATAGCAACAGAAGGCAGTTATGCAATGGAAGGTGCCGGTATAATTAAATTGACAGATTTAAATAGTCTCTGGCTTGAAACACAAGTAAACGTAAACTATGCGAAAAGCGTGCACCTTGGGCAAAACGCCAAAGTTTCATTTTCCGATTTTCCTGATAAAACTATAAATGCAAAAATTTCATTTATCAATCCTGAAATAAATCCAGACACCAGACTGCTTTTAATTCGAATGGAAATACCTAATCAAAATTTGCTGTTAAAACCCGGGATGCAGGCCATTGCAAAATTGACACAATCTAATATAACAGGATTATTTATTCCAACTGATGCCGTAATTCGAGAAGAAAATGCTTCTTATATCTGGATTGAAAAAAGACCAGGAGTATTTGAAAGCCTAATGGTGGAAACAGGAGTGGAAATAAATGGTATGATTGAAATTAAATCGGAAATAGATATAAACAAAAAAGTTGTCATCACTGGAGCGTATGCTATAAACAGTGAATATAAATTCCGCAAAGGAAGCGACCCTATGGAGGGAATGGAAATGTAATGTTTAAAATATAAAAATGACACACCTACACCATTACCGGAATGGCTTGTGATATTTGTTTTTCTAAAGTTGAAAAAAAATTGAAGTTTATTTATGGGATTGTAGCTTCAGTTTCATTACCCTCGCCAGTGGCTACATAACAATGATAAAAACGATGCAATAATGAAACACCATGATCATTCAAATCCGTTAAAAGTAAAGTCTCTTGGAATAGACACGTACCGAGAGAATAATATTTACATGTTAATCGACTGTGATATTTGTCGATCTGAAGGGTTTACGGCACTTACACGACTCGTTGTTCACCACAACGAAAAAAGTATCGTTGCAACGCTAAACGTAGTACATTCTGAATTGTTACAGGAAAATGAAGCTGGACTTTCCGATATAGCATTAAAGCGTCTCGATGTTGAAGATGGGGATTTAATTACAGTATCACATCTTAAACCGATTGAATCATTGGGCGATGTTCGTGCAAAAATATATCACAAAAAAATTGATGAAACTGCCTACCGTAAAATCATCAATGATATAACCAATGGCCTTTATTCTGACATCGAAATAGCTGCTTTCATTGCCGGATGTGCCGGGGACAATCTGGATTTGGAGGAAATCACATGGCTTACCAGAGCAATGATTGATTCCGGGTCAAAATTAAAATGGGACGAAAAAATCATCATGGATAAACATTCCGTTGGTGGCCTGCCTGGAAACCGGACAACTCCAATAGTAGTAGCAATCATTGCAGCGGCAGGACTGACAATTCCAAAAACATCTTCGCGCGCCATCACTTCTCCTGCGGGCACAGCCGATACAATGGAAACAATAACTATTGTGAATCTATCCATTGAAAAAATAAAGGAGGTAGTAAAAAAGGAAAGCGGATGCTTTGCATGGGGACGTTTGGCAAAATTAAGTCCGGCCGATGATATTCTAATCGCCGTGGAGAAAGCTTTAGACATTGACAGCTCAGGACAAATGATTGCCTCCGTACTTTCAAAAAAGGCTGCCGCAGGTTCAACACATGTCGTTATTGAAATTCCTTTTGGGGAAACGGCAAAAGTACGAACACACGATGAAGCATTGAAACTGCAATATTATTTCAAAGCCGTTGGCGATGCTATAAAATTAAATATTGAAGTATTAATTACCGATGGCTCACAACCCATTGGGAAAGGGATTGGCCCTTCATTGGAAGCAATGGATGTACTTGCAGTATTGAGAAATTGGAAGGATGCTCCAAATGATTTAAAAGAAAAATCATTGCTGATTGCAGGAACATTACTGGAATTATCAACTAAAATTGAAAAAGGAAAAGGAGTTCCGGAAGCAAGACAAATTCTGGAAAGCGGTAAAGCGTATAACAAGTTTGAAAAAATCTGTTTGGCACAGGGAGGAATTACTGAACCAAAATTTGCTAAATATAAAATCGAAATCAAATCAGAAATTGCAGGAATTGTAGCTGCCATCGACAATAGAAAATTAGCGAAGATTGCCAAACTTTCAGGTGCTCCTCGATCTCCTTCGGCTGGAATTTATTTCAATTCACCCATTGGAACTAAAATAGAAAAAGAACAGACACTCTTCACCATTTATTCTGAATCGGAAGGAGAATTACAATACGCTGTTGACTATTTAAAATCTGTAAACCCTATAATCAAAATTGTTTAAGATGAAATAAGCATTAGGCAAACTCGATGCAAAAACTAATGAAGAGATACGAATTCCATATTCCTTTAAAAAACAAATATTAGCTACAGATGAAAAAAATTTTTTTTGCTTTACCCGGAAATGATGCACTGACTAAATCTTTAGCTGAAAAATGTAATGCTGAATTAGGCAAGGCAATTATCCGCCAATTTCCCGATGGTGAAACCTATATCAAAATCGAATCCGATGTATCAGACAAGCAAGTACTACTGATTTGTACACTAAATAATCCTGATGAAAAATTATTGCCTCTCTTTTATTTATCACAAACCGCAAAAGAATTAGGCGCAAAATCCATCTGTATTGTAGTGCCTTATCTTGCTTATATGCGGCAGGACAAACGCTTTCAGCCGGGAGAAGGAGTCACTTCATCCTATTTTGCAAAACTCATTTCGTCATTTGCTGATTCACTCATTACTATTGACCCTCACCTGCACAGAAGAAGCTCCCTGTCTGAAATATATACTATTCCAACCACTGTAATTCATGCTGCAGATCTCATTTCAAAATGGATTCTCAGCGATATTGAAAAACCTGTGTTAGTTGGTCCAGATAGTGAAAGCGAACAATGGGTTTCCGAAGTGGCTCATCAAGCAGGGGCACCTTTCATTATTCTTAAAAAAATAAGAAGAGGTGATGAAGAGGTAGAAATATCAGTTCCGGATGTCGAGAAGTATAAAGAGTATACTCCGGTTTTAGTAGATGATATTATCTCTACTGCCAGAACTATGATTGAGACTATTGGTCATTTAAAAAATGTAGGAATGAAAAAACCAGTTTGCATAGGTATTCACGGAATTTTTGCAAATAATGCCTATTCCGATTTGTTCTTTGCGGGAGCAGATAAAGTGATAACATGTAATACTATTCCGCATGAATCGAACAGAATAAAAATTGATGAAATTATTTCCATATCGATCAACCGTACAAAATAACGTTGGTAGGAAAAGATGATGGTTATTAATTTTAGTGAGACAGTTACGAAGTGGCAACTTGAAAACAAACAGCTATTCTTATTGTGCCGCCCCATTGAGAATATTCATCGCAACTAAGTTTTGAATGATTTCAAACAAAATTTTCATCATTTAAAGCACATTTCAAAAAACAAATCTCAATAGTGGTACTAAAAAGACCCATAATTACCTTTTTTACCCAATTATTAACTAATTAAATATCAATACTTTGTAATGAAAATAAATATTAAACTCTTAGATGAGTTAACCCACAGTATTTTTTATTTTTATTTACTTCCCAAAAAATTCATTTTTTTAAAATAAAGTTACCTATGTGATAAATGTTACTGTACGAAAAATTTTAACTGACAATCTTTGCAGTATAAAATTTTACAATTATGGAATATATAGGTTATTTTTCGTCAATACTCATTGGCGTTGCATTAGGACTAATTGGCGGTGGTGGTAGTATTCTTACAGTACCGGTATTAGTTTATTTATTTGCCATTGAACCTGTTTTGGCAACGGCTTACTCGCTATTTATTGTAGGACTTACAAGTGCTGTAGGTACGGTTGGATATTTCAAAAAAGGTTTAGTAAATATCAAAACAGCTACTGTTTTTGGTATTCCTTCAATCATTGCCGTTTTTACAACTAGAGCTTTAATCGTCCCCGCCATTCCAAAAGAAGTATTTACTGTTGGTGATTTTATGGTAACCAAAAACCTCTTGATGATGTTGCTTTTTGCGGTAATAATGATTGCAGCTTCATACAGCATGATTAAAAAAGATAAAAAAAATATAGAAGAAAAATCTGAAGAACAAAAATTCAATTATCCGCTCATACTTATTGAAGGTGCTATAGTTGGAGTTATCACCGGTTTAGTAGGTGCTGGTGGTGGTTTCTTAATTATTCCCGCATTAGTGATTTTAAGTAAACTTCCTATGAAAGAAGCCGTTGGAACTTCATTAGTAATTATTGCTGCTAAATCTTTGATTGGTTTCTTTGGAGAAGGTGGAGAAAATGGTATTAATTGGCAGTTTCTATTTATCATTTCGGCATTTGCGATTGTTGGAATTTTCGTGGGTACAGCATTATCTAAAAAAATTGATGGCAATAAACTTAAGCCTGCCTTTGGTTGGTTTGTTTTAGTGATGGGAATTTACATTATAACCAAAGAACTTTTTCTAAAATAAAATACTATTTTATAAAAAATAACTGATTCAATATTAAACATTTAAAAACAAAACGACTTTTTTTCTGCTGTGTGACATTAGTTACTGATACTATGATAATCGAATACTAATTTTGGACTATAATAAAAACATTAAAATTAATCTCATTATGAAAATAGAACAAATATATACAGGATGTTTAGCACAGGGTGCTTACTATATTACTTCAAATGGTGAAGCTGCCATTATTGATCCACTACGTGAAACAGAACCTTATATGAAGAGGCTGGAAAAAGACGGAGTAAAATTGAAATACATTTTCGAAACCCATTTTCACGCTGATTTTGTTTCTGGTCATTTAGATTTGAGTAAGAAAACTGGCGCTGCAATTGTATATGGACCCAATGCAAAACCAGAATTTGAATTCATTTCTGCCAAAGACAATCAAGAATTTTCTATTGGAAACATCAAAATAAAAGTATTACACACACCTGGTCACACCATGGAAAGTACCACATACTTGCTCATAGACGAAAACGGAAAAAACCATGCGATTTTCTCTGGGGACACTTTATTTATTGGTGATGTAGGTCGTCCTGATTTGGCTCAAAAAGCGGCTCATATGACACAAGACGAATTGGCTGCAATATTATTCCATTCGTTAAGAGACAAAGTAATGACTTTGGCTGATGATGTAGTTGTATATCCAGCTCACGGTGCGGGTTCTGCCTGTGGAAAAAACATGAGCAAAGAAACCGTTTCTACCATTGGTGAACAAAAAGCAACCAATTATGCTTTGCGTGCCAATATGACTGAAGCCGAATTTGTACAAGAAGTTACTGAAGGTTTATTACCTCCACCTGCTTATTTTGGTATGAATGTAGCTATGAACAAAAAAGGAATTGAAAGCTTTGAAAATGTTTTCAATAACGGAATGAGAACGATCAATGCGATAGAATTTGAAGTTGTTGCGGAAGAAACCGGCGCTTTGATTTTAGACACCAGAAAGAATGGTGATTTTGCAAAAGGATATGTACCACAATCGATAAACATTGGTATCAATGGCGATTTTGCTCCTTGGGTGGGTGCTCTGATTGCCGATGTAAAACAACCGATTATTCTAGTCACTGAACCAGGATTTGAAGAAGAAACTGTAACCCGTTTAACACGAGTTGGATTTGATAATTTGATAGGACATTTAGAAGGTGGATTTGAAGCTTGGAAAAAAGCCGGTTTTGAAGTGGATACTGTAAATCGCATCACTGCGGAACAATTCGCAAAAGAAGTAAAAATTGGCGAAAGCAAAATAATCGATGTTCGTAGAGAAAGTGAATATGAAGCGGAACACGTTGATGAAGCCTACAGCCGACCATTAGCGTATATCAATGACTGGGTAAAAGACATTAATCCAGAGGAACATTTTTACATGCATTGTGCCGGAGGGTATCGCAGTATGATGGCTGCATCTATTTTGCAAGCACGAGGATACAGAAACTTCACAGAAATTGAAGGTGGTTTTGGAGCGATAGCAAAAACTACTGTTCCTAAAACTGATTTCGTTTGCCAAAGCAAAGTATTATAATAATAATATATGACAGTCCGCAATATGTTCCAAAGGATAAAATATGGCACACAGATAACACGAATTGAACGGATTTTGCACAGATTTAAATAACAGTTTGATTCACCAAGTAAAAAAATCCGTGTAAATCGGTATAATCTGTACAATCTGTGGGCTAATATTTATGCTTTATAAATGTACAAACGACGAAAATTGTATTCGAAATGATTTTAGTCCGCATTACGGATAGTCATATAATAATAGCAATACTAACACTATAAATCATGTTTGGAATTTTCAAAAATATGTTTTCTAAAAAAGATACAACACAAATGGAAAAATTAATAAAAGAAGGGGCGTTCCTTGTAGATGTTCGCACACCAGCAGAATTCGCAGAAGGTCATGTAAAAGGATCAACAAACATTCCTTTGGACCAAGTAGCAAACCAATTGGCAAAATTTAAAGGAAAAGAGCAAATCATTGTTTTCTGCCGAAGCGGGAATCGCAGCGGTCAAGCCAAATTGATTTTGGAACAAAATGGTTTTACCAATGTCACTAATGGTGGTACTTGGCAAGATGTCAATGAAGCGTTAAACAAATAAATTTCAGGCAATATTAAAATAATGTGCAGTTTAAAACAAAAAAGTATTTGTTTTAAACTGCACAATTATTTGTTTAGAAATCGAAATTTGATAAGAATAATAGGCGGTTTAATTTTTAATCTGTTTGTGAAATCACCTAAAAAAGTTTAATTTTTAAAATTGATTTTAAATAAAGGGGTAAATTTGAGGGGCTTTGGAAAGAATACTACTGGATGTATTCCTTTGTATTTAACAAAGACTACTGAACTACCTTTTGAAATTAATTCGAAAAAATAAAATGACATGGAAGCGAAAAAAGCAATGAACAAAGACTTAATTTTAAGAGAAAAGTTAGCATTACAGCGCACTGTACTGGCCAATCAATCAACTTTTCTTGCCTTTTTGAGAACGTCAATGTATTTTTTGATTGCGGGTTTGAGTTTGCGAAATTTATTAAAAGTAGAAAATAGTTTACTTATTGAAATCGCACTTTTCATCACTTCGTTTGTGATTTTTATTCTCGGGACGCTCAACTATTTCAAGCATAAAAAATCCATTTCCGAAAACAAAAAACACATTGGTGATTACCAATTAGAATATTACGAGTTATAAAAACGCAACTCTTTTTTTGCCTTTACTCCTTTTCTAAACTAGCAATCGGTTTAAAAAACACGAAACTATTTTTTGAACTTAAAAAAACCACACACAGTTGAAAACAAATACAACCAAACTTGGGCTGAAAGAAAATTGGAAACAATTTACCATTTTGGTCATCGTCAATGCCTTTGTTGGCGGAATGATAGGAATGGAAAGAACTATTATTCCAAAGTTTGCCGAGATTGAATTTGGCATTGCTTCAAAAACGGCTATTTTATCTTTTATAATTGCCTTTGGGATTACAAAAGCAATAACCAATTATTTTACGGGCAAGTTGGCGAATCGTTTCGGCAGAAAAAATTTACTTTTATTTGGGTGGATTCTCGCCATACCTATTCCCTTTATTTTGATACATGCAGCCTCGTGGAATTGGGTAATTTTTGCCAATATTCTGTTGGGCGTTAGCCAAGGACTAACTTGGAGTAGTACGGTGGTTATGAAAATTGATTTGGTTGGAGAAAAAGATCGCGGACTGGCGATGGGACTCAATGAATTTGCCGGTTATTTTGCCGTTGGATTAGTCGCTTTTCTTTCAGGCTATATTGCCCAAAAATATGGAATTACCCCCTACCCCTTTTACTTGGGAATTGGAATTTCCATAATTGGTTTTTTATTGACTTTGTTTTTTGTGAAAGACACAAGAATATTTGTAACCAAAGAAAATACGACCAATAAAACCGAAAAATTGGAAAATATCTTTATAGAAACAACTTTCAAAAACAAAACGTTAAGTGCCATAACACAAGCAGGATTAGTCAATAATCTGAATGACGGAATGATTTGGGGACTTTTACCTATCGTCTTACTTTCTTTGAACTACGATTCTGAAAACATTGGTGTGATTACCGCCATTTATCCTACTGTTTGGGGCTTTGGACAATTGATTACCGGAAAAATGTCTGATGTTTATTCGAAAAAAAAGATGCTTTTTTGGGGAATGTTATTACAAGGAATAGCGATACTTTTTATTCCTTTTGCTAAAGAATTCTATCTGTTAGCCATCATTTCAGCACTTTTGGGATTTGGAACAGCCTTGGTCTATCCTACTTTTTTATCCGCTATCGCGCAGGCGACAAATCCGCATCAAAGAGCCGAAAGTATTGGTACATTCAGACTTTGGAGAGATTTAGGGTATGCCATAGGCGCCATTATTTCAGGAATAACAGCCGATTTATTTGGAGTAAATTATGCTATTATACTAATAGGAGTTATCACTATTGTATCGTCCCTAATTATTGAAATCCGAATGCCGAAAGACAATTTATAAAGGGCAAATAACTAATACAAACAATATGAAAGAAATAGATAATACAGCAAATGAATGTATTCAAGTCGAAGAAGTAAAACAAGCACTTCAGCAAAATGAAAAAATACAGATTATTGATGTTCGTTCCAAAGAAGAATTTGAAAATTACCATATCCCGGAAGCCATAAATATTGCTTTGTCAGAAATTGAAAACCAAATAAATCAGATCAAAAAAGACCATAAAATTATTATAGCTTGTGGCAAAGGTGGAGGAAGGTCGATGGATGGAGCCAAACTTTTAAAGAAAATGGGGTACAATGCAAATTGGCTTTGCGGTGGAACGAATGAATGGTTGAATTTAAAATAAAGTATAAAGCTATAACGTCGGGATTCTTTCTTTTCAGAAAGTAATGATTCAAAAAAATAAAAAATGAACTGGAAAACACCAAAAAAATATACTATTCAAAATATTGCTTTTATCATATTTATAGCACTACTTCTGTTTAGTCCTTTGGGCACTTTTGTAAAAATACAATTAAACCGCTTAATTGCTTTTTCGCCCAAAACGATTGCTGTAACAGATCAAAAAATGCTCTCCAGTTACCAATGGCAATTAGTCGATGCTACCGGTAAAAGTGTGACATTGGAAGAATACAAAGGAAAAATAATATTCATTAATTTCTGGGCCACATGGTGTCCGCCCTGTATTGCCGAAATGCCAAGTATGCAAAAATTATATGCTGACTATCAGGATAAAATTGTGTTTTTATTTGTAACAACTGATTCTTTTGAAAGAGCAAATGCGTTTTTAGTCAAAGAAAATTTAACGCTTCCTATCTATCAATCGGTTACTAATCCTCCTTTAGAAATGGAGTCGTCTACAATTCCAGCCACTTATCTTATTGACAAACAAGGAAATGTGATTTTAGCCAAAATTGGAACTGCAAATTGGAATAGTGATTCGTTCAGAGAAAAGTTAGATCATTACATTAGAAAATAAAATCAATGTAATTTTTTTAATTTTTTTGTTGTGTGACAAAAGTAACACAACTACTCATTTATAAATATAATCTTTGCAGTAATAAATCAATAAATATGCAAATTTTAGAATTAATCAAAGAACCTTGGCCTTGGTATATAGCAGGCCCATTAGTTGGACTTACAGTTCCGGCTTTATTAATAATTGGAAACAAATCATTTGGTATTAGTGCCTCATTACGTCACACCTGTGCGATGTGCTTACCAGCAAATATTGCTTTTTTCAAATACGATTGGAAAAAAGAAATCTGGAATATGTTCTTCGTATTGGGTATTATAATTGGTGGTGTTATTGCTTTCAGTTTTTTATCAAATCCGGATCCAATTAGTATTAACGCTAATCTAAAAACAGAATTAGCTACTTACGGAATTACAAACATCAACGGAATGTTACCCGAACAATTATTCTCGTGGAAAAATTTATTTACACTTAAAGGATTTTTTATGATGGTTATAGGTGGTTTCTTTATTGGTTTTGGTTCTCGTTATGCGGGAGGATGCACCAGTGGTCACGCTATTTCTGGTTTGTCTAATTTACAATTGCCTTCGCTTATTGCAACTTGTTGTTTCTTCGTTGGCGGATTGATTATGGCAAATCTTATTTTACCTTTTATCCTTTCACTTTAAAATTAGTAGCTATGCAAATTAAAGATAAAAATACAGATTTCGAAACTCGTTCCTTAGATACTGTTTGTATCAACGAGAGTCAATTAGAACACAAATGGTACCATAATTTAAAATACTTAGTCATCGGTTTATTGTTTGGTATTGTTTTCATCAAAGCCGAAATCATCAGTTGGTATCGCATTCAGGAAATGTTTCGTTTTCAATCCTTTCACATGTATGGCGTTATAGGAAGTGCTGTTGTTGTTGGGATAATATCCGTTTTCCTGATAAAAAAATTCAATATTAAAACCATTTATGGTGAGAAAATTGAGTTCCATGACAAAACGTTCAACAAAGGTCAAATTTATGGTGGACTCCTCTTTGGATTGGGTTGGGCAATAACAGGAGCATGTCCTGGACCTTTGTTTGCACAAATTGGAACTGGCGCAACTGTAATGATTGTTACCCTATTTTTTGCAATAGTGGGAACTTGGGTATATGGATATTTTAGAGATAAACTGCCTCATTAAAAAAGTATGAATCCAGAAAAACAAAATATACTCCAATTTAAATCGCTTGTAAAAAGGCTGATTTATCTGTTTACAACTATTATTTTCTTAGTAATAACAGTGTTCTTTTTTTTGTTTTTCAATTCATCAATCACTTCTTGGTTTCAAAATAGTGATACGGAACTCGATTCCCTTTACATTGAAGCAGAAAAAAAGGTGCTTGTACAAAATGAAATGGCAAAAGCTTGGAAACCCGCTGATATTAGTCTGATTACAGATGCCACCTTAAAAGAAAAAGTGGAATATGGCAAAGAATTAATTGCGCATACCGCTAAATATTTGGGTCCAAATGGTAGTGTTAAGAAAATTACCAATGGTATGAATTGTAACAATTGCCATTTAGATGCCGGTACAAAAGCTTGGGGAAATAACTACGGCTCCGTATATTCTATGTATCCAAAAATGAGAGCGCGAAGCGGGCAAGTGGAAAACCTTTACAAAAGGGTTAACGATTGCATGGAAAGAAGTTTAAATGGACAGCCACTCAAAGAGGATGAAAAAGAAATGAAAGCCATGATTGCGTACATTGAATATATTGGCAGTAATGTTCCTAAAGGCAAAGAAGGGTACGCCTCCGGAATATATGATTTGGAGTATTTAGATTGCGTAGCCGATCCTGCAAAAGGAAAAGCTTTGTATGATGCCAAATGTGCCAGCTGCCATCAAGTAAATGGTCAAGGGATTTTGGCAGAAGATAAAAAAGAATATACCTATCCCCCATTATGGGGTGCTAACTCCTATAATAATGGTGCTGGATTATTTAGAATCAGCCGCTTTGCAGGGTATATAAAATATAATATGCCACTGGGAGCAACCTATGAAAATCCACAATTATCGGATGAAGAAGCTTGGGATATTGCAGCCTATGTGGAAAACCAACCAAGACCATCCAAAGATTTAAGTCAAGATTGGCCTGATATTTCTAAAAAACCGGTCGATCATCCTTTTGGTCCTTTTTCGGATACGTTTACTGAAGCGCAACATAAATTCGGTCCTTATAAACCAATAAAAGACGAAAAAAAGAAAAACGAAAAAAAACAATCTTAAAACTCAATTATGAAAAACCTAACGCTTTTATTTGTTCTTCTATTTAGCTTGATTTCTATTGGCGCATTGGCACAAAAAAAATCGAACAACCACAAAATAATATTTCAGTTTACCAATGCTAATGATACTTTACAACAGAAAGCATTTGCAAACCAGCTAAAAAATATAACGACGCATTGGCCTAATGCAAAATACGAAGTGGTCATTTATAATATGGGATTAGAATTTTTAATGCCTACAAAATCAAAGCATATAGCAGCGATAAAAGCGCTTCATGCCAAAGGAGTTCGTTTTGTAGTTTGTGAAAACTCGATGAAAAGTCGAAAAATAACAAAAGATCAATTTATTCCAGAAGCAGAATATGTGCCCGCTGGAATTGCCGAAATTGTTGAAAAACAAGAACAAGGCTGGAGTTATATCAGAGGTGGATTCTAAATCAATTTAAAATTGCCAATTAAAATTTTGCACAATCCTACACCATTTGTTTGGCTGTAGGTTTTCCCGTTAAAATCTGCTAAAAACTGAACCTATAAAATTAAAAACATGAGCAATAACCGAAGAAATTTTCTTAAATCAGTAGGGACATTAGGTCTTGGTGCAGCAATTATTTCGCCTCTTTCCACTATTGCAAATACAAATCAGACCGAAGAAACCAACTTGGAAATAGAAATTGACCGAAGCAAACCCCAAACAATTTCCATTCTTCAAACCACCGATGTGCATTGTCAGATTCATCCACATGATGAGTTATTTTGGGAAAATGAGAAAGCCGTTTTTAGAAAAACCGGGGGTTATGCCTATATGGCAACCCTACTGAAACAATTAAAAAGGGAAAACCCAAATACCTATATCATTGATACGGGTGATATGTTTCAAGGCAGTGAATTAAGTGTTGAAACTACGGGTGAAGCTTTTGTTCCCATTTTAAATGCTTTAAATTATGACTTATATCTTCCCGGAAATTGGGAAGTTATTTATGGAAAAAGAAAAATGCAAACGCTGATGGGTTCTCTCGATGCACCAAAAATTTGTACCAATATGTACCATGATTTAGGCGAAGGAAAACGAGGTGAACTTATTTTTCAGCCGTATGCGATTTGGCATATTGCCGGAGCAAAAATTGGGTTTTTAGGATACACCGATCCATTGGTACCCTTGCGACAAAGTCCAAATTACAGCAAAGGAATTCTATACACAAACCCCGAAGAAAATCTGGCTCATTATGTGGATGTGCTAAGAAATCAGGAACAATGCAGTTATGTAATTATAATTGCACACCTGGGTTTATCCCAGCAAATAGCGTTGGCAAACCGACCGGAATGTGAAGGGGTAAATTATATTTTAGGTGGTGACACGCACGAAAGAGTCCGCAAACCTATTGTTTGTAAATATTCAAAAGTGGTAGAACCAGGAGCGTTCGGTTCGTTTATTGGAAAATTAGATTTGACCATTCTCAACGGAAAAGTCATTGAAGACAACTATGAATTAATTGAAGTTGATTCTCCAAAAATAAAGCCCGATGCCAAAATCGAAAAATTATTAAAAGAGAAAGAAGCCGTTTGCCAAGAAAAAATCAATCAGGTTATTGGCTATAGCACGATTCCTCTGTACCGTTATTTTGTGGTTGAAAATCCAATTGATACGATGATTCTGAATGCTTTACACTGGAAATTTCCTGAAATTGATATTAATCTTTCTAATGGATTCCGTTTTTGTCCACCCAAAACAACTCCGGATGAAACTGGAAATATTCCCATCACAAACGGATTTATTTTTGATATGTTACCTGTGGACAGCACCGTACGAACTGCCAGAGTTACCGGAAAACAATTGAAAAATTGGTTGGAAAAAGAATTAAATAATGTTTTTGCACAAGACGCTTCAAAACGTTTTGGCGGTTGGGTCGTAAAATTCAAAGGAATGGAAGTACGATTCAATGCTTTTGCAGAAATGGACAAAAGAGTGCAAAGCATTACCGTAAAAAATATTCCGATAGATCCTGAAAAATTATATACAATCATGGCGTGTGAACGCGATGGCGATCCTGTGGATATGCTTTGCAGAATGAAAGGAGTTATGGATGTCAAAAACACAAATTCAACCTTGCATACAGTAATGAGAGAATACTTAAAACAAAACTCTCCAGTTACGCCAACACCTCAAAAAAACGCCATAATTCTTGATGCTCCAGAGACACTATTAACGCAAGTTACTGGAGTTGATTATACTTTTAGGTAGTTTTTCAGTCGTAAAGTAATCCGTTTTTAAAGTCGAATGTCAAAAGCATTCGACTTTATTTTTTAAGAGGTAACTGTGATAAAAGTTACTCCCAATTTATACTGATGGGATTATTTTTGTATCAAATCTAAAAGTCAAAAAATGAAAAAGTATTTCCCTATAATTTACCTGTTAACTTCCATCCTTTTTTCTATAAATATAATAGCACAACATCAGGAAATTTCTGAGAAGCCAACAGTTTGGAAAGAAAAAAGTAACGAAAAAATTGATTCCACCTCGATTTTAAATGCTTTCAAAAATGGACATTTCAGTGGACATTTTCGCTATTTTTTCATGAATACCAATAATGAAAAGGGGGTATCTGATTATTATTCGAATGCCCTTGGCGGAGGCGTAAAGTTTGAAACCGCTAAGTTTCATAATTTTCAATTTGGCGTAAGCGGCTATTATATTTTTAATATTGGTTCCTCTGATTTTACTGAAAAAGATCCCATCACCAATGCTCCCAATCGATATGAACTAGCACTTTTTGATATTCAAAACCCATCAAACAAAGACAATTTAAGCCGATTAGAAGAATTATATTTAAAATACAACTATAAAAATTCGAATATAACCCTTGGAAAGCAACTCCTGAATACTTCATTTATAAACCTTCAAGATGGCCGAATGCGTCCTACAGAAGTGGATGGTATTTGGGTAGATTTTAATGAAATAAAAAAGACTAAAATCAATGTGGGCTACCTCTACGGAATTTCACCACGAAGCACGCTGAAATACTTTAAAGTTGGAGAATCCATAGGGATTTATCCAACAGGCGTGAATCCTGATGGAACAAAATCCGGTTATGCAGGGAATTTAGACAGTAATGGAATTTATATTATTGGCATACAAAATGAATCGGTAAAGAATTTAAAAACACTTTTGTGGAATCAATATGCTGAAAATCTGTTTAATTCAGTATTGTTCCAAATGGACTATACATACGATTTGAATCCAAACTCGAAATTACTTTTTGGGTTTCAGACTATTTACCAAAACGCACTGGATTTTGGTGGAAATGAAAATCAAAGCAAAACCTATTTTCAAAAAAACGGTAATTCTCAAACTTTTGGCGGAAGATTCGGTTGGAAAAACAGCACTTTGAAATTGACTTTAAACTACAACCGAATAACAGCCAAAGGAAGGTATTTAATGCCACGAGAATGGGGACGAGACCCATTTTACACCTTTATGCCCAGAGAACGAAATGAAGGCTTTGGTGATGTAAATGCATTGATGACTAAAATACAATATACGAATCCTAAAAAGACATTCAAATCACATCTGGCTGTGGGCTATTTTGATTTGCCGGATGTAAAAAACGTTGCATTAAACAAATATGGATTGCCATCTTATGTGCAGACTAATGCTGATATTCGTTATGAATTTCAAGGATTGTTGAAAGGTTTTGATGTACAACTATTATATGTGCATAAATTCAACCTGGGTGAAACCTACGACAACAAAAATTATGTTTTCAACAAAACGAATATGAGTACCACCAATTTTATACTCAATTTTAATTTTTGATATTTTATCTTATTGATTATTATTAAACTTTAATCGCTCTGTCAATGCTCTCCTGTAGGTAATGCCCACTGGGATTTTCTCGTTATTGATGATGACCGTATTTCGTTCCCAATCCTTAATTTTATCAATCGCAACAATATAGGACTTATGAACGCGCATAAAATATTCTGATGAAAGACTATTTTCCAATTCATTAGTCGTCATCGAGGCGAGATAGATTTTTTTGAGCGTAAAAATTTTTACGTAATTGCCATAGCTCTGGGCAAAAAGAATGTCATTTACATTCAGATCAAGCATAAACCCATCGATTTTTACTGCAATAATTTGGTTGTTAATTTTGGGCTTTTCATCAGTATAAGAAGAAAAGAAACGCTCTATAGATTTTAAAAAACGGGGGAAATAGATGGGCTTCAATAAATAATCAAATACGCCGAATTCATAACTCTCCAATGCAAATTCCGAATAGGCTGTGGTCAATATTGTTTTAGGCGGTTCATTCAGAGTTCGTAAAAGTTCCAATCCTGTAATTTCAGGCATGTCAATGTCTAAAAACATCAAATCAACAACATTCGACCGAAGATAATTTAAGGCTTCAATACTGTTATAACACTGTTTCACCAGTTCCAATTGTGGGTTTTGACTGATATAATTCACCAACACATAATGCGCGACAGGTTCATCGTCTACTATAATACATTTTCTTACGGTCATGCGCGGTTGAGTTGAATTTCTAAATTAACATTATAAGCTTGCTCATTTTGCGTGATTTTGAGATTGTGTTTTTTCGGATATACAATTTCCAGTCTTTCTAACGTATTTTTCAGACCAATTTTATTAGAAGCCACTTTCTTCTTATGCTGCGGAACCGAATTGGACACTTCCAAGTACAATTTTCCTCTCCTGATCTTTATATCAATTGTTACAAAACACTTTTCAATTGTAGCAGCTCCGTGTTTAAAAGCGTTCTCAATAAAAGTAATTAACAGCATCGGTGCAATTTCGTAGTGTCCTTCCTGATCGCATTCATAATTGAAATCAATACTACAGCGGTAACCTACCCTTTCTTTTTCCAGTTGTATGTAGCTGGTAATAAACGTGATTTCGTTTTCTAAAAAAACAAACTCCTTATTCCCTTGCTCCACCTGATACCGCATTAGTTGTGAAACTTCCATAATCATTTCCGAAGTGCGTTCCGGATATTGAAGGCTAATTCCATAAAGTGTATTCATGGTATTAAACAAAAAATGGGGATTGAACTGGTTCTTTAACGCATTAAGCTGAACCTGGTTGTATAACAGCGCTTTATTTGACTTCTTTTTTTGATCCCGATAATGTTCTAAAATCTGTATGGTTCCCAAGATACAAACCAATGTTCCAGACAGTGTGGCAAACTGAAACTGATAGCTTTTTTGATGAGCTGATTTGTATAAAAAACAGTTTTTATAAATAAACTCCGTCGAAACTTCATACAAAAAGGCCGTAAACAGTGCTATTAATCCAACGGTAAGGATTAAATATAAAACCGGACGGTGTTTTTTTAATAAAACTGGAAGCAAAAAAAAGCGATTGAGCTGTGCATGAAAATACAATACAAAAAAATAGAGTAAACCGTTACTGAAACCTTTCCAACTCTGTATAAAAACCCAGTCGTTGAGCGTAAAAAGTATAAAAGAAAAAACCAAAATAGCAGTTTCCTGCTCCCATTTATTTTCCAAAATCGGTTTAAATTTCCATTTCATTTATAAGGAATTAAAGTCTCAAAGAAACAACATATAATTTAAATTTTAACTGATATAATGACCAATTCAATTCATCATTTATAAAAAGTGTTCGTCATTTATAACAGTCCAAAAGGAATTCCACAGGCTAGATTTGCATTTCAAATTTATTCTTAACATGATAATGACAAAAAAAAAACTAACCCTTTTTCTATTTCTGATTTTCTTTTCCGAGGGTTTTTCCCAGACGCTTTCGCTAAAAGAGGCGCTGGAAACCGGAATTGCCAATTACGGAACGATAAAAGCAAAAAGCAATTATGTCAATGCTTCCAAAGAAACTGTTAAACAGGTTCGTAGAGAATATCTACCGAATATCAATCTCTCTGCACAACAGGACTACGGAACTGTTAACGGACA
The DNA here is from genome assembly GCF_048276375.1 of Flavobacterium sp. ZB4R12. NCBI lineage: Bacteria > Pseudomonadati > Bacteroidota > Flavobacteriia > Flavobacteriales > Flavobacteriaceae > Flavobacterium > Flavobacterium sp. ZB4R12. The sequence continues at coordinate 7,965 of NZ_JBLNKS010000005.1, read as the reverse complement.
AAATGGGCCGCTTTATGGTTTTGGCGGACTCGGAGTGGCTTCTTCGGGACTTCCGTTGGAAAAACAAAATTGGAATGCTGCTTTCGGAGCTTTATACTTGGTCAATGCCAATTGGGATTTTTTCACTTTTGGCCGAATGAAACAAAAAATAAATCTGTCTAAAGCGGATGCACAGCGTTTCGAAAAAGATCTGAATCAGGAAAAATTCCAGCATAAAATTAAAATAGCAGCTGCATACCTCAATTTACTTGCTAGTCAGCGCTTATTGATTTCTCAGAGAAAAAATCTCGAAAGGGCGGCTATCTTTCAAAATATTACAGCAGTAAGAGTAAAAAACGGACTGCTTCCCGGAGTAGATTCCACACTAGCTTCCGCCGAAGTTTCCAGATCCAAAATCACACTAAATCAGGTGAAAGACCAGGTTAAGGAACAAAACAACAAACTCATCGCACTAATGAGCGTTTCCATTCAGGATTTTGCATTGGACACTACCTTTGTAACGACAATCCCAAAAGCTATGCTATCTCTGGAAACCTCAAATAAAAGCTTGAATCCGATATTACAATATCATAAAAGCAGAATAGATTTCAGCGAACAACATCTTCGTTTTTTTAAAAAGGAATACTATCCCACCTTCAGTTTGTTTGGTATTTACCAAGCTAGGGCTTCCGGATTTAACCCAGATTATGCCGCGAACCAAAAATCCTTTACCCCAAATTATTTAGACGGAATTGATCCTTCACGACAAAATTATCTTTTAGGCGTTGGTGTTACTTGGAACCTGACCTCCATCGCTAGGCTGAGTAAAAAAATCAGTGCACAGAAATTGATTACAGAAGGTTTACAAGAAGAATACAAAGTGATTGACCTGCAATTAAAAACACAATCGGATGCAGCAGACGCCAAAATAAAATATGCAATAGAAAATTTTATAGAAGCGCCAAAACAGGTGCAGGCAGCTCAACAAGCCTATTTGCAGAAAACCACTTTGTACAAAAATGGAATGACCAACCTTCTGGATGTCACCCAGACTCTATATGCATTGAACCGTGCGGAAACCGACCGCGATATTATTTACACCAATGTCTGGCAATCACTTTTGATGAAAGCGGCAGCCATAGGAGATTTTGACCTATTTATTAATGAATTTTAATTTTTTAAATCGATGAATTTAATACGTTTTGCCCTTCGAAAACCTATCTCTATATTGGTGCTGGTAACTGGATTATTCTTTTTTGGAATAGGTGCCGTTCGTGACATTAAAGTGGATATTCTGCCGAAAATGAATCTTCCGGTTATATATCTGGCACACCCTTTTGGGGGTTACACACCCAATCAGATGGAATCTTATTTTGCAAAAAATTATGTTAGTGTAATGCTTTTTGCCAACGGAGTAAAATCTATTGAAACAAAAAATATTCAGGGACTAACACTGATGAAGGTAACCTATTACGAAAACACTAACATGGCTCAGGCTGCTGCTGAACTCAGCGCACTTTCTAACAGGATTCAGGCCGTATTCCCACCGGGCTCCCAGCCTCCGTTCATCATTCGTTTCGATGCTTCATCATTACCTGTCGGGCAATTGGTTTTGAGCAGTAAAACCCGCTCCAACAATGAACTTCAGGATTTGGCCAACGTATATGTGCGCGCTTCTTTTACTGCTATTCCAGGATTATTGTCTCCTCCCCCTTTCGGCGGAAGCCCAAGAACTATTGAAGTTAATGTTGACCCTGACTTGCTTCGTTCGCATAACCTGACAGCGGACCAAATCGTTGAAGTCATCCGTATCAACAACCAAACCGCCCCTTCAGGAAATTTGAGAATAGGTGATAAAAACTACATTACACCTACTAACAATACCATTAAAGAGGTTAAGGATTTTGAGAAGATACCTTTATTTAAAGGCGGTATTCAAAATCTGTACCTTGGCGATGTGGCTACGGTAAAGGACGGTGCGGATATTACTGCCGGGTATGCTTTAGTCAACGGCAAACGCTCTGTTTATATTAGCATTGCCAAATCAGGGGATGCTTCTACTTGGGATGTAATTCAAAAATTAAAATCGGAACTGCCAAAAATCCAAAATACTTTGCCGAAAGATGTAAAACTTTCGTATGAATTCGATCAATCAGTACATGTAATCAACTCTGTAAAAAGCTTAATAACCGAAGGTATCATTGGTGCTATTCTTACTGGTTTGATGGTTTTATTGTTTTTAGGTGACCGAAGAGCTGCCTTGATTGTAATTCTCACCATCCCCATTGCTATTATTTCGGGTGTGTTATTCTTAAAATTATTTGGACAGACCATAAATCTAATGTCGTTGAGTGGACTGGCTCTAGCTATTGGAATATTAGTGGACGAAAGTACAGTAACTATCGAAAATATACATCAACACCTTGATATGGGCAAACCTAAAGCACTGGCTATATTAGATGCCTGTAAAGAAATTGCCTTGCCAAAGTTGTTAATCCTGCTCTGTATTCTAGCCGTTTTTGCCCCTGCATTCACCATGACTGGAATACCCGGTGCCTTGTTTCTCCCTTTAGCTTTAGCAATTGGGTTCTCGATGATTGTCTCTTTTTTACTCTCACAAACCTTTGTTCCGGTTATGGCAAACTGGCTCATGAAAGAACATCCAAAAAAGCCGCATGATTCGAATATAACCGATGACGAAGCTGAATTTAATGCATCTGGACTGACAATAGAGTCAGAAGAAGATACTTTTGACCAGAAGAAAATTCTGATTCAAAGAGAAGATTTTAATAATGATGGCAAAATCAGCCGTTTTGAAAGATTCAGAAGCCGTTACATGCTATTGATTGATCGGCTTTTTGCCTACAGAAAACCCGTTACGCTACTATATCTTTTTGTTATTACCGGTTTGGCGATACTATTCCTGACTATTATAGGCCAAGATGTGTTTCCTAAGGTAAATTCAAGCCAGTTCCAAATGAGACTGCGTGCAACGGATGGAACACGTCTTGAACGTACAGAAGAAAAAGCGATAACTGTTCTAAAGGAACTCGAAAAAATGGTCGGAAAAGAACACATTGCTATTTCTTCCGTGTATGTAGGTCAGCATCCTTCATTATTTTCTGTTTCGCCAATCTATTTGTTTACTGCCGGACCACATGAAGCGGTCTTCCAGATTGGATTGAAAGAATATCACACCGATATGGATATTTTTAAAGATGATTTCCGTCAGAGAATCAAAAAGATCCTGCCCGATGTGAAAATCTCTTTTGAACCCATTGAACTAACGGACAAAGTGCTGAGCCAAGGTTCACCTACACCAATTGAAATAAGAATTGCAGGAAAAAACAAGAAACTAAATGAAAAATATGCCCACAAACTTATCGAAAAACTGAATAAAATTGATTATTTCAGAGATGTACAGATTGCCCAGCCCATAAAATATCCAACTCTTGATATTAATATTGACAGAACTCGTGCGGCCCAGCTGGGAATTGATATGAATGAGATTTCTCGTTCATTGATTGCTTCCACTTCTTCTTCCCGATATACCGAAAAAAATACCTGGATTGATGAAAAAGCAGGATTGTCCTATAATGTTCAAGTTCAGGTTCCTCTAAACAAAATGAAAAGTATAAATGATTTGAGAGAAATTCCACTGCTTAAAAATGCATCACGGCCGGTTTTAAGTGATGTTGCTACAATTACATCCTCACACACTTATGGAGAGAATGATAATATCGGAGCCATGCCCTATATTTCAGTAACCGGAAATATTGATCACACTGATTTAGGAACTGCTTCCAAAGCCGTGCAGAAAACAATTGAATCTTTAGGAAAACTTCCAAGAGGATTGTCCATTAAGCCTATTGGCCTAAGTAAGGTTTTATATGAAACAATGAGCAGTCTCCAAACGGGCCTATTACTTGCTATTGTAGTTATTTTTCTGATGCTTTCGGCTAATTTCCAGTCTTTCAAAATTTCATTAGTCATCCTAACAACTGTTCCTGCCGTGGTTTTAGGCTCTTTAGCACTACTCCTTATTACAGGTTCTACTCTAAATTTACAATCATATATGGGGATTATCATGTCAGTTGGAGTTTCTATTGCCAATGCCGTTTTACTCGTTACTAATGCTGAACAACTGCGAAAACACAACGGCAATGCACTACAGTCTGCACGTGAAGCCGCTTCTCTGAGGCTTCGTCCTATTATTATGACTAGTGTAGCAATGATTGCCGGAATGCTTCCGATGGCAATCGGACATGGTGAAGGCGGTGATCAGGTTTCTCCATTGGGAAGAGCCGTAATCGGAGGATTATTATTTTCCACTTGTACAGTACTGATTATTTTACCATTGATTTTTTCCTGGGCACAAGGTAAAGCTTCTGTACAATCTATATCCCTAGATCCGGAAGACAAGGAAAGCAAACATTATATATCATCTTTACATTTACACCAACAAAATGAAAAATAAATTATTAAAAACATCGATTTTATTTTTAGTGCTGACAAGTACTTTAATTGGCTGCAATTCTGAAAAGAAAGAAATTGTAACTATAGATACCGCTCCGGCTATGGAAACCTTTACCATCAGTAAAGAAAAATTAGCTACCGAACTCCGTATTCCGGCTGAACTGACTGGTTTTCAACAAGTGGATATTTATGCCAAAGTGAGCAGTTTTGTCAAAGAACTCAAAGTTGATATTGGTTCGCAGGTTAAAAAAGGGCAGTTATTAATAATTTTGGAAGCGCCGGAAATCAGTTCCCAACTGGCTGCTGCCCAATCCAGACAGCTTTCGCAAAAAGCCATTTATACCGCCAGCAAAAGCACCTTCGACAGGCTTTTTGAAACCAGCAAAATAGAAGGAACAATTTCCAAAAATGATCTGGAACAGGCTACTGCCCGAAAAAATTTCGATTATGCTCAATATATGGCAACTAAAGCAGCTTATAAAGAAATTACGATTATGAAAAGCTATCTGGAAATTCGAGCGCCTTTTGACGGAATCATCTCAGCTAGGAATGTAAATCCTGGTGCCTATGTTGGTCCAGCAGGAAAAGGATCGGAGTCACCTTTGTTTACCCTCCAACAGCAGGTTAAATTGCGTTTGTCAGTCTATGTTCCTGAGCTTTACACCGGCTATCTAAAAATTGGTAATGAACTGACTTTTAATGTAAAATCAATCAATAACCAGACTTTTAATGCTAAAATAGCGCGTATGTCTGGAGCTTTAGACAGCAGACTCCGATCCGAACGCGTGGAACTGGATGTTGTCAATAAAACTAAAAAACTATTGCCAGGAATGGTTGCTGAAGTTCTTTTGCCTTTGAAGGCAAAAGACAGCAATTATGTTGTGCCGAAATCTTCCGTTGTGACTTCCAGTGACGGCGTTTATGTGTTGAGAGTAGAAAATAATAAAACGATAAAAACACCAGTTCAGAAAGGTCGAGAATTGGAAAATCGGGTCGAAATTTTTGGGAATATTCCTGAAAATTCCCTCCTTGTAAAAGTGGTTTCAGAAGAAATTAAAGATGGTACAGCAGTGAAGTAGCTTTTTCGAAATAAGTATGATTTTTAATTATTTAGGCAACACTATTTTTGTTTTTAAACAGCTGCACTCAAATTCAATGTTAGTGAAACTAACAACAATAAAAATTATAATTTAAAAAAAACAAAAGTAAAAGAAAAAACCCGTCTCGTTTAGTGTAACGAGACGGGTTTTTTTATACCTTTTTAAATTACTGATTTTATAGCTTTTTTTAGCAAATGAAAAACTTGTTTTAATCCAAGTGATAAAATTTCTTAATCAAATAATTCAGGATAAAATAAAGCAAAGTGCCAATCACAGCAAATGCGATTATAAAACTAATCAGATTCACAACAATATTGGGAAGAAACTTTAATCTGGGATGCGTAAAATAGGGCTCCCGATGCAGTCTTTCGTGAATATTTTGTTTCGCTATTTTAATTTTCTTTTTGATGGTTTAATAATTTTTAAAAACAACGTTTATGAATTTTTGGTGCTGGCTTGTTGTTTGTTATTTTGAATATTCTAAATTAAGCAATTAATTTAATATAAAGAGGTTATGAAATAAAAAAAGAGAATGACCGTACGGAAATCCTCTTTTGGGTTTATCACTGATATTTGAAAAAAAAAAAAAGTGATTTTGGAATTCATCTATTTTTAAGCAGAGTACTAAATCTTGCAGCAGTTGTTTATATTTCTTTAAGATTACCTTTATTTTTCAAGAATATAACTTCTATAATTTTACTGGTCATTCCAGTATCTATTTTAAGTTGTTTTGATAGAACCTCAATCACGTTTTTTTCTTCTTTCCCCAGTGTGCCATCAGCAAGTAATATTTCCAAAGCAAGGGCAAATACCGTTTCTTTATCTTCTTCTTTAATTAGTTCACAACAAGCAGAAATATATTTTAACTGCCCCAGTTCCGTTTTTAAATGATATGATTTTGCATAAAGAGGTGCAATATCGATTCCAATAAATTTCTCTTTAGAATATAACAATTTGGATAATGATGCTGTTTCGGAATCCTTAATTTGATTATCCGCGGAAATACAAGAATATAAAATTCCAACCCAAGCTTCAAATTCTGAGGTTACGCGATTTTCGGCAGTGTTATTTTTTTCTCCAAATTTTTCAAATAAACTCATGTTTTTATTTTTTTGGTTAAAGTTACTGCGAACCTTATAACACATTGCTCCGCTTTGGGAATAAATTATCATTTGATTGTTAGGGAAACTGTAATTATAAGACCAACTATAAATTAAAAACTATTGACTAAATCTGGGGAAAACTGTATTGAAAGTGTAAACGATTCCGTTCAACACGAGTTTCATTGTTTGTGCTACGCACGCAACGAAACCCTAGCTGTTGTGTGCAGTTTAATTTAATTTATTTAATAAATCCCAAATGTAAAATGATGGCGTAATTGCAGCTAATTTTCCACCAGTATTATCTCCAGCTGTTCCGTGAACAACTCCAATTAATAAAGTCCTACCAGAACCCATATACATTGCTTTTTTGACTGAACAAAATACGCCACCACCACTTGCTCCTTGCATACTCGGTTGATCTAAATAATAAAAAGTGCATTTTGATTTAGTATCATATCTTTTATTGGTAATTAAGCCACTCGCAAGATATGCAGTAAAACTTAGCGATGAAAAATGTTTAAGATTCAAATCAAGTAATGGATAACCAAAAAATGTCACATCATTATCTCTCGGTAGAGTATCTTGTCCCTTGTATATAAACTTTGATGAAAATGATGATTCATCAAATCGTTTTTGAACATCATTATTAAAAGGTAAAAGTTCAATAATAGATAAATCTGCTTCGTTGTGATTAATCCAATCAATTTTATGATTAGGAGTAAATAAGGAAAGATTTAAAATTATAGGTTTATCACCAGTTATGCGAAAAACAATTTGTGAATTTACTTTCATTTCCTTTGCGACATGATTTGCGGTCAAAAGAAAATATCGTTTATTGTGATTAATTATTGTTCCAGTTCCACCTATTCCTGATGTATCTGTGACTTTTTGATATAGATAAACAGACATATTAGAAATTTCGTCTATTGTCCAAAGTGAATCCTTTTCCATTTTAATTGATTGACTAAAAGCAGTTAAGTTGAAAAATAGAAAGCAAAATCCTATAATCTGAATAATCTTTTTCATATGTTTTAATTGATGACTTTGGTATTGTTTTTGGCAATTGCACACAACGTCCCGCTACTACAGCGGGTTTGGGATTAAATTAAGCCCTATTTTCGGATTTGCCAAATCATCCCAAATACAAAACCAACTTTCCATTAAGCCTATTGCCCAAATCCGTTGTAGTAGCTGTTGAACTAAACCTTCGGTAGCACCAATCTGAATTTTAATTACTTTGCTAATATAATTAAAAAACAGTATTATGACTACAAAAAAAAGCATCCCGATGCCTTAAGAGAAAACAA
>NZ_JBLNKS010000004.1:0-227329 GCF_048276375.1 Flavobacterium sp. ZB4R12 | reverse complement strand
ATTTCCGGCACAGTTGCCTGGTGTAGTTACATCATTGAAAGTCAACGTTACCGATGCATCACAAGTGTCGGTAGCAGTAGCTTGCGCAAAGGCAGGAAGTGCTGGACAATTGATAGTGGATGGAGCTGGTAAAGCTGCGATTACCGGTGCAGTGATATCCTGAACATTGATGGTTTGCGTAGCGGTGGAGAAGTTTCCACAATCATCTGTAGCAGTCCATGTTCTGGTTACACTGTAATTTCCGGCACAGTTGCCTGGTGTAGTTACATCATTGAAAGTCAAAGAAGCAACCGTACAATTATCCGTTGCTGTCGCTTGCGCAAAGGCAGGCACGGCTGGACAATTGATTGTGGACGCGGCAGGTAAAGCTGCGATTACTGGTATGACCTCGTCTTTTACAACAGTAAAAGTACTAGTGCATGTTTTAGGAACTTCGTGACAAGCATCAAATACTTTATATTCGAAAGTCAATTGTCCACCACAGGTCAGATTGCCTAAAGGCGGAAAATCTGCCAGGTTATCAGTAACTGGACTAATTCCGCCCGTATTACTGAAACCAGCTTTCCAAGTATTGTAAGCTGTTGTTATTGCTTCGGTCGTGCTGCATACTGGTAAAGTAACAGGCGCAGCGCAGGTGACTGCCAGATTACTCAAATCCAAATTCAACTGAATTGGAGCTCCCGGAAAATCCTTTAATTCAGATTGAGCTGAATTTCCTGAAGATCTTGTTCTAATAAACAGCGTACTGATTATAAAGCATGGATTATTAATTGCTTTGAGCACTTGGGTAAGATTGATAGCACCTTCAGCCCATTGATTAGGAGCATAAACACCAGGAGAGGTTCCATAGGTATCAAAGGGTACTGAGGTAGTCGAAAAGTTATTGGTTAAATAAACATCGCCAAAAAATTCAGAGTTGGGATGAATTACATATTCATACCCGCCTCCCGCTTTTGCTGTCCATATCCGAATCACAACATTAGCGTCACCTCCTCCTTGGGTAAATTCAATAGTGAGCAATATGTCCCCGATTGTACGTCCCCCTTGGGTTCCTAATGTCGTAAATCCGCCACTACCTCCTGTAATTGGTGCAACACCACTTAGGGGGTCAGCGGGACCAAAGATAGCGCCAGTAATCGTTAAAGGAGCCTGCAAAAACTCAAAATCGATGTAACTGCTCCCATTGGTTACCTGACGGTCACCTGCAAAAAGACACCACAAATCCGTAGCAACTCCAGGTCCACTAGTACCGGTGACAAAGGTTTCATCATCAATACTTACTCCACCTATTACACCCGGATCACCATAACTAAAATGAGCACCACAATTTTGGATTTCATTTTTGTTAGGCGAAGATCCTGCACCCCAAGTATAGGTGTTTGGATTATCATTTATCTTATTAGAGCGGGTAAATATGGTTGGATCATTTTGATAAGGATCCTGAAGAAAATAGCTGACCGGCACAGTGACAGGGCTTGTGGGTTTGTAAAAAACTTCACCTGTAAATGGGTTAACCACACCATGACCGGCTATAGTAGGATGCAATAGGTCAAACAAGTCACCTACTCCTTCATATATAGTACCAATAGGTTCATGAGCAAAGGCATCGCCATCAACTCCGGAACCACTATGGGGGTATTGTACTGGCACTACACCTTTAATAGACCCTTGTGCATTAACTCTATAACCCGTCATTAAAATTGCTGCCAACATAAATGGCAAAGCAAGCGACTGACGCCAATAACAAGACCATAAATTTGACAGGTAATCAATTGAATTTCTCTCCTTAAATTTAAAAAAATTTAATTCAGAAACAGTGTTTTTCGTTGAGAAGCAACAATTTATTTTGCTAGATAAAACATCGAAAAACTTCGAAATTGTATTCTTTTTCATAATAAAAGTATTTTTACATCATAAATTAGAAAAAAGGAAAATTTACAGACTTGGGGAGAAAACTTACAGATAAAACAAAAACACCTTCATAAACACATTTATGAAGTACTCCATCATCCAAAGGATTTTTATTGTGGGGAACAATAACTAAATTCTTTATCAACCAGATAGTCGCTTAAAAAAGCAACCTTAAAACTCTAATCTAAAACAATTAGCATTGAAATTAATACGATAGGTATTGAACAAAGTTTTCAGACTCGGGGGAGAAAACTTGCAGAAAAACGAAACATCTTCAAAAAATAATTTAATGAAGTAGTCCATCATCTAAAGGATATTTTATTTTGGGGAACAAAAAAAATCCTTTTATTAACCTGAAAGTTGCTTGACAAACAACCTAATCAAATAAATTTTTGTTAAACCAAAGTTAGGTATTACACCAAAAAAAGGAAAAAAAATAGGCCTAAACAAGACAACATTCTATTATTCCCGACAAAGAACACTGTTCGCTAAGAAAAGCTTTACACCAATAAAATATTAATACTAAATCACTCGTTAACTGCTTGATTATCAATTAATTAAGTAATTTATTACATAAGTTTTGTTAATTAAAAAATAATGTTAAAAGCGATAAACATCTCTTGTACTTTAATCACGTTATAGCATTTATATTGATTTTTTGATGAAAAATTTGGACAATTATTGATAATCTTAAAATATTAAAATTGTCTCATTTTTTACAAAAATTTCGGAAGCGGCACAAGGATTTTAAAATATTGATTTTTATTCTTCAGAAATGTTGGAACGAACTGAAAATGACAATAAAAAAGACCTTCATGGCTGAAAGGAGGAATCTCAGTATAGTTATTCCACTCAGTTTGTCATTGCTTCGCCAGTTCGGATATAGTCCTCGTGTCCGACGAAGGAGGAATCTCCACACGATTATTCCACGCGGTAACATGCTATACGTTAGTTTTCTCCTCTGTCGAAATGACAAGTTTGTGGTGAGGGTTTGCGTAAAAATTTGCGGTGAAGGTTTAAATTATCGACTTTTTTACATAAAAAACAACTAAAGGTTTAATGGTAGCAGGGTCGAATTCCCCTCTTGAGAGTCCCGAGGCTTCGGGATAGGGGTGTGTTTTTTGTTTTTAAAGGCAACTATCCATTTGATGATAGTAGTGTAAAGTTACCACAGCTGTTAAAAAAACAGACCAAGTACGAGTTCATTGGACTTAGCATTGGTATTTATGTAAGTAACTCGATTAAATTATATGACCGTCCGCTTAGCGGACTATAATTATTTTTGATGACTGTCCGCTAAGCGGACTAAATTTACAAAAGAGAAATATTTTTAAAAAAGTTAGCCACGAATTACACTAATTTTCACCAATTTTTTAAAAATTAAAATAGAAATTCGGGGTAATTCGTGTAATTCGTGGCTGGAATAATTGATTGGTATTAGTTACGGACAGTCATATTATTTTTTATGACTATCCGTAATGCGGACTAAAATCATTTCGAATACAATTTTCGTCGTTTGTACATTTATAAAGCATAAATAGTAGCCCACAGATTGTACAGATTATACCGATTTACACGGATTTTTTTACTTGGTGAATCAAACTGTTTATTTAAATCTGTGCAAAATCCGTTCAATCCGTGTTATCTGTGTGCCATATTCTATCCTTTGGAACATATTGCGGACTGTCATATTATTTTTTTAGCCACGAATTTTCACAAATTTCACGAATTAGTGTTTAATTTTTCTTTTAAGGATAAAAATTCGTGACAAATTCGTGAAATTTGTGGCTAAATTTTTCTTTAGTATTATTTACGGATAGTCATATTAAATTAATGCGTCACATTTGTTCATTCAGTTACCTAAACATCGGGAGTTTTAAAAAAACAATATTGGTTTATTATGAAGCTTTAACAATCAAGATTTTACTTTAAAAAAATCACACCTTTTCTAGCAAGAGCCCTGTTGCCGTAAGACCTGGCCCAAATGCCATCGCTACAACTTTGGTCCCTGATTCGATGGTTGAATCATTTATAATTTCATTAAAAATATGAGGGACCGTGGCAGAAGACATGTTTCCATGAAGGCGTAACACTTCATAAGACCAACGAGCCTGTTCTTTTAACAATCCTATTTCGCCTACCACATAATCAATAATTTTAGGCCCACCCGGGTGAATGGCAAAATGCATCTTAGATTTCTGTTCTTCAAGATCTACACCACCTTTTTTACAAAGGGTTGTCAAAAAAGATTTGATGTTTTTACGAATAAAAACAGGAACTCGTTTAGAAAGTGTCATTAAAAAATTATACTCTCCTAAATCCCAGGACATATCTTCTAATGAATCCGGAATGATAACCTCGTGAAAAGCTAAAATTCGCAATCCTTTTTTCTCTTGAATCGTATCATCATTCAGGAATGATTTTTCTTCATATAAAGAATAGCCTATAAAACCATCCGCAAAAAGCGAACAAATCATGGTATTTGCGGGAGAGAACGCTGTTAAATTCAAATGTGCGGACAATAATTCCGTATGAACCACATCCGCTCTTCCGTTAATTAGACTGGCACATATTAAGCTGCTGGCCGTACGAATAGCAGGAAAAGCACCATAACACCCCATATGATACGAATGGGTAACCTGAACCGTTTCCCAATTCCTTTCTATTACTGCTTCCTGCGCCACACTGGGAGAAGAATAGCCTGAACAGGTGACATGAACAAGATTTTCAGGCCTTATGGTAACATCAGAATAAAATTCATCAAAAACAGAACCCATTTTTCTTTTAAACCATTCCATTCGAACCTCAATTTTAGGCCCAAAAGAATTGCCTAGCTTGACTTCAAAACCACTGGGAAAATGATAATCTGAAGGCGAAGTAATGTCCATTATATTTTCAATAAAATCCTCAACCTCTTCAAAAATTATACTTTGTCTGCTATTAATGCTTTCGGGAGAAACAGAATACTTATCCACCTGATCAGATATAAACTCAAAACTTACTGTTTCGTGATTAATACCATCATTTCCTGTACTATCCGATTTTGGGAGATTTTGGAAATGATAATATAAAAATTTGGTGTACTGATTAAGCTTTTCCTGCTCAAATAATTTACCAACCAGAATGGGATGAAAATTGGAAATGATAATGTTTTTCATAACCTTAAAATTAATTCATTAAGTAAAATTAAGTTAAAACATCTAAAAAAAATAAGCTAATAAAGTGCTCTAACCACTAACGCCTCATCTATTTGATTTTCAACTACTTAAATATGTTGTTTTTTTGTTAAAATACTAACAATTAGCACATTATGAGAATTACGCCACGTAAATTTATTGACTGATTATCACGGAATAACAAGAACTATATATCTTTATTTTAGTCTAATTTTAAAGGAATCGTTTTCTAATTCCAAACGATTATTGGAGTACTTAAATAAATGTTAATGTTTAGTTTTGCTATCGAATTAAGTAACCTTTACAGTTCTGACGGAAGAGGAATCCACACACAAACATTCCACATAGTTTGTCATTGCTTCGCCAGTTCGGGCATAGCCCTCGTGTCCGACGAAGGAGGAATAAAAAACAAAAAAAAAGACCTTCCTCCCGAAACATCGGGTCTGAAAGGTCCTTTTATTAATCTCTAAAAATATTATTTTAATATGACTGTCCGTAACTAATACCAATCAATTATTCCAGCCACGAATTACACGAATTACCCCGAATTTCTATTTTAATTTTTAAAAAATTGGTGAAAATTAGTGTAATTCGTGGCTAACTTTTTTAAAAATATTTCTCTTTTGTAAATTTAGTCCGCTTAGCGGACAGTCATCTATTTTAATTAAGGCTTCATAAATTTAAGAATTGCAAGCAATCCACCCAAAGTTGTGATCGTTGAACCAACCCAAAAAGCAAACATCCATTTAATCATATCGGTTTTTGACTGTTCTATCTTTGAGTTGAGCTGTATCTCAATTTTAAATATATCTTCTTTTAATTGGCTTTTATATTCTACATGTCGATTGCTAACTTCGGCTTTTACTGTTTCTTGAATAACTTCGGCTAAAAACCTAGCTCTATCGTCATCTAGTTTTAAATCCTTTCTAAAAATATCGTATAATTTTATTTCTACTGTACGCATTTCTTTAGTGTTTTAGTCAAAGGTATAAAATTTTTATTCCTATATTAAAAAAAAGCAAAAAACAATAGCACTTGATTCGCTGACAATTATTTTCCAATCAATTGTTAACGAATGTAGTCCCTACATATTTCTTCTGTATTGCCCACCAACTTCAAATAAGGCCGAAGTAATTTGTCCCAAAGAACAAACCTTCGTCGCTTCCATTAAATGTTCGAATAAGTTTTCGTTTTTAATGGCAGCTTCCTGAAGCGTATTCAAATGTTCCTTTACTGTATCTTGATTGGACTGGTGTAAATGGCTCAACATATCAATTTGATATTGTTTTTCTTCTTCGGTGGCACGAATTACTTCGGCTGGAATTACCGTTGGAGAACCTTTGGAACTTAAAAAAGTATTGACACCAATGATTGGGAATTCTCCTGTATGTTTTAAAGTTTCATAATACAAACTTTCCTCCTGAATTTTAGAACGTTGGTACATTGTTTCCATGGCTCCAAGAACGCCACCACGTTCTGTAATTCTATCAAATTCTTGCAAAACCGCAGCTTCAACTAAATCTGTCAGTTCTTCGATGATAAAAGCACCTTGAATTGGGTTTTCGTTTTTGGCCAAACCTAATTCCTTATTGATAATCAATTGAATCGCCATCGCACGACGCACTGACTCTTCCGTAGGCGTTGTGATTGCTTCATCGTACGCATTCGTATGCAATGAATTACAGTTGTCATAAATCGCATACAACGCTTGCAAAGTGGTACGAATATCATTGAAATCAATTTCCTGTGCATGCAAAGAACGACCTGACGTTTGAATATGGTATTTCAACATTTGCGCACGCTCGTTAGCCCCGTATTTGTTTTTCATGGCTTTCGCCCAAATTTTACGCGCCACACGACCTATAACTGCATATTCAGGATCTACTCCATTCGAGAAAAAGAACGATAAGTTCGGTCCAAAATCATTGATATTCATTCCACGACTCAAATAATATTCCACATAAGTAAAACCATTCGATAAAGTGAAAGCCAATTGCGTGATAGGATTTGCTCCCGCTTCAGCAATGTGATACCCAGAAATAGAAACCGAATAAAAGTTTCTTACATTCTTAGTAATGAAATATTCCTGCACGTCACCCATCAATCTAAGAGCAAATTCAGTAGAGAAAATACAGGTATTTTGTGCTTGGTCTTCTTTAAGAATATCAGCTTGAACCGTTCCACGAACTTGAGACAAGGTTCTTGCTTTGATATCATTATACACCTCCAAAGGTAAAACCTGATCTCCGGTAACGCCCAAAAGCATCAAACCTAAACCGTTATTTCCTTCGGGTAAATCGCCTTGGTAATGCGGTCTTTCGACTCCTTTTTCTTTATATATTTTGTTGATTTTCTCGGCAACTTCTTTTTCAATACCGTTATCCTTAATGTAAAACTCACATTGTTGGTCGATCGCGGCATTCATGAAAAACCCTAACAACATTGGCGCCGGCCCATTGATAGTCATACTCACCGAAGTCATGGCATGAACCAAATCAAACCCAGAATATAATTTTTTTGCATCGTCCAAACAACAAATGGAAACTCCGGCATTACCGATTTTTCCATAAATATCCGGACGTACATGTGGATCGTTTCCGTATAAAGTTACACTGTCAAAAGCAGTTGATAATCTTTTTGCCGGTAATCCCGCGCTTACATAATGAAAACGTTTGTTGGTTCTTTCCGGTCCGCCTTCACCTGCAAACATACGAGAAGGATCTTCTCCTTCGCGTTTGAAAGGATACAAACCAGCGGTAAAAGGAAATTCTCCGGGAACATTTTCCTGCAGACACCAACGTAAAATATCACCCCAAGCCTGATACTTTGGCAAAGCAATTTTCGGGATTTGAGAATGCGAAAGTGACTCTGTATGCGTCGCCATCATTATTTCTCTATCACGAACTTTGAATGTGTAAACCGGATTTTTGTACTTGTTTACTTTTTCGTTCCAAGTCAAAATGATTTCCCAATTGTAGGGATCCAAATCCATTTTTACTTTATCAAACTGATTGAGTAAAAGATTTAGAAAAATTTTATTTTCAGCAACTCCTTGTTTTTCGGTTTCCAAAGCACTTGGCAATACCGAATCATCATCGATTCCAGTTTTGTTTATGACTGGGAATTTTCCGGAAACACTTTCCAATGTTTTGAAAATCCCGTATAATTTTTGGGCAACTTGTTCTTGGCTTACCGCAGTAACATCATATTTCCTGTTGCTTTCGGCAATTTCAGATAAATAACGGGTTCTGTGTGGTGGAATAACGAAAATCTTCTCGCTCATTTCACGCGTGATTTTAAACGTTGATTTCAAATCAGAATTAGTTTTTTCATGGACTTTATCCATAATCGCTTTGTACAGCGTATTCATTCCCGGGTCGTTGAACTGCGAAGCAATTGTTCCGAAAACAGGAAGTGTATCTAAATTAGCATCCCATAAGTTATGGTTGCGTTGGTATTGTTTTTTAACGTCTCTTAAAGCATCAAGAGAACCGCGTTTGTCGAATTTGTTTATCGCCACTAAATCAGCGAAATCAAGCATGTCAATTTTTTCTAATTGAGTTGCAGCTCCAAATTCAGGTGTCATTACATATAATGAAACATCAGAATGATCCATAATCTCTGTATCAGATTGCCCGATTCCGGAAGTTTCCAGGATAATGATGTCATAATTTGCCGCTTTGATTACTTGGATTGCTTCGGCTACATATTTAGACAAAGCCAAATTAGATTGACGTGTAGCTAAAGAACGCATATAAACACGAGGATTGTTGATCGCGTTCATACGGATTCTATCTCCTAAAAGTGCACCACCTGTTTTTCTTTTTGATGGATCGACAGAGATTAACCCTATAGTTTTTTCTGGAAAGTCGATAAGGAAACGACGGACTAATTCATCAACCAAAGATGATTTTCCTGCTCCACCCGTCCCTGTAATTCCAAGAACTGGCGTTTTACAATCGGTGTTCTTTTTATGAATTGCATCTAAAGTTGCTGCCGCTACATCAGGGAAATTCTCAGCTGATGAAATGATTCTGGCAATTGCTTTTGGATTTTTTTCTTCAAGATGATCGATTTCGTCACTCAGTTTATCTCCAATAGCGTAGTCCGATTGTTGTACTAAATCATTGATCATTCCTTGCAATCCCATGGCACGTCCATCATCTGGCGCATAAATTCTTGTGATTCCGTAGGCTTGTAATTCAGCTATTTCAGAAGGCAAAATCACTCCTCCTCCACCGCCAAATATTTTGATTTGTCCGGCTCCTTTTTCCTGAAGCAGGTCGTACATGTATTTGAAATATTCGTTGTGTCCTCCTTGATACGATGTTATAGCAATGGCATTGGCATCTTCTTGAATCGCTGTATTTACAACTTCCTCCACACTACGGTCATGACCCAAATGGATCACCTCAACACCTGTAGATTGAATAATTCTACGCATGATGTTGATTGCTGCATCGTGACCATCAAAAAGGGCTGCTGCGGTGACAATTCTTACTTTATTAACAGGGATATACGGTTTTACGGGTTCCATTTTATGAATATGATAATTTAAGTGTGCAATTTACGATTTTATTTTAAAAATTATTTAATGTCTGTCATAGTTGTTGATAAATAAGCAAGGATTTTGTTATTTAGCCCCGATGGAAGCGGCATCCCTCGCTTTTTCAGCGAGGATACAGCGGACAGCGGGACAACTGCTCCCAAATAAACACTAAAATTTGTGCTCCTAAAAATAAATTATGGCTTTGTTTTTGAATAAGTAGTATTTTTACACAAGCCGTATGGCAAACAGACGAATTAAACCTATAAAAACAATTTAAGATGAAAAAAATTTTATTTTTAATGGTGGTGATCTCTCTTTCCAGTTGTGCCGAAATGCAACAGGTTCTTAATCAATTACCCCAAACTCAGGGAATCGGAGGGGTAGATATTGCAGGTGGATTGAAGGAAGCACTAAATAATGGAATTTCTAAACAAGTAACAAAATTGACCGCGGTAGATGGTTTTTACAGAAATGAAGCCGTAAAAATTTTATTACCGGAAGAATTAAGAAAAGTAGATACCGGTTTGAGAAGAATTGGTTTAAGTTCATTGGCTGATGAAGGTTTGAAAGTATTGAATCGTGCTGCCGAAGATGCCGTGAAGGAAGCTACTCCTATATTTGTGGATGCGGTGAGAAACATGACTTTTATGGATGCCAAATCGATTTTGATGGGAAATGAAAGTTCAGCGACTAATTATTTACAAAATAGCACCTCGACTGCTTTGTACGGAAAATTTAATCCTGTTATAAAAAATTCATTCACTAAAGTAGGTGCTGATAAAGTTTGGTCTAACATTATAACAAAATACAACAGCATTCCATTAGTAAATAAAGTAAATCCGGACTTGACTGATTATGTTACCAATCAAGCGATGAATGGTGTTTTCAAGATGATTGCCATTGAAGAAAAAAATATCAGAACAAATTTAAGTTCCAGAACTTCCGTTTTATTGCAAAAAGTTTTTGCGATGCAGGACAAGATTTAATTTAATCGACTTATTTACATAAAAAACAACTAAAGGTTTAAATGTTAGCAGGGTCGAATTCCCTCCCGACGCTTCGGGATTGAGAGTCCCGAGTGTGTTTTTTTGTTATACAGAAAAATATCCATTTGATGATATTAGTGTAAAGTTATCACAGCTGTTAAAAAAACAGACCAAGTACGAGTTCATTAGACGTAGCCACAAATTTCACGAATTGGTGTTTAATTTTTCTTTTAGGATAAAAATTCGTGACAAATTCGTGAAATTTGTAGCTAAATTTTTCTTTAGCATTATTTACGGATAGTCATATTATTAAACCGTTAGCTATTTTTAAAACATAAACACTAAAATCAAATTTTTTTATAAAAAGAAATAAGTTTAGTTTTGAAAAACACTATACGGACTAAAGTCGAAAGAGATATATAAAATGCAAAAAATTACCATACTTATACATTGCGAAGACCAAAAAGCAATTATTGCCTCTGTTACCAATTATATTGCCTCAATTGACGGTAATATTATCTATCTGGACCAACATGTGGATGCCGATGAAAACGTATTTTTCATGCGTTTGGAATGTGAGTTCAGTGCCAAAAATTGGGATATTGAAGCTATCAAAACTGATTTTCAAGCTAATTTAGCAAATCCGTTTAATATGTCTTGGGAAATGTACACACAAGATGAAAAACCAAAAATGGCGCTGTTTGTTTCTAAATACGACCATTGTTTGTATGACATTTTAGGACGATACAGCGCTGGTGAATTACCTCTTGAAATCCCTTTGATTATAAGCAACCATGAGGATTTGAAATCAGTGGCGGAACGTTTTTCTATTCCGTTTCATTATGTTCCTTTCACCAAAGACATTAAGGCCGAAGGGGAACAAAAGCAAATTGATTTGCTGGAGCAGTATGATATTGACTTTATTGTTTTGGCGCGCTACATGCAAATTATTACGCCAAATTTAATTGCGCAATACAAAAATCAAATTATCAATATTCATCATTCCTTTCTTCCGGCATTTCCTGGAGCTAAACCCTATCATTCTGCTTTTAAACGCGGCGTGAAAATTATTGGAGCCACCAGTCATTATGTGACCGAAGGATTAGATGAAGGTCCGATTATTGAACAAGATATTGCCCGAGTTTCACACAGTCATTCTATAGAAGACTTTATTATGAAAGGACGTGATTTGGAACGCATGGTTTTGGCTAGAGCCATAAAATTACATGCCGAGAGAAAAACGATGGTTTATGATAACAAAACGGTGGTGTTTTCGTAAAAAAAATAAAATCCTCACCCTTCCCGAAACCTCGTGACTCTCCAAAGGAGAGGGAGCCGAAACCCTAAATAGTATACAAAAACAAACCTCGTTTATCCCGAAACTTCGGGATAAACGAGGTTTGTTTTTATATCTTTTTTCCTTTCATTTAGATTTTGAAAAGAGCTGGCAACGGTTACCACTGTTTAGCTGTGCTAAATTTTGTTTAACTCTTTATTTATTAAAATTTCATTTTCATCATCAAAACAAACAAATATTACTTTTTCAATTTCATTATGTTTTGATAGAAATTCAGAAACTGTCTTAACTGCAATTTGGGCTGCCACATCTTTTGGGAATCGATATACACCAGTACTAATACTTGGAAATGCAACAGATTTGCAGTTGTTCTCTACAGCAAGTTTTAATGAATTTTTATAGCAGTCAGCAAGTTTTTCTTTTTCATTTTTATTTCCACCATTCCAAACTGGACCAACTGTATGTATTACATAATTGGCTGGAAGTTTTCCTGCAGTAGTAATTACCGCTTCCCCAGTCTTACAACTTCCTTGTCTAGCGATAATTTTTCTACAATCTTCCAGTATTGCATTTCCTCCAGCTCTATGAATTGCTCCATCAACACCACCGCCACCCATAAGAGATGAATTAGCAGCGTTTACTATTGCATCAACTGAGATTTTTGTAATATCATTTTTTATAACTTGAATCATATTTTTTTGTTTCGAGATCATATTACAGCTAACTTACACACTTAGAGCCTGCTTAAAATTCTAATATTTAAATTTTAAACAGGCTCTTAATTATTTGGTTCTTATAATTTTAATTCCAGTAATACAAAAAACGCAATGCGTTTTTTGTGTTGTCGATTTAGTTTTTCTAACTATTCGAATGTAGGATTTATTTATAAAACAAAGAACAATCCTATTATTTATAAAAAAAAACGCTTACCCAAGTGAACATCTTAACTTTAATTTTTCATTCAAAAAACTTCAATTTCTCTCGTTTTTCCATCATTATAAAATACCACTTTGGTCCAGAACGATTTTGCTTTTTTATCCGTGGGATACCAATCCCTGTTTTCTTCCACAAGGATAAAAAGTCCCGTATCTGTCCCCAAAACAATAAATTTATTTAGTTTGGGTTGCTTTGGAAATAGCGAAAGATCATACTTTTTACAAATTTCGTCACTGAGCTGTGAAACATTTTTCGATACAAAACCTATTTCGCTAAGGGATACAATTGACGATCCATCAAACGGTTTCTCCGATGCATTATCCAAACTGAAACGGGCAATGAATTCTAAAATATTTCCATTATTGTCATAAAAATAAAAAGACTTTGCGTTCCAATTATAAAAATCTGCGATTTTATCAGGCGGAATTACCTCTAAAATTTTCGTTTTCTTTTCTATCCATACAAAAGCTTCCGGCAACTTATTATTTGGTATATCAAAAGCAAAATGATACACTGGGATTAAATTCTCAGAAGACCTAAAAGTTAGTTTTGTGGCACCCGCTTCAAATGAAATACTCGAATTATTTTTCGAAATAGTTTTCAACCCGATGACATTGTTATAAAACAACTCCGTTTCATCGATAGTATCTGTTAATAATTCAAGTTCGAGAATATTCATCTTGTTTAAATTGAAACTAATTATCTTTCCAGCAAATCAACGTCAACTCCCAATCCTGCAGCAACTCCGGCTCCTATGCGACCATCAGCTCTATACCAATGACTCAATTGACGGTTAACAATTTCGTCTTTTTTAGGACCTTCAATACCAGACATGTGAGCAATAATATTAGTAATAGTATTTTGTTGTTGCTCCGGAGTCATGATTTTAAATAAATTACCCGGTTGTGTATAATGATCATTTTCACCTTCGCAATTTCTATCATACCAGTCAGCAAAATCACTAAAAATTTCCAATGGCGGTTCTTTATACGCTTGGTCTATTTCCATAGCATCGAAACTATTTGGAAAATAATTTGGATGGCTTCCTCCATTACCATCTACTCGCATTTGTCCATCTCGCTGGTAATTATTGGTTGCAAATGGACAACGGTTTACAGGGATTTGCTCATAATTTGTTCCCAAGCGATAGCGTTGTGCATCAGGATACGACAATAAACGCCCTTGCAACATTTTATCAGGTGAATATCCAATCCCGTCCACAATATGTGCCGGTGCAAATGCCGCTTGCTCAATATCCTGAAAGTAATTATGTGGATTTTGATTTAATTCCAAAACACCAACATCAATCAACGGAAAATCGCCATGAGGCCAAACTTTGGTTAAATCAAATGGATTCAAATAATAGTCTTGCGAATTAGCCTGCTCTTCCGTCATGACTTGAATTTGTAAATTCCATTGTGGAAAATTTCCCTTATCGATATTTTCAAACAAATCACGTTGTGAAAAATCCATATCATGCGATTTCATTTCTGCCGCTTCTTCATTTGTGAAATTTTTAATTCCCTGTGCTGTTTTGAAATGGAATTTAACGTAAACCCTTTCGTTAGCGGCATTAATCATTGAATACGTATGACTGCCATACCCATTCATATGACGATAGCCGAAAGGAGTTCCTCGATCTGACATGAGTATCAATACCTGATGCAAACTCTCCGGATTCAGCGACCAATAGTCCCACATCATCGTCGGTGATTTCATATTGGTATAAGGATCTCGTTTTTGGGTGTGTATAAAATCACCAAATTTTTTGGGGTCTTTAACAAAGAAAACGGGCGTATTATTCCCCACTAAATCCCAATTCCCGTCTTCGGTGTAAAATTTCATAGCAAAGCCTCGTGGATCTCTTTCTGTATCAGCTGAACCTCTTTCACCTCCTACCGTTGAAAATCGAAGTACTAATTTAGTTTCTTTTCCAATTTCAGAAAAAATTTTAGCTTTTGTATATTTAGTAATATCGTGTGTTACGGTAAATGTCCCAAATGCTCCAGAACCTTTTGCATGCACTACCCTTTCCGGAATGCGCTCTCTGTTAAAATGAGCCATTTTTTCGTGAAGAATATAATCCTGCAATAATAATGGTCCTCGTGAACCTACCGATTGAGAATTTTCGTTTTCTACAAATGGTCTTCCGGACGCTGTTGTAAGTTTTTCATGTGATTTCATATTAATAAAATTTAATAGTTTTCATCAAGGAATAACAAAGGGTAAAACACAAACAAAATTGATAGTTCATATAAAAACAATATCAAAAAACGGTTTGTAGTTTTTTTCAACAAAAGAAAAATAAAATTTGAACAGGTAAAAATCGGTTAATTTTAAAGTTGATTCTGGACCAGAACCGCTAACCGACAATAAAAGAATAAAGTTAAAAAACTTAACGTATATACAACAAAGTAATAACAAAATCTTAACAGCAAAACGTCTGGCTATGTATGATCTTTGCAGGGTAATAAACTGGTTATTTATTATTTTTGGTTTTGGTTAGTTAAAGAATTGCCTGCATTTATAATGCAGGCATTTTTTTATTTAGCCGTATTTATAAAAGAAAGGACAGCATCATTAAATGCATTAGGTTGCTCCACATTTACTACATGTCCGCATTTTTCTATCACAAATAGTTTAGAAGATTTGTAATGATTTTCGACAACTTTTCGAACCGATGGTAAGAACATATAATCCTCCTCACCCATAACATAAAGCGTAGGAATATTCAATTCTACCTGACGAAACCATTTGAGAACCGGATTTATTTCGGCAGTGAGTTTAAACCATTTAATAAATTCTTTTTGGTATAATTTTTTAGCCTCGTTTATAAAAAGTACACGAGATTGCTTGTGACTTTTTTTAGGCATGATGACAAAGGCAAAAAACTTATACAGAACCAAATAAGGCAATACATATTTAAACATATTTCCCAATCGCATCAATACTTGAGAACGGAAATTCATCTTTAGGATAGCGCCACCAAGAATCATGCTTTGGACACGTTCCGGATACATTTCTGCCAATTGTCTGATCAAAATTGTACCCAATGAAATACCAACAAAATGTGATTTCTTTATTTTAAGAAAGTCTAAAACTTCCAGAATATCATTGGCTAAAGCCGAAAAGGTATATTTTTGTTTGAAAGCCGTTTTCAGTATGGTTTTTGATTCCCCGTGACCACGCAAATCCAATAACAATACATTATACTGTTTTTTAAAATCCCGTATTTGCTTAAACCAGATAGAAGAACTTCCACCGGCACCATGAACAAAAGTAACCCATTGATCGGTGTTTTTATTTTCGTAAATGGTATAGTTAATCACGTTCCAATTTTTTGTAAAAATAGGACTTTAATTTTAAATCTCAATCTTAACAAAAAATAATGCTAATTTAACAATTGTAAAACGTAAATTTGCAAAAAAATTACACCGATGACTGGATTATTGAAAGAGAAAAGTGAAATAGAAAAGCTTAAAAGAGAATATCAAATACTTGCGGAACAAAATTTCGACATCGAAAAAAATACTATAAAGCCTACCGTTGCTAAGGAAGAATTAGTTCTGGAAGAATGTGAACTATAATTTTTGATGCATTTTTTTAAAATAGTCAAACGCTTTTAGCAGCCTGCTTCCATACCAAGAAAACATTTCGCCATCTACAAACACCGTTTTTGCATGATGCGTAAAACGTCCTATTTCAAAAGCATCCTCTTCTTTGAAAGGAAAAGGCTCTGAAGAAAGAAAAACCAAATCCGGATCACCTTCTAAACGCATTTTTTTGAGTTCGATTTCAGGATAACGTCCCGAAGTCTCGGGATTGCCCGCATAGATGTTTTCAAAATGATTCAATTTCAGTAATTCATTGATAAAATTATCGGAACCAGCGACCATATAAGGATTTTTCCAAATGAAATACGCTGCTTTTTTAACGGGTATATCCTTAACGAAGTTTTTAAAATCGCTCAAGGCAAAAGCCAGTTTATCGTTCCATTTCTGCGCTTCGGTCCTGCAATTGAATAGTTGACCAAAATCAGAAATCATTTTAAAATTGTCTTCAATGGTAATGATATTTGTCACCCAAACCGGACAAATTTTACGCAATTCGTCAACGATTTCCTGAGTATTTTCCTCTTTATTACAAATGATGATATCAGGTTGTAACAATCTGATTTTCTCAAAATGCACTTTCTTGGTTCCGCCAACGATTTTCTTGGTTGATTTAAAATGATACGGATGCACACAGAATTTGGTAATCCCGACAATGCTAGCTTCCAAACCTAAATCATACAGTAATTCCGTTTGTGATGGAACTAGTGAAATAATGCGCTTGGGTGAAGTTTCAAATGAATGAGAAGTTCCGAGTTGGTCAGTAAATTGCTTCATTTTATTTAAAGTTCAAATTGTTGTAGCTGTTTAGCAATTGAAGATTTTAAATTGCCTTCAGCTTTAGCTGGAGGAATAAAATTAGGAATAGTATGAAATGGCTTTAGCCAAAATTACATCCTTTTCGGCTAAAGCCAATTTGATATTCTTTCCTTTTCCTCCAGCTAAAGCTGAAGGCAATTTAAAATAGAATTGGCGAATAACTAAAAATCATTAAAGTTTCAAGCAGAACAACTTTAAACTTTAAACTTCAAACTAATGATTTCTGCCATCTCCTGTTGCATATTCAACGCTTCGGCTCTTGCTTTTTCAACAAAATCAGTTCCGTTTGAAGCATAAATAATTGCTCTGGAAGAATTAATCAGTAATCCTACAGTAGCATTCATACCGTATTTACAAACTTCGGATAAACTTCCGCCTTGCGCTCCAACTCCTGGAACAAGCAAGAAACTGTCTGGGACAATTTTACGAATTTCAGTAAAATATTCCGCTTTGGTAGCACCTACAACATACATTAGATTTTCACTGTTTTTCCACGTTTTAGAGGTTTCTAACACTTGTTTGTACAATTCTTTACCATCCACATTTAAAGTCTGAAAATCAAACGCACCTTCATTGGAAGTCAAAGCTAACATAATCGTATGTTTGTTTTCGAAAGCCAAAAACGGCTCCACAGAATCTTTCCCCATATAAGGCGCAACAGTAACACTGTCAAAGTTTAAATCTTCAAAAAAAGCTTTGGCATACATCGAAGACGTATTTCCTATATCACCGCGTTTTGCATCTGCAATCGTGAAAATATCCGGATAATTTTCATTGATGTAATGGATTGTTTTCTGCAACGACATCCAACCTTTTATTCCGTAGGCTTCATAAAAAGCGGTATTAGGTTTGTAAGCCACAGCTAAATCATGCGTGGCATCAATTATCGCTTTGTTGAATTCGAAAATAGGATCTTCCAATTCTAATAAATGTTGTGGAATTTTATTCAAATCAACATCTAATCCTACAGCTAGGAACGATTTCTTGATTCTGATTTGGTCTATAAGTTGTTGTGTAGTCATTTGATTAAAAAGTTTAAAGTTTAAAGTTTAAGGTGCCTCACTTCTAAACCTAATGTTATGCGCAATGTAATTTATTCAAAATTAAAAAAATGCCAAACTAATTCAGTATGGCATTTTTTCTCTTTATTCTTTTTTCTATTTTCTTTATTCTATTTTCTTTATTCTTTATTCTTGCATCTATTTTCTTTAAAAAACTTCGCTTGCTTCTTTTAGTTTCTCCATGTTGTTGACTAACGCTAGCTCGTCAACAATTTTCTGAATGTCACCATTCATGATATTTCCTAAATCATATAATGTCAATCCTACACGGTGATCCGTTACACGACCTTGTGCGTAATTGTAGGTGCGAATTTTTGCAGAACGGTCACCAGAACTCACTTGAGACGTACGTTTGGTGGCATCTTCCGCTTGTTTTTTGGCTAATTCTTGTTCGTATAAACGGGAACGCAAAACGCCAAATGCTTTATCCTTATTTTTATGTTGTGATTTTTGATCCTGACATTGTGCCACCAATCCTGTTGGAATGTGTGTCAAACGAACGGCAGATTTTGTCGTATTTACCGATTGTCCCCCTGGTCCTGAAGAACAGAAAAAATCCACACGTACATCATTCATATCAATTTGAACATCAAATTCCTCCGCTTCCGGAAGCACCATAACAGTTGCTGCCGAGGTGTGAACACGTCCTTGCGTTTCCGTTTGCGGCACCCGTTGCACACGGTGAACACCCGCTTCAAACTTCAAGGTTCCATAAACATCCTCACCGGTAACTTCAAAAATCACCTCTTTGAATCCACCGGAAGTTCCTTCATTCATATCCACAACCGAAGTTCTCCAACCTCTGTTCTCACAATACTTCGTGTACATACGGAATAAATCCCCTGCAAAAATACTCGCTTCATCCCCACCCGTTCCGGCACGAATCTCCACCATCACATTTTTGGCATCTTCGGGATCTTTAGGAATCAACATGAACTTGATTTCTTCCTCTAATTCCGGCAATCTTTCCTTTGCTTCTTCCAGTTGCATTTTGGCCATTTCGGTCATATCTGCATCACTGTTATCCGCTATTATTTCGTTTGCTTCTTCAATATTCGCCATGATCAGCACGTATTCATCGCGTTTTTCGGCCAAAGCTTTTAAATTTTTGTACTCTTGATTCAATTGCACATAACGCTTCTGATCAGAGATAACATCCGGCTGAATGATCAAATCCGAGATCTCATCGAAACGTTGTTTTACTATTTGAAGTCTATCTAACATTTTCTTATTCCTTTATTTCTTCTAGTTTATATTTTTTGCCCAAGGGCAGAAGTAACCTCTTAATACGATTTTTTCATTTTCGTCAAAAATCGTCTTTCGGTTCGGAGTGCAAAAATACGAAATTTTTGTTTAAAGTTTCAAGTTTGCTGTTTCAAGTTTTTTAGTGATAATTTCAGCAGTTATTTCAGTAGAATTATACTATTTTTCAGGAGCTGTTTCCTGCTATCCACTTGTATCTTTTCCTTGCTAAAGAAGCAAGAAAAAGGATGCCGCTGCTATCAGGGCTAGGGCATTTTTTGTTGAAAACTCAGTTTACAGTTTCCCGTAAAATCCCATTTATATTGATAATTCAAGCATTAGTTAAATTACAAACCCTTGATATTGTCGAGAAGTCCTAATAAATGTTAAAAAGTTTGGAAAATAATACAATTGTATATACATTTGTTCCAATCGTACCAGTAGCGCTTCCCGTAAGAACAGCCTTCTGGTCTTTTTTTTATACCAATATGGCGAACAAAGCACCTAAAACTGTAGAGGAACAAATTGCACTCTTAAAAGAAAGAGGAATGCTATTTCGTAACGAAGCCAATGCACCACATTTCCTAAAAAACATTAGTTATTATCGCCTAAAAGGATATTGGTGGGAAATGCAATCTGACAAAGTAGAACATAAATTTAACGACTACAGTTACTTTGAAGAGGTCATAGATTTATACAATTTCGATCGACATTTAAGACTATTAATGTTTGATGCAATAGAAAGAATTGAAGTGGCTTTAAGAACCAAATTAATTTACCAGCTTTCGCTTTCTTATGGATCGTTATGCTATATAGATTATACTATTTTTTCAGACAAAACCAAACAAAAATCCATTACCGATCATTTAAATATAGAGATTGCCAGAAGTAAAGAACAGTTTATTTTAGAACACAATAAAAATCATAAAAACGAACTTCCGGAAGCGTGGAAGGCTTTAGAAGTGGCATCACTCGGTACACTTTCAAAGCTATACAAAAACCTGGCGCATCAATTACCTGAAAAATCTAAGATTGCAATAGAATTTGGTTTTAATTCACACAAAGATTTTTCTAGTTTTCTTGAAGCAACAACAGTAATTAGAAATGTAATAGCACATCATTCCAGATTATGGAATAATAATATTACAACAAAATATTTATGGCCTAAAAACCTAAAAAACCAACCGATAACCTACATTCCGAACGAAAATCAAAGAGCAAAAATATTCTCTTTACTTTCTCTGACATTATATACAATTGATTGTATAAGTCCGGGGAATTCCATAAAAAACAAATTCTTTAAATTGGTAAATGAATATCCAAACGTTCCGGTACACAAAATGGGCTTCCCTGCAAATTGGGGAACGCAACCAATATGGGCACAATAGACGCTCCTTTTCAAGTGCCAATTTAAATTTATAGCACAATCGTAGCGTTTGCAACGCGGATATTTCAAACTTAAAGAATTAGCTCTCTGCTACTGGGGCTAGGGCATTTTTGGTTAAAAATAGCGTTTACGGTTTTCCGTAAAATTCCTAAAGCATAAGGAGCTACTTTTGAAAAATGACATAATACGAATGATTTTTTATCAGTATTTTCGGTATTAAGTTATATATTTGAAAATAAATAAACACTGATATTTATCAGATAAAGCGACCCTATTTAGGGGTGATAAGTCGGACATCGACTTAACTATTTGCAAGTTGTGAGGAATTTATCTCACATATACAAAAGACAATATGAATATACAGCTTAATTTTGGAAAGTTAGAAAATGAAAAGTTAGAATTCATAAAAACTAGGGTAAACAGAAATTCTTGTAAAATATGTAATAAAAAAGCTGATTTAAAAATTATAGATGGAAATGTAATCGTTGATAATATTTGTTGCGAATCATATGCTAAAATCATTGGAGGTGCTTTAACCACCAGAAACATAAATAATTATGCAATAGAATTCAGAGGCAAATTCCTTAATACATTTTGTTTACTGGAAAGTTACATTGACGATATAATTGATATTCATTGTTTGCATTTCAAAATAGATATAGAAGAAAAAGTTGGCAAACAAAGATCTGAAATTGGTATTAGAGAAAAAAAGCAACTTTTTAAAATTTGTCTAGAGAATTATCAAACTTCAAAAAACATCAATGTTGAAAAAATTTGCGGAAACCTTAATAATATTATTAATACCAGAAACCACTTGGCTCATTGGATGGTTGATCTTAGTGAAGATAGTGTAAAATTAATCGAAAAAACTAAACCACTATGGACTGAAAGTCCATAGATTTGGTTGGCAGACTTAAAGTCTGCACGGTTATAACACTTATTTATTAGCCACAAATTACGCAAATTAACACGAATTAATTTACGAAAATTCGTCCAATTCGTGACTAAAACATTTTTAGAAGCTAAAGCGAAATGCACTAAAGTACATAGTTTTAACTATTTTTGGGACCAATAAAATACGTTTTGTAAATCGTAAAGAAAGGCAAATAATAGAAGAAGATATTTTTGATGCAAAAAAAGTAATGAAATATGTAATGAAAATTGAAAACTTAACGACAGAAATAATAGAAATTTACAAGTTTTACAGAAATTATTCAGAAAATTAAACTGCTAACAAAAGCGGTCAATTTAGCCGAACTTAATCTTTAAAAAATTAAAATATGACATTTGACGAAGCTTTAAAAGCTAAAAATGAAATTAGCGCAACAATAACCGAAGGTACATATATCTTTAAAACCATTATTGTTCCAGAAAATGAGAATGATTATAGTGAATATCGTAAATACTATAGAATATCAAATTTCGATGATAATTCAGCTAAAGCATATTCGAAAGACGAATCATACATAGTTTGTGGTTTGTGGACAAATGGTAAAGATGTAGCTAGAAAATTTTTAAAGCGTTGAATTATCTAAATCAAAAGCTAGTCCTACTTCTACTTTACAATACTTGAAGTTTAAAATTATCTGTGTTTTTGTTTTTGCTTCAAAATCATCAATTATCTTTTGAATTTTATTTGAATTTTAGTGGATTTATCAATTTACTTTAATAAAACATAGTACTTACTATTTTGTTTTAACCCTCATTCCATTAAAGTGGCGGAATGATTTACCACATAAATTTTAACCTTAAACCTATATAAAATGAAATTACATCCTATTTTTCAAAAACCATTTCTTAATTGGTGGATTGCAATGTCTCTTTTAAGTATTATTAAATTTTTAGTTTTCGGACTCCCGCGTATGTACGAAGGAAAAAACTACGGTATTTTGTTTTATACTTTTGGTGCGTTGTTAACTGGTTTAACATTTGGCTCAATCATTTATTTAATTTATTGGTTATTTAGTAGAAAATGGAATAACAAAATCTATATCATTTTAATATCTGTAATGTGGTTATTCTTCTTAGTAGTTGCTAAATAAAGAGCATAAAAAAAGGGAGGTCACAAAGGTTAGAATTTAGTAAATAATATTTATTTGTTTTAGCTCGGGCAACAAGGATTGTTGCAAAAAGAGCTTAAATGTAATCGAAGGTTTTGATTGCCTACGAAAATAAAATTATCTAATTAACGCGAATCCACCTCCCTTAATTTTTAAACTTTGCAATAATAATCTAAATAATAAAAATATGAATAACAGTTTACATAGTGACGAGTACAATAGAAGAAATGAAAACTTTGAAATTGGATTAATAGAACTTGATGAAAAACATATTGAATATTTTAAGCCTAGACCACCTCGGTTTTTCTCACAGAAACACGATCATATTGTAAATCATTTTATGATAATTAATACCGGAATAAACCCAGCTATTAAAATAATATCTAATGAACTACCAAAAGAAATTATGGATGATTTATTAAATCTTTTTCATCAGCATTGGGATTAATAAAACCCCACTGGCGCTCGTTTGCAAAGAGTGCCAATTTTAATTTATAGCACAATCGTAGCGTTTGCAAAGCGGGTACTTCTACTTGTGGTTTCAAATTACCTTTAATTGAAATTGAAAACAAAACAGAAAATATTGATATGAAAAATATAATTAAAAGTAAAAAAAGAATAAATGTTAAAACCATTCTTGGGCTTGTTATTGGATTTACTATTATATTTTTTATATCCCACTCATTTTATAAAAAACCTACTGTCGATAAATTAATGATGCAGGCAGCAAGTGAATTAAACAAATCTTGTCCATTTATGGTAGACAATGAAACCCGACTAGATAATTCAATTTCATTAGTTGGTAATGTTTTTCAATACAATTATACACTCGTAAATCGTGAAAAAGACAAAATTGATATTCCTCTAGTTAAACGACTTTCAGAGCCAGATAAAATTAATATTGTTAAAACAAGTCCAATAATGAAAATTATGAGAGATAATAAAGTGATTGTAAATTACCATTATAGAGACAAAAATGGATATTATTTATTTACTATTAGTGTCAAACCTGAAGATTACAAATAAAAAAATTAAAATCTAAAGGCTCTACGAAGTGTTCCTTAAAAAAATTGTTCTTATAAGTCGGGTTTGCTGTGCGAAGTCTCCCGACTTCGTACCCATTCCAATAGGCAACAAACACAGGGGCAAGTATTTATTTGTAGTAAAACATCATTATATTTGAACAAAAAAGTTGTGCAAGACGGATATAAAATAAGAGATCTCACTGGCGCTCGTTTGCAACGGGTGCCAATTTTAATTTATAGCACAATCGTAGCGTTTGCAACGCAGAAACTTTAACTTTAAGAATTCGTTCACCCACAACGATGAGCAAATAAAACAATAGACAAACTGGATGTGATTGCTTCGTTCCCCCAGACTATGCGAAGTGTTCCTTAAAAAAATAACGTTCTTAAAAGTCGGGATTGCTGTGCGAAGTCTCCCGACCCCGCTCTGCGAAGTCTCCCGACTTCATCACACACGCTGAGCAAGCAATACAAATCCACAATCAAAGTCCTTGCGAGTTCCGATAGCTCCTATGCAACGAGCGCCAATTTTTATTTATGAGACAAATTATACTTTCTATTTTGGATTTTATTTACTTCCTTTTTCTAATAAATCATTAGGATTAATAACGGGCAGAATAAAATCGCTTAAGACAGTTCCTTGGAAACGTGTCATTAAAATTCCTCTTGATGTTGAATACGTTATAGAAGCCAATGCGTTTCCTAAAGCTGGATGAATAGTAATGGTTTCATCTTTTTCCAGAGTGGTAAGTTCCTCGATATTATCTACATAAAAAACATAAACAAAACTGAAATCCCCAACTGCTTCTTCAATAGTGTCTTCATTACTTTTAGTCTCGACATGTACAGAAAAATCAGCTTTTACCAATTTGTCTTCAAGATTAAATCCTAACTCGAAATCAACATTGAAAGTATGACCTGCTACTTTTTCATTTTCAAAATCAAATGGGCTGTTGATTTGTCCTTTAATGATTTTGAAATCTACAATTTCTATTTTTTCGGGCTGCAAAATATTAGCTGACATTTGCCAATGGAGTTTTTGATTTAGTTTTAGATTTTTTCCACACATTTGTATAAGCTACATCTGTGGTAGTAACATGTGCATTCTTGTAAACGGTAATATATTTTTTACCACCTACAGAAGAAGACACAGGCTTTCTATAGGGTACATGAATAATGGTATCACCCAATTCCGCTTCTAATTTTGCAAGTGAACGCAAAGTGAAATTATGTTCTCCCACCAACCATTTATTCACTTCCGAAGGTCTTTTTTCTAATTTATCAGCTAAATCCTTTTGGCTAAATCCTTTTTCTTTTAATAGCTGATTTACGCGTACCACAATGTCAGCGTATAACCTCGCAAAGATTTTTGTTTCCTCGGGTGTTTCTGCTAAAATTCTTTGGGCTACTTTGCTTCTCATAATTTGGGATTTTTAGAGGATGATTTCATCTGAACCATCATAATTTGTAAGTTTTCTATTTTTCTCATCTACGATAATTGAACCGTCACGAATAGCCTCGTCAATTCGTTTTGCGAATTCACAAGCTGCTCTCCATTCTAAATGTAATGAACTTTTTTGATTTGTTGGACCATCCTTGATACCTCCATTGAAAAGGATGACAATATTGTTTGTTATTTTTAAGGCGTATAATCGTAAAGGAAATTCGGGGAAATGGTAGGTGATATTTTCGACTGTTCTTTTCCCTTGAACGGGTAATCCTTTAACTTCGTTTTCATCTCTATTGAATAATTCGTCAACCGCTCCGTGATCGTTTCCTATGGCATATATTATAAATGAAAGTAATTCCTGACTAGCTTGTTTGTATGCTGCGATAGCATCGTACTTATCAAAGAAAACATCGGTTTCTGATTTGTCAAAATCTTCATATTTTACTGTGTAAAAAGTGCACTTTGCACCTTCATCATCCCATATTTCTAGAGCAAATATATTCACTTTATTATTTGTTTGCAAACAAAAATACACTTTTAAGTGTATTTTATGATTGTTTGTTATACTTTTCTGTTTGTTTTTTCAAATATAAGAATATAATTTATTTCCTACCCATTCCTTTTTCAAGATTAAGCAGTATTCGCTTTAGTGGTTCTGCATTTGAGTTGTCTCCTGTTTTTATGACAATAGACAAACTGGATGTAATTGCTTCCTTCCTCCCAATATCCCACTCCACTTACCAACCCCCGTTCATAACTCCATGAAATTTATTTTTAATACCAACTTCTAAATTCCTAATTTGCGGCTTCAAATTAGTACGATAAAATGAAGGTCTGTATTGCCGAGAAACCAAGTGTAGCACGCGAAATCGCATCCGTTTTAGGAGCCAATACCAAACACGATGGGTATTACGAAGGCAACGGTTATGCTGTAACCTACACCTTTGGGCATTTATGTACCTTAAAAGAACCTAACGATTACAAACCCCATTGGAAAAGTTGGGATTTGAACAACCTGCCCATGCTTCCCGACAAATTTGAGACCAAAGTGGTCGAAAATTCGGGAATCCAAAAGCAATTTAAAATTATAAAAAGTTTATTTGATAAAGCGGACTTGGTCATCAACTGCGGGGATGCGGGACAAGAAGGAGAACTCATTCAGCGCTGGGTCATGAATGAAGCCCAGTACAAAGGCGAGGTACAACGCTTATGGATTTCGTCCTTAACCACCGAAGCCATCAAAGAGGGTTTTGAGAACTTAAAACCATCCGCCAACTACGATAATTTATACTACGCAGGCTTTTCCAGAGCCATTGGCGACTGGTTGCTCGGTATGAATGCTACCCGTTTGTACACCGTAAAACATGGCGGATACAAACAAGTATTGTCTATTGGACGGGTGCAAACCCCTACACTGGCCATGGTGGTTGACAGATTTGCAGCAATTGAGAATTTCAAACCGCAACCGTATTGGGAATTACAAACCTTATATAGAGAAACGCTTTTCAGCTATGAGGAAGGACGCTTTTTGAAGAAAGAAGATGGCGAAATTTTGGCTAATAAAGTCAAGGAAAGTGATTTTGAAATTGTTTCTGTTGAAAAAAAGAATGGCAATGAGTTTGCCCCAAAACTATTTGATTTAACAGGCTTACAAGTGTATTGCAATACCAAATTTGGATTTTCGGCAGATGAAACGCTTAAAATTGCCCAAACCTTGTACGAACAGAAAGTAGTTACGTATCCGAGAGTCGACACCACGTTTTTACCAAACGATATCTATCCGAAAGTACCCGGAATTCTGCAAAAGTTAACCAATTACGCCGCATTGACGCAACCGCTTTTGGAAAAAAAGATTAAAAAATCGGCTAAAGTTTTCAATGATAAAAAAGTAACGGATCACCATGCGATTATTCCAACGGGGATTCAATCCAATTTGCAATACAATCAGCAACAGGTGTATGATATAATCGCAAAACGTTTTATTGCCGTGTTTTATGACGATTGCCTGATAGCCAATACCACCGTAATTGGAAAAGCAGCCGATGTAGCCTTCAAAACCACAGGAAAAGAGATCTTAAAAAAAGGATGGCGCGTGGTTTTCGAAGACCCAAATGCAAAAGAAAAAGAAGCCGATATATTACCGAGTTTTGTTCAAGGCGAAAAAGGACCACACGAACCCTCGTTTTTAGAAAAGGAAACCAAACCACCCAATCAATTTACGGAAGCAACCTTATTGCGCGCTATGGAAACCGCGGGTAAACAGGTAGACGATGAAGATTTACGCGAATTGATGAAAGAAAATGGTATCGGTCGTCCGTCAACGCGAGCGAATATTATTGAAACCCTTTTTAAACGCCAATACATCGTTCGAAACAAAAAACAGGTATTACCAACGCCAACGGGGATTCAATTGATTGACACCATTCAAAATGATTTGGTAAAGTCGGCTGAACTTACGGGTTCCTGGGAAAAGCAGTTGAAAGATATTGAAAAAGGAACATTTACCGCCGCTGCGTTTATTAACAATATGAAACGCATGGTAGAAGCCTTGGTGTATGAAGTGCGAAGTGAAACCAGGCGTGCCAATATTTCGCATGCAGGAAGTATTCAAAAACAAGAAGCTACCGTTGAGAAAAAGAAAGCGGCAGGAATTTTGGCTGAACTTTGCCCAAAATGCAAAAAAGCGACGCTTATAAAAGGAAAATCCGCTTATGGATGTGGTGATTATAAAGCAGGTTGCACTTTTCTATTGCCCTACACTTTTGCAGAGAAAAAAATATCAGAGAACCAATACTTGCGATTGCTTCAAAAAGGATCTACGGTAAATTTAAAAGACTTCAAAACCGATGCCGGCACTATGGAAGGTTTGCTTCGCTTTGATGAAAATTTCAAACTCAAATTAGAACCTAAGAAAACGGAGGCGAAAGCCATTCCAGACGAATTAGCCTGTCCTAAATGTCAAAAAGGAACGGTTCTTAAGGGGAAAACCGCTTATGGTTGCAGCAACTATAAATTGGGCTGTGATTTCAAAGTTACTTTTGATGTGGTTAGAGCGAAACTAAAAAATCAAAAACCTACTAAAGAATTGGTTTATACTATTTTGAAAGAAAATATCTAAGGCTATTAACTAAAATAAATAGCATTAAATTTTAACCAGATAAGAAATGTAAGATCATTTAAGAAAGCTATAAAAAACAAGAACTTAAATGTCCTTATATTTCTTACATGGTAAACTTTTTGATAAATATGGTGTTTAATTATCTGTTTAAAAAGTAATATAAGTTAAAACTGCTGTGCTTTACAGAACTAAGCCGTATCTAAGATACATTCATCATTATTTTTACAATTTTCAAACTAAAATCCCAACCTTTTCAAAATATCCAAAAGTTTATTCCTTCGGATATTCCAAAACTAAAAAAGCACACTGTTTTATTTTTTTATAATTTAGCATTTCAAAATAACATCAAATAGTTACACAAATGTTTCAAAAAATGACTCTTTTACTGCTTTTGTTAGCAATTGTTTCCTGTAAAAATTCTGATTCCAATACCAACGAAAAAATCAAAGCGGCAAGTTGGCTACTGGGAAACTGGGAAAACAATTCTGCTGATGGAAATCTTTCCGAAACTTGGAAAAAAGTAAATGACAGCACCTTTCAAGCACAGTCCTACTTTATAAAAGAAAAAGACACCTTGCATTTTGAAACCATAACATTAAAACAAAAAGGAGAAGAATTGACTTATAATGCAGCCGTTAAAGGACAAAACGATGACAAACTGGTTTCTTTTAAATTAACAACTGCAACAGAAAAACAATTAGTCTTTGAAAATCCAAAGCACGATTACCCTCAAAAAATCAGTTACACTCAAATTACTCCTGACAGTTTGGTTGCTAAAATTTCGGGAATCCAACAAGGGAAACCAAGTTCAGAACAGTTTTCGATGAAAAAGACCAAATAAAAATGTAACATTTCATACTCAAATCAAAACCTTGCTTCAAAAAAGCAAGGTTTTTTAGCTGTTAAAGTACTGTATTTCAATTGAGTGAAAAGTGTTTTAAATTATTATTTATATTTAATCTAAATAACCTTTGTTAAATAGAAATCAGATTCTATATTTGCGTCGTTATTTTTAATTATTCCAAATAAACAATCATGAGAAATATTTTAATACCCGCTTTAACCCTATTATTCAGTATGAGTAGCTTTGCACAAGAAACTGCAAGTGTAACAGAAAACACAAATACTATTGAAGCATTCGACACCGTTTCAGATACTATAAAGAATAAAAAAGGAGGAATACTTAAGGAAATAATTGTCACACAAAATCAACCTAAAAAACCAGTATCAGCGGTACGATCTGGATTAAAACCGATGGATGTTCCTCAAAGCATACAAATAATAGGAAGCGAAATTATTGAACAACAGCAAGCGATCAGACTAAGCGATGTTATCAAAAATATAAATGGTGTTTACGTGGGTTCAGCACGTGGTGGAGCACAAGAATCTTTTTTCTCAAGAGGATATG
Organism: Flavobacterium sp. ZB4R12; assembly: GCF_048276375.1. NCBI lineage: Bacteria > Pseudomonadati > Bacteroidota > Flavobacteriia > Flavobacteriales > Flavobacteriaceae > Flavobacterium > Flavobacterium sp. ZB4R12. The sequence continues at coordinate 197,293 of NZ_JBLNKS010000004.1, read as the reverse complement.
ACATGTCTACCAATAATATGTTTAAAAATGGATTTCGTTTTAGCAGTGGTTCTATCCCGGAAGTTTCTTCTTTGGAAAAAGTGGAAGTACTAAAAGGAAGTGTCGCTTTATTATACGGAAATGTTGCTCCGGGAGGAATATTGAATATGGTAACCAAATCACCATCTTTCCAAAAAGGAGGAGAAATAGCCGTGCAAATGGGAAGTTATTCTTTTTACAAACCATCTATTGATATCTATGGTCCATTGAATGATATTATCGCATACCGATTTACAGGTTCTTATGAAAACTCTGAAAGTTTTAGAGACAATGTAACCAAAGAACGTTATTATATCAATCCTTCTGTTCTTTTTAAAGCAAGTGATAAAACCGAAATTCTTTTGCAAGGGGATTATTTAAAGGATGATTGGACACCAGATTTTGGAACAGGAATCATTGGAAAAGAAATTGTGGATCTTCCTCGTGATACTTATTTACCTTTTATAAAAAAAAGAGTCTTATTTTTTTAAACCACTTTAACGTCACTAACACATGAAAAAAATTGACTTCAGAAATTTACACCGCGATTTAGGCTATTTCTACATCGGACTAATTGTTTCCTTTGCCTTTTCAGGGCTTATGATGAACCACAGAGAATCTTGGCATCCTGATAAATATACCACCGAAACAAAAGCCATTGAAGTACAATTACCCGAAGAAAGCGAAATCAACGAAAAATTTGCTGAAGACTTAGGAAAGAAATTAGGCATCGATGACAAAATGAGACGTCACATGGTAAAAAAAGGAACTTTTAAAATTTCTTTTGAAAAACACGACGTTGAAATTGACATGAAAACAGGAAAAGGTGAAATCGTATCTTTTATAAAAACGCCTATTATTAGTCAATCCATGAGCTTGCATAAAAATACTTCCAATTTTTGGATTTATTATTCGGATATTTTTGCTTTAAGTTTAATCACCATTGCATTAACGGGAACGATAATGATCAAAGCCGGAAAATTCAGTTGGAAAAACAGAGGCTGGAAACTGGCAGTAGCCGGAATTGTATTTCCGCTGCTATTTTTGATTTTATTTGGTTAAAACATACCTAATTACTATACTTAAATCCGTGGCAACACGGATTTTTTGTTCATGGCTATTACCAAAAACAAATAGTAAAACATATTAATTGATTAAAATTCCGTTCTCTTCAAGTATTTCAAAAAGACTGATACTTAGATTTGGGTCATATTTCTCAATACCACTTTGATACCATTTTTCTATCATATTAATTTGATGCGAAGTATACCCATCAGCTTCAAAAGGTAAGCCAAGTAAACCTGCGATAAGAAAATCTTCCAAAACTTTGTCCGTAATAATACGCTGGGGAATTCCATCACTAATATATCCGTTCATTCTCTCATAATCCGATCTTCCGGAATTAAATCCGCTAATAAAAGCGTCATTTTTTTTTGCAGTATTAAATTGCTGAAATGGATTCAAACCAATTGAATATCCTTCAACATAATCTTGTCTATAGGCCGGACTAAATATTTTTTTCATTTCTTTATTAATGTGGTATTTGACAATTGTTTCCCAAACATATTAACAATATATCAGTAAATACACAAAAATCGTTTAAAGGAAGAAATACTCTTTAAATCGCAATAGCAGTGACGTTCGTCGATAAAATGTTGTCACGCAACTACCACAAAATCCACAGCTATCTCGGGCGCAATGTCATTAAGTTAAGTTAAGAGATTTTTGAATGAAGATTAACGATTCTTGATTGCAGATTTCTGAAAACCCTCAAATATTACGATTGATATTTAAATAAAAAACTATTTTCAATGAAATAGTGTTATTGAAAATCTTAAATCAAGAATCGTTAATCAAAAATCTTAACTGTTTTTTAGATAAATTCTTACCTTAATATCATTGATTGCGAGTATCTGGCTCATAACAAAATACAAAATAATTAATTTTCTAACAAAAAATCCCAATCCTGAAATTTCAGAATTGGGATTTTTATTTTATAAAAAGCTAGCTTTATTTCAATCCAGCCAAACTATGCTCGATAGTTTCAATTTTAGATAAAGCATCAGTTTCTTTTTGTCTTTCGTTTGCCAAAACTTTCTCAGGCGCACCAGCCACAAATTTCTCGTTCGCCAGTTTGCTTTGAACTGATTTCAAGAAACCTTGTGTATATATTAACTCAGCAGTTAGTTTTGCAATTTCTTCCTCCACATTTATATTTCCGGTAATTGGAATGAAATATTCATTCGATTTTACACGGAAAGACAAAGCGCCATCCACTTTATCCGAAACATATTCTAACGAAGTTATGTTTCCTAATTTAGTCACAACCGAATCAAAATAAGTCGAAACTTTATCATTGTTCACAATTTTCAATTCAATAGAGTCTTTGAACGGAATATTCTTGTCTTTACGAATCGTTCTTATTCCGGAAATCACTTCGATTGTATTTTCGAAATCAGCGATTAAACCCGCATTAAAAGGTTTTATTTCTGGCCAAGTTGAAACGATTAACGCTTCTTCAGTAGTTCTTTCAGCAAGAATTTGCCAAATTTCCTCTGTCAAGAACGGCATAAACGGATGCAATAATTTCAAGTTATTTTCTAACATTTCTATCGCTTTCGCAAAAGTCACGCTGTCAATTGGTTGTTGGTATGCCGGTTTTATCATTTCGAGAAACCAAGAACAGAAATCGTCCCAAACCAATTTGTAAATCCCCATTAAAGCATCAGAAATTCTATATTTTTCAAAATTATCTTCAATTTCTAGAAGTGTTTGTTGCAACTTGGCTTCGTACCATTCGATCGCCACTTTTGAAGATTCCGGTTGCGGAATAGCATCCGAAACTTCCCACCCTTTTATCAGTTTGAAAGCATTCCAAATTTTGTTTGTAAACGCTTTTCCTTGGTTACACAATTCTTCATCGAACATGATATCATTCCCTGCAGATGCGCTCAAAAGCAATCCTACACGAACACCATCGGCACCAAATTTTTCGATTAAATCCAAAGGATCAGGTGAATTTCCTAATGATTTAGACATTTTGCGTCTTTGCTTATCACGAACTAAACCAGTCAAATACACATTTGTAAATGGTTTTTTTCCTGTATATTCATATCCTGCAATAATCATTCTCGCTACCCAGAAGAACAAAATATCTGGACCAGTAACCAAATCATTCGTTGGATAATAATATTTGAAATCTTCACTTTCCGGATCCATAATTCCTCCAAAAACGGACATTGGCCATAGCCAGGAAGAAAACCAAGTATCTAAAGCATCAACATCCTGAGTTAAGTCTGAAGTTGTAAGTTGTAAGTTATTGGTTTTTTCTTTAGCCAAAGCTAAAGCCTCTTCGATAGATTCAGCAACCACCAAATCTTCTTTTCCGTCACCATAGAAATATGCAGGAATTTGTTGTCCCCACCACAATTGACGAGAAATATTCCAATCGCGTATGTTTTCAAGCCAGTGTCTGTACGTATTATCAAAACGTTTTGGATGCAATTTAATTTCGCCATCTACTAAAACCGCTTTTATAGCAGGTTTTACCAAATCTTCCATTTTCAGGAACCATTGGTCTGATAAACGAGGCTCGATAACTGCTTTGGTTCTTTCAGAAGTTCCTACTTTATTAAGGTGAATTTCTGTTTTGGTCAAAGCACCAATTGTTTCTAATTCTTTGGCAATTTCTTCCCGAACTACAAAACGATCTTTTCCTTGATAATGCAATCCAAAACTATTCAAAGTCGCATCTTCGTTGAAAATATCAATGATTTCAAGATTATGCTTCTCCCCTAACGCTTTGTCATTCATATCATGAGCAGGAGTTACTTTCAAACAACCCGTTCCAAATTCGATATCAACATATTCATCTTCGATAATTGGAATAACTCTTCCGCAAATAGGCACAATCGCTTTTTTACCTTTCAAATGAGCAAAACGTTCGTCATTTGGATTAATACAAATCGCTGTATCTCCAAAAATAGTTTCCGGACGTGTTGTGGCAATAATAATCCCCTCCCCAACCCTCCCCGAAGGGGAGGGAGATTGTGCGCTAGCCTCGGTGTCGATTCCGTTACTGGCTCCCCCTCCTTCGGAGGGGGTTGGGGGGAGGATTTCATATCTTATAAAATACAATTTCCCTTGTTGTTCTTCGTAAATTACTTCTTCATCAGACAATGTAGTTTTGGCTTCCGGATCCCAATTGACCATTCTATAGCCTCTATAAATCAATCCTTTGTTATATAAATCCACAAAAGAACGAATTACTGAAGCTGACATATCAGGATCCATCGTAAATTTGGTTCGTTCCCAATCACAAGAAGCACCCAGTTTTTTTAATTGGTCCAGAATTACTCCTCCATATTTATCAGTCCATTCCCAAGCATGCGCCAAAAATTCTTCACGAGTTAAATCATTTTTATTGATTCCTTCTGCTTTTAATTTAGCTACAACTTTAGCTTCAGTGGCTATCGAAGCATGGTCTGTTCCAGGAACCCAACAAGCGTTAAACCCTTTAAGACGCGCTCTTCTAATTAATACATCTTGAATGGTATTGTTCAACATGTGTCCCATGTGCAAAACTCCGGTAACATTAGGCGGCGGAATTACAATGGTATATGGCGTTCTATGGTCTGGTTCCGAATGGAAATAATTATTCTTCATCCAGTAGTCATACCACTTATTCTCAATAGTTTTTGCGTCAAATTGTGCAGGAATTGTCATTTTATTGTGGATTCGTTTAATCATTAAATTCGATTGTTTGTTGGTTCAATTAAACGAATAACCAAATCAACAAATAACCGTTTAGACTTTGGTCTGATATTTGTAATTCTAATTGGGAACAAAAGTAAATAATTAAGTACACTATAAAAAGTAAATAATTAAGTACACTATAAAAAGAGAAATAAATATTTGTGCATTAATTAAAAGAAAGTACATTTACTTAACCAAATCTAAAAAAATGAAAATGAAAAAAATAATTACTTTAATAGCAATTGTATTTGTAAGTAGTATTGGGTTTGCCCAATCTGGAGCCAAAATTGAATTTGCAGCTAAAGACAATACCATTGATTATGGAAAGGTTTCCAAGGGAAGTGATAATGGAATAAGAGTGTTTCAATTTACAAATACCGGTGACGCCCCATTAATTATTACCAATGTATTATCTACTTGTGGATGCACCGTGCCAACTAAACCAACAGAACCAATTTTATCTGGTAAAACTGGAAAAATTGAAGTTAAATATAATATGACTCCTGGACCTATCCGCAAAACAATTACGGTAGAAACCAACGCAGTGAATTATGAAGGCGGAAGAGTGGCTCTAAAAATAAAAGGGGAAGTAATCGTCAACTAAAGTCTATTTAAAATAAGATTAAGCACTTTTTGAATCATTCAAGAAGCGCTTTTTTTATAAAATATTTTGTAGCTGAAACTTAATTTTATGGATTTGACCATTTCTTAGAATTTCTAATGTAATCCAATTTTCTTCTTCCGATTTAAAGAGGGAATTAATTTCCTGCAAAGAATATTTATATCCGAGATTTTTGTTAATTGAAATAATTACGTCCCCTTTTTGCAAACCGCTATTTGCTGCAGGTGAATTTTTTCTAACGTTAGTAATTTCATAAATAGGTTTTAAAATAAATTTATATTTAAAATCGCTAGTGTTACTATTTGATTTAAAAGGGTCATCTACAGTCACCGTAGGAACCGTCTTAAGAGAAACCGTTTCTTGTACCCATTGCATACCATGGTGTTGAATTTCAACTCCGCTTTTATTATAATTAAACGGCGAGTAATATTCTTTGTTTTTCTTTAAATAAAAAAAAACATTAGTATAATCAAAAACAACTGAAAATCTTCTTAAAATTTCACCTCCAACTGAACCCATTCTGCCAGGAACCATTTTTACATTTCGTATTGAACTGGAATCAGGGAAAGCAACAATAAGATTATGAAATTCAAATTTCGACATTTGAAATTTTGAAATTTTTGCTCTTCTTCCCTCTATGTCTCCACTAAATCCCTGCCCTAAATAATCCTCAAAATTTTTAGCAGGAATTTTTACTAATTGGGAACGATTTTCAAAAAGCCAAAGTGCATCACTATTGCCGATATCGATCAATAATTTGACAGGAAACTCAACAGAATCTATAGCTACAGTATTTATTATATACGGTTTTAGTCGTTCAATCGTAATAGCAACCTTTTCGAATTTTTTCTCTATTTTATTTCTATTTTTTTCAATATCCCTGTGAACGATTACTCTCTTTTTTTCGTAATTGATTTCAATCAAATTATTTTTAAAAAACTGATATCCAATAATTCCGTTTACTGGAATTCCTACATGGGAAGACAAGTTAAATTCCTGATCCAAAACAATATATAATAAGTGATTTTTGGATTTCAACGCTCCTATTTCCAAGATATTATTAGTCGATTTCAATCCTTCGATGGCATCTTCACTTCCTAAACCGCGCAAAGTGATTTTTTCGACATTAGAAAATTCAATTTCTTTTTTATCTTCCAAACTAAACAGAATGGTTTCTTCAACACCAGAATCCAATAAAAAGTTTAATTCTATGCCATTGACTTTTATGGGAATAAACACTAAATTATTTATAAACTTAAAAGGAATACTCACTTTATCACTCTTTTTGCTAAATTGAAATCCGTCTTGAGCTAAAATAGTCAAGGAGCTAAAAAGAAGAAAAAACAAAATAATTACCTTTTTCATTAAAAATCGTTTCTATAAATTTACAAAAAATACAACATAATTATGCGTTTTTGACACCAAATAGACTTATTAATTGCAGTAAGTTTGAAAAAAAAAATGCAAATTTGCATTTCAATAATTAAATCATGCCAGAAATATCAAACAGAGGCAAACAAATGCCCGAATCACCAATACGAAAATTGGCTCCTTTTGCTGAAATGGCTAAGAAAAAGGGTCATAAAGTATACCATTTGAATATAGGTCAACCCGATATAAAAAGTCCAGAAGCGGCCATCAAAGCCATTAAAAATATCGATTTAACTATTATTGAATACGGGCCTTCTGCTGGTTATGAAAGTTATAGAAAAAAATTAGCTCAATTTTATACCAATCAAGATGTAAAAGTATCTTTTGAAGACATCATGATAACAACAGGAGGGTCTGAGGCACTTTTATTCGCTTTAGGAAGTATTATGGATCAGGGAGATGAAATCATTATTCCAGAACCATTTTATGCTAATTACAGTGCTTTTTCGGCAGAATCCGGTGCTACGGTAGTTCCTGTAAATTCTGTTTTTGAAAGTGGTTTTACATTGCCTCCAATTGAAGAATTTGAAAAACTAATCACTCCAAAAACGAAAGCAATTTTAATTTGTAATCCAAGTAACCCAACTGGTTATTTGTATTCCGAATCAGAAATTTTACAATTGGGCAGACTAGCTAAACAATACGATTTGTTCCTAATTGCAGATGAAGTATACAGAGAATTTATATATGATGAAGACATTCATTATTCTGTAATGAATCTTGAGGGACTCGAGCAAAATGTTATCATGATAGATTCCGTATCCAAACGTTACAGCATGTGTGGTGCAAGAATTGGGTGTATGGTTACAAAAAACAAAGAGGTAATTTCAGCAGCGATGAAATTTGCCCAAGCCCGTTTGTGTCCTCCAACAATTGAACAAATAGCTTGTGAAGCGGCCATTGATACCCCTCAAAGTTATTTTGATGAAGTAATTACAGAATATAAAGAACGTAGAGACACCTTAATTTCTGAATTAAATAAAATAGAAGGTGTAATCGTTACCAAACCTAAAGCTGCTTTTTATTGTATTGCACAACTTCCTGTTGACAATACGGATGATTTTGCACAATGGCTTTTAGAAAGTTATGATTTGAATGGTGAAACCGTTATGGTTGCTCCAGCTGCCGGTTTTTATTCGACTCCAGGAATGGGATTAAACCAAGTGCGTATTGCTTATGTTCTTAAAAAAGAGGATTTGATTAGCGCTGTTCGTATTCTGAAAGAAGCAATTCCCGTATATAATTCAACTCGATTAAAAAAGTTGGTTGAAACTGAATAATTTACAATTAAAGAACATTTGGCTATCCTAATTGATAACCAAAAGATTTCAAATAGTTTACAAAAGGCAGTAACAAAAAAGTTATTGCCTTTACTTTTTTAAAGCAATTAGAAAATCCTGCTTTGCCGATGATTGCTATAAAGTCATCATTAAATAGTATAAACGATAGAAATTCTTTAGTTTTTATTAATTATCTTTACCGCTTAAATTTACATACCCAATATAATAGTACCTTTTAATGATAAATAACGAAGAATTTCAAGACGAGATAGGAAACAATCATATTAGTACAAGTGCAAAAAATCCATTACGAGAAGATGCATTTGCTATTTCAGATGAAGAAAAAATAGAAAAAATTAAAAAAGACGTTCAAAATATTCTGATTACACTTGGAATGGATTTGACGGATGATAGTTTAAAAGGCACGCCCAATCGTGTTGCAAAAATGTTTGTAAAAGAAATTTTTGGAGGTCTGAACCCTGCAAAAAAACCGAATGCTTCCACTTTCGACAACAACTATAAATACGGCGAAATGTTAGTTGAAAAAAACATTATCGTTTATTCTACCTGTGAACATCATTTATTGCCGATTATAGGAAGAGCTCATGTGGCTTATATTTCTAATGGAAGGGTAATTGGACTTTCTAAAATGAACAGAATTGTTGAATATTATGCCAAAAGACCTCAGGTACAAGAACGCTTAACGATGCAAATTGTTCAGGAATTACAAATGGCTTTAGGTACTGAAGATGTGGCTTGTGTGATTGATGCCAAACATCTTTGTGTAAATTCAAGAGGAATCAGCGATATTGAAAGCAGCACGGTTACCTCTGAATTTGGAGGTAAATTCAAAACAGATCAAACTCGTAGAGAATTTTTGGATTATATTAAATTAGAGACGAAGTTCTAATCCTCTCCCCGACCCTCTCCAAAGGAGAGGGAGCCGAGTCTGGTATGATTGGAACAAGGAAATAACAATTATTAACAACACATTCACCTCTCCGCTCCCTCCCCTTCGGGGAGGGCTGGGGTGGGGAAAACAACAAACCACAAATGCCATTATATAAAAGTCAAACTCTAAAAATATACAATTCTCTTTCGGGAGAAAAAGAAACATTTACACCTATTCATGAAGGCAATGTTGGAATGTATGTTTGTGGACCAACGGTTTACAGTAATGTACATCTTGGTAATGTAAGGACTTTCATGTCTTTTGATGTTATATTTAGGTATTTTTTGCATTTGGATTATAAAGTCCGTTACGTTCGTAACATCACTGATGTAGGTCATATTGTGGATGACGTTGATGAAGGGGAAGATAAAATTGCGAAAAAAGCACGTCTGGAGCAACTGGAACCAATGGAAGTGGTGCAGCGTTATACGGTAGATTTTCATGATATTTTGAACGCTTTTAACTTTTTACCACCAAGTATTGAACCAACGGCAACCGGTCATATTATTGAGCAAATTGAAATTATCAAGACTATTATTGATAAAGGAATTGGCTATGAAGCGAATGGATCTGTTTATTTTGATGTGGTAAAATTCAATGAAACCAACCACTATGGCAGATTAAGCGGTCGAAATATTGAAGATATGCTTGCTAATACGCGTGATCTTGACGGACAAAGCGACAAAAGAAATCCGCAGGATTTTGCGCTTTGGAAAAAAGCCGAACCACAACATATTATGCGTTGGCCTTCGCCATGGAGCGATGGCTTCCCGGGGTGGCACCTTGAATGTACCGCCATGAGCACCAAATATTTAGGCAATCATTTTGATATTCACGGAGGCGGAATGGATCTAAAATTCCCTCATCATGAATGTGAGATTGCCCAAAATGAAGCTTGCACCGGACAAACGCCTGTTAATTATTGGATGCATGCCAATATGCTGACATTAAACGGCAAAAAAATGGCTAAATCTACTGGAAACAATATTTTACCAAGAGAAATATTGACAGGAGAAAATAGTATTTTGAGTAAAGCTTTCTCAGCATCAGTAGCTCGATTTTTTATGCTTCAAGCACATTACAGAAGCATTCTTGATTTCTCTGACGATGCCATTGTTGCAGCTGAAAAAGGATACAAGAGATTAATGGAGGCAATAGATGCTGCAAAAGATTTAGTTGCCAGTCCAAACTCTACAATCGATATTGCCGGCTGGAAACAATCGTGTTATGATGCGATGAATGATGATTTCAACACACCTATCATGATTGCACAATTGTTCGAAGGAGTTCGCTTTATCAATCTATTAAAAGAAGGAAAAGAAACTCTAACTGCCGAAGACTTAAAAACATTCACTGCTGCAATTAATGGTTTTGTATTTGATGTTCTAGGATTGGAAGATGAGAAAGTTTCAGACAGTAATAATGACAAATTAGAAGGCACTGTAAATATGTTAATTGAAATGCGAAAACAAGCGAGAGACAATAAAAATTTCGCAATGTCAGATCAGATTCGAGATCAATTGATTGCTTTAGGCATTCAATTGAAAGATGGAAAAGAAGGCACGACTTTTAGCATCTAGACAACAGATTTCAAAGGACAGATTAAAAAACTAAAAAATTGAATATTGAAGTTTTAAATCCGAAAACCTAAACATGCTATCAAGAATCCTTATTTTTCCATTTGTGCTACTTGTTCGGTTTTATCAAACCGCAATATCCCCTTTTACTCCTGCTGCATGTAGATTTGAACCTACCTGCTCTTCTTATATGATAAAGGCACTCCAAACACATGGATTATTTTATGGTGGATTTTTAGGCATAAAAAGGATTATGAGTTGTCATCCTTGGGGAAAAAGTGGTTACGATCCTGTTCCCGAGAAAAAGTGCAATCATAAACATTAACTTTTTTTAAATACGAAATTTACTTTAAATCTTTATTTTTACAACAAATAATAAATTCAACAATAATGACACACGCTTTAAACATCGTTTGGAATCCATCAGAAGGTATCGATTTAGGTTTTTTCATAATTCGTTATTACAGCTTAATGTTTGTAATCGCTTTTGGATTAGGCTGGTACATTATGAAAAACATCTTTGAGCGTGAAGGTGAATCCATAGAAAAATTAGATTCCCTTTTTATCTGGACTGTGCTTGCCACTTTAATTGGTGCACGCTTGGGCCATGTTTTCTTTTATGATTGGGAATATTATCGCAATCATTTAATGGAAATAATTCTGCCATTTCGATTTTCTCCTAATTTTGAATTTACAGGCTATCAGGGTTTAGCGAGTCATGGTGCTGCTATATCAATAATAATTGCAATGTACTTTTATAGTAAAAATATATTAAAAAGACCTCAATTGTGGATTTTAGACAGAGTCGTTATACCTGTTGCCAGCGGAGCTATTTTTGTAAGACTAGGAAATTTTTTCAATTCGGAGATTGTAGGGAAAGAAACGACATCTGCATTTGGAATTCGATTTATCCGTGATAAATTTAGCCCAAGAGATGCTGTCAATGCAACTCAAATAGCGAATCCAAACGAGGCTTACCATGCTATTGCGACTGATCCAAAGTTTGCAGTATTATTAGAACAAGTTCCTGTAAAACACCCTACACAACTATATGAAGCATTTTGCTATATTTTTGTATTTGCTATTTTATTTTTCTTGTATTGGAAAACAGAAACAAGACTCAAATCTGGATATTTATTTGGTATGTTTCTAGTCCTTTTATTTTCTGTACGTATTGTAGTAGAATCCGTAAAAGAAAGTCAGGGTGGTTTTGAAAATGAGTTAGGTTTGCTTTCTACAGGACAATGGCTAAGTATTCCTTTTATTCTAATAGGATTATATTTCATTTTTACAGCCGAAAAGCCTGTTAAAGTAGAACATTAAACCCTTTTACCATATTGTCTAGTCCTAAAAAAACGATACAGGATTAATAAAAAAGCTTCCAAAATATCTGGAAGCTTTTTTATTTTATCTTTTTAATGAAAAATGGGACTTAAATTTTTTAGGAATGTTTAGTTCCGTATAATCAACAGTGAACCAATAATCATTTGCAGGCATTGGTTGTCCAATATACGTTCCATCCCAACCTGGACCACTCGGTCTAATTTCCTTTAAAAGTTTACCATAACGATCAAATATTAGAATTTTGGAATTGGATTGAGCCTGTAAACTAAAAATATTCCAAGTATCATTATAGCTATCATTGTTAGGCGTAAAAAATCTAGGATAATCAATCACCAAAACATTATACACCGTTACTGAAGAACTGCAACCATTTTTATCCTGTACCGTAATGGAATGTGTTCCCAAAGAAACATTTTCGAATACTGGACTTTCCTGAAACGGCCCATCATCTAATTGATACAAATTTTCTCCATTACCGACTACAACAACAGTTAGCACTTGATTTTCAACAAAAGCCTCTGTAACAGTCCAATTTATACTTGTAATAGTATTAATAGGATTTACTGCAATTGATTGTGTAACTGTTGTAGCGCATTGCCCTGGATTGGGCGTAAAGATATAATCACTAGTTCCTAAAATCGAAGTACCAACAGTTGCCGGACTCCATGCTCCCGTTATTGCAGGAATATTCGAAGAACTTGTTGGCAAAACCAGTACTGGATCATTTTCACAAACAGTCGTTGGAATAGTGGTAAAAGTTGGCGTTCTTAATGGATTCACCGTAATCGTTAAAGTAGTTGTAGTTGCACATTGACCTGAATTCGGCGTAAAAGTATAGGTTGTGGTAGCCGTATTATTTAAGGCCGGAGACCATGTTCCTGTATAACCATTATTAGAAATTGTTGGCAAAGGAGCCAAAGGTGTGCCTATACAAATTGGAGGAACCGCAGTAAATGTTGGAGTAGCATTTGGCGTAACCGAAATAGTCATCGTAGTGGTAGTTGCACATTGTCCCGCAGTTGGGGTAAAAGTATAGGTTGTAGTAGCCGTATTATTTAAGGTCGGAGACCAAGTCCCCGTGAATCCATTGTTTGAAGTTGTTGGCAGAGCCGCAAGTGCAGTACCGGAACAAATAGCCGGAACCGCTGTAAAAGTTGGTGTTATATTTGGATTAACAGTAATAGTTACTGTTGTAGATGGACTTGAAACACATTGACCCGCATTGGGGGTAAAAGTATAAGTAGCAGGTCCCAAAACAGATGTATTAACAGTTGCAGGGCTCCAAGTACCAGTTATTGGTGTGGCGTTTGAAGAACTTGATGGTAAAGTCGGTGCGGATACATTTTGACAAACAGTGGCTGGAATAGTTGTGAAAGTTGGTGTTGCCAATGGTGTAACTGTAACACTCAACGTTTGGGTAGTGGCACAAGGAAATAATATTGGATTTGGAGTAAACACATAACTTCCGCTTGTTGTATTATTTATTATTGCTGGAGACCAAGTTCCTGTAATTCCGTTTGGCGATATAGTTGACAAAATTGGCGCTAAAGTTCCTGAACAAAAAGGTGCTATTACAGGAAAATCAGGGGTTATAGTTGAACTCCCACAAGGTACATTACAAGTTATAGTTTGTGATGGGACACATGGAAATGTTGCTGCCGATAATGTTAATGTTGCAGATTGCCCAGGCAACATTCCAAAAACTTGTTGATGTGATACTGTTGTATTTCCAGTGACAATAGGACCTCCCTGAATTGAGTATGAATAATTATAAGAATTATTATTAATCAAAGGATTATTTGCCCAATCAAACATAACGGAGCTATTTTTATCGGCTGGCAAAACTTGTGAAGGATCACACCTAAAAAGTAAAATAACTGCCCCATTATCGGCTACCACAATAACATCAATTTTAGAACGGGGGCTTTCAATACCTCCGACAGTTTCACTCACATAATACGATGTCGTTCCTACAGTAGCTGTTGAAGGTATTGGTGCAGAAGGAAATTCATTCCCTAATGTTAGTGCATCGTACCATCTAAAAGTTCCTCCAGCCGAAGGAGTTGCTGTTAATGGTACTGCGGGACTATTTTGACAATAATAAATAGGTGTAGTAACGGTTGGTGGGGCAGTAGCGAAATTTATACTTTCATTTATCAGATTGCCATTTTTTAAAGTATCTTTAATATTAAAAAAAGAATCTAAAGAAGCAAACAAGTAATTAGAATCCATTCCAATACTCTTACTTCCATAACTACCAATACTATCTTTAGCATAAACACTTATATTTGATAAAATAGTAATCAAAAAAACAAAGACGAAAGACCTGATAAATTTTTCCATTATTTCTGGGTTTTAATTTGATCTAAAATAAAGTAGTGTGCTTTAACAAATATTTAGTAAATATATAAAATTTGATACTTTGATAATATAAACTTTCAATAAATATCTAATTACAGGAACATTAACTAATTTTAAAATTCCGCAAAGATTTACAATCATTTTTTTTTCAATATTCCAATTGAGGAATTCTCATTGTATAATCCCAAAAAATTAGATACAATAAATAAAAATAATATCTAAATCGGAAAAGAAAAACCAAATTCAATATTCTTAGTGTTAAAACCAAGGTTTGGACTTTGAAATCCTGCATTAGAAACATGACGAATACTTGGCCTTATATCAAATGTGATTTTATCCATTTTTAAAGAAAAACCTAAGGCTAAAACATTTGAAAAAGCAAAACCTTTAGAAAGTCTCTCCGCATCCTTATCCATAATCATTGGTCCTACACTTCCCAACAAGTATATACTAAATGTTTTTGAAATAGGCTTTCTTATAATAAAACCAGCATTCAAAACATATTCTTTTATATTTCTCTTCTTAGCATATGTTTCCCGCTTCTCTATATAATTCTGCTCACTTGGCTGAATAAAATAAATATTCAGAAGCTGATGAGTGGCAAAATTTAGCTCAGGCTGAAGTAATAGTTCGTACTTGAAATCTTTGTCTCCTTTTATAATATAATTGAAATGAATTTTATTATAACTATTTATGACAGTCCGCAATATGTTCCAAAGGATAAAATAGGACACACAGATAACACGGATTGAACGGATTTTGCACAGATTTAAATAACAGTTTGATTCACCAAGTAAAAAAATCCGTGTAAATCGGTATAATCTGTACAATCTGTGGGCTAATATTTATGCTTTATAAATGTACAAACGACGAAAATTGTATTCGAAATGATTTTAGTCCGCATTACGGATAATATATAACTATTTGTATGTGATAAATCACTTTTCTTAATTTCGTTTCCAAACCCATAATAAAAACCAAGCTCCGTTTTATGCTTTATATCTTGAACATAAAAGATGTACAACTAAAAATAATAGTAAAAATAAAAACTGCTCTTTTATACATAAAAGGTGTTTTATTTTTTAATCCGTAAAATTTTCTAAAACTATTCTGTTAAAAATAATCATTTGAAATGAACCCTCCTATTCTGGAGCAAAAAAAAAGATCCAACTTTCGTTGAATCTTTTCTTAAATTATAATTACAATAAAAAATATATCTTAAACTTCCAGATGTTGTTTTTCTATCAAGTTTTTATCTTCTCTTGAAATTGTATCCACTAATACTGGTGTTGCGATAAACAATGAAGAATACGTTCCTACAATGATACCAACTAACATAGCAAAGATGAATCCTCTTATCGATTCTCCACCAAAAACAAACATGATTAACAATACCACAATCATTGTCAATGAAGTATTGATTGTTCTTGACATTGTTGTATTAATAGATTGATTTACAATTTCAGCAAAAGAACCTTTAGTTTTACCTGCCAAGAATTCTCGAACCCTGTCAAATACAATTACGGTATCATTCATAGAATACCCAATAACCGTTAGAATCGCAGCGATAAAGTGTTGGTCGATTTCCATACCAAAAGGCATGAATTTATAGCATAATGAGTAAATCCCCAACACAAAAATAACGTCGTGTGCTATGGCAGCAATGGCTCCCAAACTGTATTGCCATCTTCTGAAACTAATCATCAAATACAAGAATACTAATACCATAGCACCTAACACCGCCCAATACGCATTAGTTTTGATATCCTCAGCTACAGTTGGTCCAACTTTTGAAGCTAGCACTACCCCGAATTTTTTACCATCATAAGCATTTACAAATTTATCATAAGTAAGTCCAGCTGAATAATGTTTTTTCAAATTCTCATACAACAATTTATTTACTTCTTCATCTGCTGCACTTCCTGCCTCATGAACTTTGTACTTAGTTGTAATTTTTAATTGATTGTCTTTACCAAACACTTTAGCTTCAGCACTACCAAATACTTTTGTCAATTCTTCTTTTACAGTTTCAGCCTCAACAGGTTTTTCAAAACGCACTTGAAACGTTCTTCCTCCAACAAAATCCACACCTTCATCAAGTCCGTTTGTTGCTAAAGAGATAACACTTATAACAACTACTATACTTGAGAATAAATAAGTCCATTTTTTTACACCTAAGAAATCAAAATGGAAATTATTAAACATGTTTTTAGAGAACTTAGTAACAAAAGTTAAATCATTCTTTTTGCTTATGTTCCAATCAATAAAGATTCTTGCAATAAAAATAGATGTAAATAATGAAGTTACTATACCTATTAATAATGTAGTAGCAAAACCTTTAATTGGCCCTGAACCAAAAATAAACAACACGGCTCCAGTTAAAATATGTGTTACGTTAGCATCTGTAATTGATGACATCGCACCTCTCCAACTGTATGAAGTTTTAATGGCTTCTTCCAGCGTTTTACCCGCACGTAATTCCTCTTTTGCTCTTTCGTAAATGATGATATTAGCATCAACCGCTGTACCCATTGTCAAAACAATACCAGCAATACCAGGCAAAGTTAGAACCGCTCCAATACTTGCTAAAATTCCGAATAAGAATAGTAAGTTAACCGCTAATGCAAGATTAGCATACCAACCTGCTTTACCATAATAAATCATCATCCAAAGCGACACTAAAAGTAATCCAATAAGAGCTGAATTTGTACCATTATCAATCGCTTCTTGACCTAAGGATGGCCCTACCACTTCTGATTGAACAATATCTGCAGCTGCAGGAAGTTTACCTGCTCTTAATACATTCGCTAAATCTTTTGTTTCTGTGACATCAAAAGCACCTGAAATTTCAGATCTACCACCCGAAATTGGACCGCTAGATACACCGGGAGCCGAATATACAACATCATCAAGAACAATAGCGATATTACTTTTTTGAGTATATGCTCTACCTGTTAATTCTTCCCAAGCTTTTGCACCTTGACCATTCATTTGCATAGAAACCGCAGGTTTACCCAATTGGTCAAAAGTATCTTTTGCATCAGTCACAACACCACCACCCATTGCAGGGACATTGTCTCTATTTCCTTTTAAAGCGTATAATTCTACAGCATCAATATCTTTTGCTTTAGCATCTTTAATAGTCATTGGTTTACCCCAAACAAATTTTGCATAACGTTGGTCACCTGCTAATAAAATTCTAATATCAGCTCTTTTCAAATATCCGTTTACAACAGCAGTATCTTTTGGAGAGAAAAGCCCTAAAACTGGACCTCCACCTTGACCGATAATTTTATCCAGTAAAGGATTGTTTCCTTTTTTAGTAGCTGCCGAATCTTTACCATCAGTTAGCAAAGCGCTCAATGAATCTTTTTCTACTGCTTTAGTTTCAACTTTATTGATTTCAGTTTTTTTCAATGACTCATTAGCAGCCATCAAAAAATTTCCTATTTCTTCAATTTTATACGTTTCCCAGAACTCTAATTGAGCGGTACTTTGCAATAATTTTTTAATCCTGTCTACATCTTTAGCACCCGGGAGTTCTACAAGGATTCTTCCAGATTCCCCTAATTTTTGAATATTAGGTTGTGTTACGCCAAATTTATCGATACGTTTTCTTAAAACTCCAAAAGCACTTTCTACAGATTCATCAACTTTTCTTTTGATTACTTTTTTTACCTCTGCATCAGTCATCTGAAAATCTACTCCACCTTCACCTTGCAAACTTCTGTTTGCGAAAATATCAGGAGAAGCCAATTTCACAGTCCCATTAGAATTTGATTCAAAAGCTTCGAAAAATGCATCAATGTAAGTTTGATTTCCTTTTTGATTTGCAGTAGCATCAGCCAAAGATTTATTAAAAATTGGATTTTTCGAATTATTAGATAATCCTTTCAAAATGTCTTTAACAGATATTTGAAGTATAACATTGATACCACCTTCTAAGTCAAGACCTTTGTTGATTTGTTTGTCTTTTACTTCATTGAAAGTAAAATCAGTAAATCCAAGGTTAAATACTTTTTCTTTACCAATAGAATCTAAATATTTTACTTCTTTTTCAGGATTTCCACCTGCAAAAGATTTTGCATCACTTTCTACTTTACTAGAAATGAAAGTGAAAGAAAGTTGGTAAATACTTACCAATGCAAATAGAATTGCGAAAAATTTAATAAGTCCTTTATTCTGCATTATTACTAAAAATTAATTATTTTTTATTTATTTATTTTTACTTTAAACCTTATAGAATAAGCCCTGCCATCGATTTTTGCAACCAAAAAAGAATATCAGGAATTACATCAATTTTTTTAAACCGAGCAAATATATAATTAACGTTAAGATTAACCAATTTATTTATTGATTAATCTCAAAAAAAAGACTGCAAAAGTGCAGTCTTCTCTATTTTATAATTAAAATATTATACCAAAATTGATTTTAAGGCATCATTCATTTGTCTAACCGCATCAGCACTTTTAGCAAACAAAGCTTTTTCTTGCTCATTTAGTTTAATGTCAAGGATTTCTTCCACTCCATTTTTACCAATAATACAAGGAACACCTATACAGATATCATCTTGACCGTATTCTCCCTCAACAAAAACTGAACAAGCGATCATTTTTTTTTGGTCATTCAAAATACTGTCAACCAAGAAAGCAACTGAAGCTCCCGGAGCATACCAAGCTGACGTTCCTAAAAGACCCGTAAGTGTAGCTCCACCAACCATAGTATCTGCAGCTACTTTTTGCAATTCTTCTTCCGATAGAAATTGAGAAACCGGAATTCCATTATAAGATGCCAAGCGTGTTAAAGGAATCATAGTAGTATCACCATGTCCACCTATCACCATAGCCGAAATATCATTTGCAGGTTTATCTAAAGCCAAAGATAAATACGTTCTGAAACGAGAACTATCCAATGCTCCTCCCATACCTATTATTCTATTTTTTGGTAATCCTGTAGATTTCAAAGCCAAATAAGTCATTGTATCCATAGGATTAGAAACCACCACTATAATAGTATTCGGTGAATGCTTCAGTACATTTTCAGCAACCGTTTTCACAATTCCTGCATTGATACCTATTAATTCTTCACGAGTCATTCCTGGTTTTCTAGGAATTCCGGATGTAATTACCACTACATCGCTTCCTGCTGTTTTAGAATAATCGTTAGTAACACCTGATACTTTCGTATTAAAACCGGTATTGGTAGCGCATTGCATAATATCTAAAGCTTTACCTTCCGCAAAACCTTCTCTGATATCCAATAATACTACTTCGCTGGCAATTCCTCTATAAGAAATTACATCTGCACAGGTTGCACCTACATTTCCTGCTCCTACAATGGTAACTTTCATATTTTAAAGTTTATTCGGTTATTTGTTAATTTGGTCAATCTCTAATTCAGCTAATCATTCATTTATTCGAACAAACCAATGATCAAACTAGGTTTATGCATCAATATTTGCATAAACTGCATTTTTCTCAATGAATTCTCTTCTTGGAGGTACTTCGTCACCCATCAACATAGAGAATACTCTGTCGGCTTCCGCCAAACTGTCAATAGTTACCTGACGTAAAGTTCTAAAACCTGGATCCATTGTAGTTTCCCATAATTGCTCCGCATTCATTTCCCCAAGACCTTTATAACGTTGAATTCCTGCACTACCTCCCATTCTTTCATTCGCCTGATCACGTTGTACATCATTCCAAGCATATTCTTTTTTGTTCCCTTTTTTAACCAAATATAAAGGCGGTGCGGCAATATACACGTGACCTTCTTCGATTAATTCTTTCATAAATCTAAAGAAGAACGTCAAGATTAAAGTAGAAATGTGACTACCATCGACATCGGCATCACACATAATAATTACTTTATGGTAACGTAATTTTTCAATATTCAATGCTTTACTATCTTCGGCAGTTCCAATGGTAACTCCAAGTGCCGTAAAAATATTTCGAATCTCTTCGTTTTCAAAAACTTTATGATGCATTGCTTTCTCAACGTTCAAAATCTTACCACGTAAGGGTAAAATAGCTTGAAACGCACGATCACGACCTTGTTTTGCAGTTCCTCCCGCCGAATCTCCCTCGACAAGATATACTTCACATTTTGCAGGATCTTGTTCGGAACAATCCGATAATTTTCCTGGCAATCCACCGCCACCCATTACGGTTTTGCGTTGAACCATTTCACGCGCTTTTTTGGCTGCGTGACGAGCCTGTGCAGCTAAGATTACTTTTTGAACAATGATTCGAGCATCATTTGGATTCTCCTCCAAATAATTTTCAATCATTTCACTCACCGCCTGACTTACTGGCGAAACAACTTCTCTGTTTCCTAGTTTAGTTTTGGTTTGCCCTTCAAATTGTGGTTCCGCAACCTTTACAGAAATAATAGCCGTCAATCCTTCACGGAAGTCATCTCCTGAAATATCAAATTTCAGTTTATCTAACATTCCCGAAGCATCCGCATATTTCTTTAACGATCTGGTCAAACCAGTTCTAAAACCTTGTAAGTGCGTTCCTCCTTCGTGAGTATTAATATTATTCACATAAGAAAAAATATTTTCCGTGTAGCTTGTATTGTAAATCAATGCCACCTCAACAGGAATTTCTCCTTTTTCATTATCCATAGAAATAACGTGTGCGATAATTGGCTCACGGTTTCCATCTAAATAGCGAATGTATTCTTTCAAACCTTCATCAGAATGAAATACTTCTGACACAAAATTTCCATCTTTATCTTTTTCTCTTTTATCTGTAAAAGTGATTGTAATTCCTTTGTTCAGGTATGACAATTCACGCATACGTGCAGATAAAGTATCGTACGAATATTCAATTGTTTGGGTAAATATGCTAGGATCCGGATAAAAAGTAACAATCGTCCCTCTTTTTGTAGTTACACCGATTTGTTTTACCGGATATAGCGCCTTTCCTTTTTCATATTCTTGCTCGTATATTTTTCCATCACTACTGTGTACTGTAGCTCTCAAATGGTTTGACAATGCATTTACCACCGAAACCCCAACACCGTGAAGTCCTCCGGAGACTTTATAAGAATCTTTATCAAATTTTCCTCCGGCACCAATTTTAGTCATTACAACCTCAAGCGCCGAAACCCCTTCTTTTTTATGAATTCCTACTGGAATACCACGTCCATTATCCTCAACAGAAACAGATCCATCTTCATTTATATCAACTATTATCGTATCACAATGGCCTCCCATTGCCTCATCGATAGAGTTATCCACCACTTCATAAACTAAATGATGCAGTCCTCGAACACCCACATCTCCAATATACATCGATGGACGCATTCTTACGTGCTCCATTCCTTCTAATGCTTGAATACTATCTGCTGAATAATTGTCCTTCTTGATTTCTTCGCTCATATATTTTATTCTAAAAAAAATGTAATTTTTGTCTAACACGCAAATATATAAAAACGCAAATTATATTACCGTTAAAATCACTTTTTAAGCAGTTAAGTTATTAACATATTGTTAGAAATTTCAATTTCAAAAATCAATGGCAATTTCGAAAAGGACAAAACTCAAACCTTTATAAAAAACAAATTTTCAAAACAAACATTTTACATGTCGCTTTGAAAATTTGAAAATTCCAATTATTTTTTAATTGTTATTGCAATTGTTTTTTGAAATTGATATTGTTGTTTTTTTTTACCGTAATTCCAGTTTTTGCAATTTCAGTATCTGCCTGAACGTGAGCTGCATTTGCTCTTCCGCTTGGGTCTTGGTTTTCTTGCCATTTTGGAATCCATTTTCTAACGGTTTGCGCTGCACTAAGCTGTGGATAATATTTGTTAAATATTGATCTGTAAAAATACGCTTCTTTTGTAGTTGGCGCATTGTATGGAAATTCTGCAGCCGCACCAGCTAATTGCTCATCCGTTACTTGCGAAGAACAATATTCAATCAATTCATCAATCCAGTTGTACCCTACTCCATCAGAAAACTGCTCTTTTTGTCTCCATAAAACGGCATCAGGAAGATAAGGGTTGTCCGGAGTATCAAATGCTTTTCTTAGAATATATTTTTCTTTTCCTTCGTACGTTTTAGGCATCTTTTCTTCTGCTTTGATACGAACTGCCATATCAAGAAAAGCTTTGTCTAAAAATGGAACTCTAGCTTCTAATCCATGAGCCATAGTTGATTTATCTGCTCTTAATAAATCGGCAGTAAATAATTTCTGAACTCTTTCAATCGTTTCTTTTTGAAAATCTTCTGTTGATGGCGCATTTCTGAAATACAAATACCCTCCAAAAATCTCATCAGCCCCTTCTCCTGAAAGCACCACTTTTATTCCCATATCAGTAATCGCTTTCGACAAAAAATACATTGGTGTACTCGCTCTTATCGAAGTCACATCATAGGTTTCAAGATGCCAAATCAATTTATCTAATATTTTTATGCCTTCTTCAATTGTAAAGTGAATTTCATGGTGTTCAGTACCTAAATAATCCGCCACTTTTCTCGCTGCTGCAGCATCTGGTGCATCAGCATCTAATCCAATAGAAAAAGAATGTAATTTTTTACCGCTTTCGGCCAACAATCTAGAAGCAATTGCTGAAGTCAAAGAAGAATCTAATCCTCCTGAAAGCAATACTCCAATTGGCACATCACTCATCAAACGCTTGCGAGTCGCTTCAGTCAAAGTTTCTCTGATTAAATCTAAATCTAAATCCTGATCTGCTTTTAAATAATCTTCATATTCCGGTTGGTAGTATTTTACAAAACCAGTTTTTTGAGTGTAATAATGTCCCGGAGGAAAAGTAGAAAATGTTCTACATTGATCAGCAATGGGTTTCATTTCTGATGAAAAATAAATTCTTCCCCTTTCATCTAAACCATAATATAAAGGTTTTACTCCCATTGGGTCTCTACCTGCAATAAAATCATCACCGTCAACCATAACAAAAGCCCAGTCTCCATCAAGCATATTACAAAAATCATATCCAAATTCTTCATACAAATGAACAATAACCTCTGAATCTGATTTAGTTCTAAAAGTGTGGTGCTTCAAAACACCATCTCTCAAAGTTTGATGATTATATATCTCGCCATTATGAACCATATAGGCAGTTTTTGTGCCTTGTATCGGTTGCTTTCCTGAATGCAAATCGACAATAGACAAACGTTCATGACTTAAAATAGAACCCTTTTCCGTAACATGTAAATCACTTTCATCAGGACCACGGTGTCCCATCCTTTTAGAAAGCTCTCTTACTAGTTTTTCATCTTTTCCTTTTCCAATAATGGCTAATATTCCGCACATAACTATATAATTTTATTTTTTTTCTTATTCTGGTAAGGCAAAGATGCATTAACAGTTACAAATACAAAACACAAAGCCGTATTTTAGTTTAAAATAACAACCAAAAAAAACTTTTTACACGCAAAATGCAACTTACAAGTTCAAAAACCGAAGCATTACGTTATAAATTGTAAATAAGCACTTTAGAAAAAACCTTATTCCACTTTTACATCTTTCAAAAAGACGTTAAAAAACTTCATATAAAGAATTTTACCGTCAATATTTTTCAGAAAAATGCGGTTTTATTAAACACAAAAAACGCTCTCAAAACTGAGAGCGCCTTTCTATAACTAATTCTAAAAATTATTATTTATGCTTTAACGTAAGCGTCATCATGCACACTGGCAACAGCTCTACCTGAAGGATCATTCATGTTCTTGAACGCTTCATCCCATTCTAATGCAATTTTTGTACTACAAGCCACACTTGCTTCCTGTGGAACACATAAAGCCGCAGCATCACTTGGGAAATGATCGTGAAAAATAGAACGATAGTAATACTCTTCTTTTGAAGTTGGTGTTTGCAATGGGAATCTATATTTAGCATTTGCTAATTGCTCATCTGAAACGGCCTCAGCAACTACTTCTTTCAAAGTGTCAATCCAGCTGTATCCTACTCCATCACTAAATTGTTCTTTTTGCCTCCAAGCTACACTTTCCGGCAACATGTCTTCAAAAGCCTTACGAACCACCCATTTTTCCATTGGATGCTCTTTATTTATCATTTTATCTTGTGGGTTGATTCGCATCGCCACATCCATAAATTCTTTATCCAAAAACGGAACACGTCCTTCGATACCCCAAGCCGCTAAACTCTTGTTGGCACGCAAACAGTCATACATGTGCAATTTACTTAATTTACGTACGGTTTCTTCATGAAATTCTCTTGCGTTTGGTGCTTTGTGAAAATACAAATACCCACCAAATAACTCATCTGCACCTTCACCTGACAATACCATTTTAATCCCCATTGATTTAATAACTCTCGCCATTAACCACATTGGAGTTGATGCTCTAACAGTAGTCACATCATAGGTTTCCAGACTATAAATCACATCACGAACCGCATCTAAACCTTCTTGAATGGTGAATTTAATTTCATGGTGAATGGTTCCAATATGTTTTGCTACTACTTGAGCCGCAGCTAAATCAGGAGAACCTTCTAATCCTACTGAAAAAGAGTGCAATTGTGGATACCAAGCATCAGCAACATCTCCTGATTCAATACGTTTTTGTGCGTATTTTTTGGCTACAGCCGAAGTAATTGAAGAATCCAAACCTCCTGAAAGCAATACTCCGTAAGGAACGTCACTCATCAATTGTCTGTGAACCGCTGCCTCCAATGCTTCTTTAATAGCTGAAATACTAGTTTCGTTATCCTTTACCGCATCATAATCGGTCCATTCTCTTTTATACCATTGTACAAATTCTCCATCTTTACTAGTCAAATAATGTCCTGGAGGAAACAATTCGATTTTTGTACAATATCCTTCTAATGCTTTCAATTCTGAAGCAACATAAAAAGTTCCGTGTTGATCCCAACCGATGTACAATGGAATAATTCCCATGTGGTCACGAGCAACAAAATACTCATCTTTTTCTACATCATAAATGGCAAATCCAAAAATCCCGTTCATTTCATCTATAAAATGAGGTCCTTTTTCTTTGTAAAGCGCTAAAATAACCTCACAGTCACTTTCAGTTTGAAAGTTGTATTTCCCTTCAAATTGTTTACGCAATTCTCTGTGGTTGTAAATTTCACCATTTGCCGCTAAAACAAGTTGTTTATCTTCACTGAATAAAGGTTGTTTCCCTGAAGCCGGATCAACGATTGCCAAACGCTCATGAGACATAATAGCTTTATCATTACTAAAAATTCCGCTCCAGTCTGGTCCACGATGACGGATAATTTTAGACATTTCTAATACTTGCGGTCTTAAAACTTCCGCTTTTTGTTTCAAATCAAAGGCACATACTATTCCGCACATAACTATATATTTTTATTATTTTATTTATTTTGACAGGGCAAAGATGCGACAACAGTTACATTCATAAAACACTAATAGTTATTTTAGTTATAAATCAAAAGCAAATACTGTGTTTTACACTTAAATTGTAATCGAAAAACAACAAAAATAGTTTTGAAGTTGAAAAATTTAATTTAATCCCAATCAAAACTGCTTTATTAAAACCTAACGTATCCAAAACAAGCTAAATCAATTGTATTTTATAGAATCTCTTTTATCAAATACTTCGTACCATTAATCTCGAAAGTAAACCCGATTGAATTCCCCATTAGTTTATTTCCTAAAGGCGATTGTGGTGATAATGCGATAATATTGATTCCTTCTATACTAATTTTAGGGAGTGCCACACTCAGGTACAAATAAATCCCGTTGGCTTTTACTAAACTTCCAACAATAATAGTTTGTGCAATCGTAGTGGCATCTATTTTGTCTAAAACAGCTTTTTGAGTCATCACTTCCCTAAGCTTACTATTGAGTTTCTCTTGTTCAATATGCATCATGGACAAGGCGGTTTCGTGTTTATCCCCCGCAGAACCTTTGGCATCGTTCTTAGAATCTTCGGTGAGTGCAACTATCATGTCTTTGAAAACATCGATTCGATCCTGAACTAATTGCAGATAATGGGTATGTATTTTTTGTTTGAAAGTCATAGTTAAATGGGAAAATAAAAAAATCACCACAAAAGGCACAAAGGAATTAAAAAAGACACAAAGATTGTTTCGTTATTTTGGATTATCCTTTTGCGTCTTTTGTGTTAAACTTTGTGCCTTTTGTGGTTAAAAAAAACTAAAAATCAAATTTATAGTTCGCTCCTAAAATCACTTGAAAACCTTGAACCGGATAATTCAACCATTTTTCATAGGCTTTATTGGTAATATTATTTGCTCTTAAAAAAGCAGTCAATCGGTCGCTATATTTGAATCCAACATTTGCATTTACATCAAAATAAGAGGATAAAGTAACAGGCGTTGGCTGAACCACATAAACCAAATCCCTATTAATTTGAAAATCTTTACGCTCGCCTACGTAAAACACATTTGCACCAGCGAACCATTTTTCAGTTATATTAAAATCCAAACTTGAATTAATTTTCACAGCTGGTAAATTCCAGGCTTCTTGTTGAAAATCGTTTGTAAAACTGCTGAAAGTTCCATTGATTCCAAAAGACACATCTTTAGAAAAGTCAGCTTTCAATTCCCCATAAAAACTCAATGTTCTCATATCGTCATACACTACTTGAAAGGAATTCCCATAAGCATAGTCCCGATTGCTTGTGTTTTCATTATAATCATTGCTTTTAAATAAGGCTTTATTTCTTTCATTCACATACGAACCTCTAATATTATAACTTACATTATTAGTCAATTTCCCTTTTAATCCGGCATAAATATCATATTGCTGATCCGTTGGCGCAATATTTAATGTTGGAGACAGAAACGGATTGTCGTCGACAAAATCCTGATAGGAATTTTGTTCCAAATTCCCTTCGGCTCCCGCGTAGAAAATCATCAAATCACCAACGACTTTGTAAGAAGCGTTGATTTGTGGATACACAAAAAACGTATTATTACTATTCTCATTGTCTAAACTATAGAATAAACCAGCTCCAATATTCAGCGTCCAATCATCTTTCTGCATTACAAAACTTGGTACTATACCAAAATTAGTGAAACCATATTTTATAGGTTCTATATTTGTATTTGAATAATTTTTCTTAAAGCTTCCACCAACATAATCAACAATTATATCTGTTTTCACAGCACTATCCATGATATCAAATTGCACTGTTGGCTTAGCATAAAATCTATTTTCTGAAGACTCAAAAGTATCCGAAAAATGACTGAATTTAAGGCTCATTTTATTAAAAATACTTTCGTTAAACGCTACATTCCCTCCTAACGATATTGTGCTATATACTTGCTGTGGTTTTATACCGTTAACTAGAATCAACCTGGCCTGAGTTGACAAAGCACTACCAAAACCAGCTGGCAATCCATACCAGTTGTAAATTTGATTTTGGTATCCCAAATCTACATTCCAGGAAAGATCGTCTTGGTTTGAACCATACATCAAATCAATCGATGTGTCATAAAAACGATCATCTAATTCTACCTTTTTAATCCCTCCTTGTGACGAATGGTGACGAAACATTCCACCTACATAATCTGTATTATTAAGATCATGATTTACGAACAATTCACCGATAAAAGTTCCGTAATTCCCAACTCCAAAAGTGGCATAGTTTTTAAATAAATGTTCTTGTTTTTCTTTCTCCACTCCTTCTGCTTTTCCTTTAGACGGAGTAAAAGTCGATGCTACCGGAAAAGAGAAAATGGTATATTTTACTGTTTCTTTTTTAGTGTTTCCTTCTTCATCAAGCGAAGGCGTTTCCTTCACTTTGAAAGCATCCGAAATAGTTGGCGTATAAGGCTTCACAACATTTACTGTTTCTGTTCCAATTTGATCCTTTTTTTGTGCAAACGAAAATTGAAAGAGGAAGAAGAACAAAATCCCCACCCCAACCCTCCCCGAAGGGAAGGGAGTCGAGAACGTTACGATATTATTTATAAACGATATTACTTTATTTTTAAATGTCATGTTTTATTTTTTTACTTCTATCTTCATACTTCTGATCTTTTTACTTCTAACTTTTAACCTTGTAATTTAAACTTCCCATTCGCCTTTTGCGATAAATTGCGTTTTTCCACCAATTTTTATATCAAAATGATCATTAGCTAATTTTCCATCGAAATAAATTTGAGAAGATCTATTAATAAAATCTCCCTGATAATTAATCATTCGAATTTCAGAAGAATGATATTTTAAAAGAAAAGCTTGTAAACAAGTACTGGCACTACCTGTGGCAGCATCTTCTTTAAGCTGATTCTCTTCCACATACAACATTCTGCTAATAAGCTTTGTTTCTTCTAAATAATAAAAATACAAGGCTCTATGATTTGTTTTACAATGCCCATGCAACCATTCATTCATTTTAATCTTGTCAAGAATTAAATGCTCCAATGCTTTTTTATTTCTGAGAGGAACAATCACAAAAGCGCTTCCTGTAGTAACTTCCTGAATGGGAAATTTATCATCAAAATCAGTACTACTTAAATTGCTGAAGGATAAAAAATCTTCCGCTGAAAAAACATCCAAAAAATCCGGTTGAGCCGCCTGCAACCATACCAAATCTCCCGATTGATGAATTGGGATTTCACCAATTGGAACCGATAACGTAATCTTTTGAGGTTGATTTTCAAATATTCTATTCATCAAAACCCAAGAAGTTCCAATGATTGGATGTCCCGCAAACTGCATTTCGTGTTCTGGAGTAAAAATTCTAATTTCCGCGACTTTATTTTCTGGTTCAAGCTTAGTAATAAAAGTGCTTTCCGCAAAGTTGATTTCGCGGGCAATTTTTTGCATCTCTTCGGCACTTAAGGCATCTGCCCCTAAGAAAACAGCCAATTGATTGCCTGCATATTTTTTCTCTGCAAAAACATCAACGATGTAAAAAGGTATATTCATTCCATTTATTTTTTGGCTTTCAATTATTTTAAAAATTTCACGCCTATTTTTCTTGTTTTCTGACTTCCAATCTCTGACTTCTTTATTTAATAATCGATGAGTTTGTTTTGGATTCTTCAGTTTTAATGTAGTCCAATTCTGTTTGTGCTTCTGAGATAACATCTGGAAAATCAGTGAAATTTTGGATTACATTTTCTAAAATATATGTGGCCTGATAACTGTCCTTCAGTCCGTAAAAGTTTTTCGCCATCAAGATTAATCCTTTGGCTCCAAAATATTTATAGCTCGAATAATTCTTTGCCAATTTTTGAACTGCAGTATTAGAAGCTTCAAACTTTTCGTCTTTATTTTTAAAATAGGCATCATAATACAAAGCTTCGGCTGCCAATTCTCCTTTGGCAATCGTCATAACTTTTGCGTAAGCAACTCGCGCTTTGTTTTCATCCCCCGTTTGCATTGCCGCACGTGCTATTATAATTTGCGCGTCACTTTTTACATTATCATCCGTTTTTGGATTCATCAAAACTTTCTCCGCATAAATTACCGAATTTGGATAATCTTTTTTATCATAGTATAATTTCATCAGATTGGACTGTGCAAATGTTTTATTCTGGGAAATATCAGCTTCATCTTCTAAACGAGATAATACCGGAATTGCTTTGTTGTAGTCTTTGTTTTTAAGAAAAATTTGCGCCAATCTCGACAAAGATTGTTCTGTAAATTCACTTCTGGGTTGATCAACCACATATTCATAATTTGGAATCGATTTACTTTCAGATCCTTCAGAAAAATAGGATTGCGCAAGGTAAAAATTAGCATGTAAAGCATGAATTCCTCTTGGAAAACTAGAAATATAACCACTAAATCCTGCAATAGCCTGCTTGGTGTTATTTTGTTGAAATTGTTTTTCAGCAGCTTCATATGTATCATTATCAAGTTCTGCATCTGTAACGGCAACAAAATCTAAAGTACGCACCCAATTAGCATATTCATCTACTCTTCCATTGTCTACATAAATCAATCGCGCGGTGGCAACGGCTTCTAATGCTTCCGGAGTTCTAGGGAAATCTGCGGCTACTTTTTTAAATTTCAATAATGCCTGATCATCTTTATCTGAATTATAATAAATTAATCCCTGACGCAAAATAGATTTTGAAGTAAAAGAACTCTTTTTAAATTCGAGATTCAATCGATCGTACGTTTTTATCGCAAGGTCATTTTTATTCTCAGCTACGTAAGTATTTCCAAGTTCAAAAAGCGCATCATCACGATAGGCTGACTTTGGATACAATTGTAAGAAAGCATTTAGCTCATCAATTTTCTTATCATTTTTAGAAATAAAACCATAGGAAATTGCTTTTTGGAAATACGCATAATCCGCATCAACACTTTTAGATTCTATCACTTTAGAATATGCGTCCATTGCCGGTCCGTATTTTGAAGTTACAAAACGACAATCCGCTAAACGCAAATACGAATCATTCAAACGTACTTTGTCATCCTTCACTTTTTCTATTTGGCTTTGGAAATAATTCCCAGCCTGATCGTACTCTTTCAATTTGAAATACGTATAGGCAATATTATAATTGTGGTTTTTATATTCTGGTGTTGTTGTGGCTTGAGCCAAACCTGCAAATTGTTTAAAACTCAACAGCGCCTCTTTAAAATCATTTAAAACATATTCGGTTTCTCCTTTCCAGAAAGTGGCTCGTGCAGTAAAAACAGCATCTTTTTGTTCGTTTATAGATTTGGTGAACATTTTCAAAGCTTCCGGATAATTTCCATCCGTATACAATTCCAACCCTCTGTAAAATGTTACTTTTTGATACGCTAATTTATTTTCGGGAGTTTTATTTTTTTCCAATAAAGCAAACGCTTCCTTGTAGTTTTTAGACGAAATATATGAATCAATCAACAATCTTTCAATCTCTGAACGGTTTGCGTTATCAGGATATTTTTTCAAAAAAGCCTGTAAAACTGCCGGTACACTTTGATAAGAATTCCCTAATTCGTAACTCAATTTCGCATAATTCAAACTCGCGTCTTCCTGAATTGCGGCGTCAAACTCCATTTCAGAAGCATTTTTAAAAGCATTCAAAGCTTGTTGTTTTTTATCAGTATTCAGGTAACTTTCTCCCAAATGATAATAGGCATTTTGCGCCACGAAATCTTTTCCGCCTATAATTTTATTAAACTGAGAAATTGCGTTTTCATAGTCTTTTTGTTTGTAATAAGCATAACCCAATTGGTAAAAATCAGTGTTATTCCATCTTCCTTTTTTCCCTTTATAAGCAACTAAATACGGAATTGCTTTATCATATTTGTTTAAATTAAAATAGCTTTCACCAATGATTTTATTCAATTCTGATTTTTCTAAAACAGTGGATTTAGCCATCGCTTTTTCGCCCAAATCAATTGCTTTTTGGAAATTTCCCAATTTGAAATTCATGTCGGCTTGATAATACGAAAGCTTTTCTTTGTACTTTTCTTCACCTGAAACTTCGTCAAAATATTTTGTGGCTCGCTTATAATCATCTCCTTCGTATGCCATGAATCCCAAATAATACTTGGCTTGTGAACCATATTCCGCTGAATTCACCACTTTATTCAAATAGACCGCGGCTTCTTTTTTCTTTTTGGCATTAAAAAAACTATACCCTTTCTGGAAATTGAATTTATCCTGGTCCTTTCTGCTTAAACTGCTTTCGTCTACTTTATCAAACCATTGCAACGCTTGCGGATAATTCCCCTGATTAAAATGATAATGCGCTACTTCA
This sequence comes from Flavobacterium sp. ZB4R12, assembly GCF_048276375.1. NCBI lineage: Bacteria > Pseudomonadati > Bacteroidota > Flavobacteriia > Flavobacteriales > Flavobacteriaceae > Flavobacterium > Flavobacterium sp. ZB4R12. Next base: position 165,293 of record NZ_JBLNKS010000004.1, on the reverse strand, counting down.
ATATAAGCTTGGTTTTGTTTTACACTCGTAGGATAATCCGAAACAAAACGTTCCATCAATTCATCAGCGTTAGATTGATTGGTTCGAATAGCACAATTAGCGGCATAATACGCACAATCCGATTTTAGTTCTTCAGTAGTCGCCGTCTCTTTTACTTTATTAAAAATAATTTGTGCTGATGCATATTGTGCATCTTTAAACAACGAAACTGCTTTATTAAAATCTTTTGAATCGTGAGTGTAAATGGTAGACTTTTGTGCCGAAATGGTAGCAGTTATAATAAAAAAGAAAAAGAAGTAGCCCCAGGAAATTTTACGCATTGCAATTTTATTTTAAGAATTCAAATGTATCATATTCTGAACTCTATAACGAATCGCAATTCGTTTTTATTATGAACATTTTTTTAAACACTGTAAAATTTAACTTTCATTGCAATACATTCATACAATATTTATCGTCGTAAACTATATGACTTACGTATATTATTTGTAATTACCCGAATTCTATTTAATTGAATAGAATTTATTTTGAATAGAACCGTTATCTTATTACTTTTACCCCATAAACAAATGCAAATTATGTCACAATCCGTACTGTCTTTAAAAAACGTTACCATTTATCAAGAAGAAAAAACTATTTTATCTGAGGTAAACTTGGATGTAAAACATGGTGAATTCCTTTACATCATTGGAAAAACAGGCTCCGGAAAAAGTAGTTTAATGAAAACCTTATATGGCGATTTACCTTTGACAGAAGGTGAAGGAAACATTGTAGATTTTGATTTAGCCACTTTAAAAGAAGATGACATTCCGTTTTTGAGAAGAAAGATTGGAATTGTTTTTCAGGATTTCAAATTACTTCCAGATCGTACTGTAAATAACAATATGTTGTTTGTACTTAAAGCAACAGGATGGACAGACAATGTAGAAATGCAAACAAAAATCGATGAAGTTTTAAATAAAGTCGGCATGAAAGAATTTGGCAATAAAATGCCACATCAACTTTCTGGTGGTGAACAGCAACGTGTGGCGATAGCCAGAGCTTTGCTTAACGATCCAGAACTAATTCTTGCTGATGAACCTACCGGAAACCTTGATCCACAAACGAGTGCCGAAGTATTGGAAGTATTAAAAAAAATTAATGCCAACGGAAAAACAATCATTATGGCAACGCACGATTACGCATTATTGATGAAATTCCCTTCAAAAACATTGAAATGTGAAGATGCCAAAATTTTTGAAGTAGTTCAAAGAACTGCATAATGATTTCCATTCTTGTTCCAATATACAATTGCAACGTTTATCCTCTTGTTTTAGAGTTGCACAAACAATGTTCGGATTGCGGAATAAATTTTGAGATTTTATGCCAGGATGACGCTTCACAATCGAGTTTGAATATATTCAATAAAAATGTAAATGCGTTATCGGATTGCAGTTTTGTTTCATTAAAAGAAAACATCGCCCATCGCGAAAACAGAAATTCCCTTGCCGAACAAGCAAAATATCAATATTTACTTTTTATTGATGGCGACTCCATTATTATTGACAACAATTATATAAAAAAACACATCGACAATCTTCCTGATTTTGATGTTATTTATGGAGGCCGGTTGCATCCCGAAAATTGCCCATCCGACAATCAAAAACTACGTTGGAAATACGGAAGATTCATTGAAGATAAAACTTCTGAAAACAGAAGAAAAAAGCCCTATAAATCATTACTATTCAATAATACCGTAATTAAAAAAGACTGTTTCAACAAAGTAAAATTTGATAAAAACATAAAAAAATACGGTCATGATGACACCCAACTTTCGTATCAATTAAATTTATTACAAGTCAAAATAAATCATATAGAAAACCCAGTTGAACACGGAGATATTGACACTAATTTAGATTATTTAAACAAAACAAAAGAGTCGCTAGAAAATTTGATTTCGTTATACCAAGAAGAGAAAATTGATGTTGAATTTGTACGATTGATTCAACTGTATTATTTAAAAAAAAAAACAAAATCAGCTTTTATTATTTCGAAATTATATGCTGTTTTTGAAAAATCATTATTAAAAAATTTGACAGGAAACAATCCTAATTTATTAGCTTTTAATATGTTTAGAGTCGGGTATTTGTGTACGATAAATTAGAAAATCTAACTCTTTTTGATTCCAATAAATAGTTGATTCCAGGTTTGCATAATTTCGTCAATATTGTATTTTTCACTAGACAACTTTGCCTTTTTTCCCATTTCTTTTCTTAATGTCGCATTTTCGATTAAAGTCTCAACTGCTTTGATATATTCCGTTTCGTTTCTATTTTCAATTAAAAAACTGTCTTCGTTTTGAGACAAAACGCCTCTTGGTCCACACGGACAATCGTAAGCAACACAAGGTAATCCCGAAGCCATCGCCTCAATTAAGACCATTCCAAAACCTTCAAATCGAGATGTCATCAGATAAAAAGAAGCTTCTAAATATTTTTCGTCAATATTTTGGATCGGTTCGTGAAAAACAACATTATTCGAAACATTTAGGTTTTCAGCCAACAATCTTAAATCAATATTTTCATTTGATTTTCCGTAAATTTCCAATATCCAATCCGGATGTTTGGCAACTACTTTTTTCCAGATTTGCAACATTCTGTCAAATCCTTTTTCATACGTATGCCGTCCAACAGCAATTACTTTTTTACTTTCTAAATCACTGGATTTTTCTGAAGCAAACCATAAGGGATTCGGAATTACAATTGTATTATTTATGTTCCATTCTGAAATGCTTCCGCTCGTTTCAACGACAAATCGATCGTATTTCTTTATTCCTATTCTTTTAAAAAGATGAATACAATTAGACGCTACTTTCGTCAAAATATTTTTTTCTGATTCTCTTTCCTCGATAAATTTAGAACTGTGTATTTCTAAAATAAGAGGGGTTTTATTTTTTAAAATAAAAGGAATAGAATATGCCTTTAAACCATTATCACAAACAATAATAACATCCGGTTGTATTGTTTTAATTTTACTTTTTAAGGCTTTTGCAAAAGAATTAAAAAACTGAAAGACATTGCCTTTCAAGATCATATCGTGAAAAATAATATTGGAATTAAAAGAATAAAACAAAGGGGAAAAACCTTCATTTTGAGTCAAAATATGGACTTCATATCCTAATTTTTCAACTAGTGTTATGTTAATTATGAAATGACGGATAAAGCCTTTTGAGTTTTACCCTTGCATCTTTAGTTGTAAACTGCCAATTTATTTTACTTGTTCTGTTATTCCGATGGTCTTGCCATGCATCAACTTCTTCTTTTATTTTGGCCATATTATCAATATGCCGATTTAGACATTGTCCGTTTAATACATGCAATTCAATTTCCGCCATATTTAGCCAGCTTCCGTGTTTAGGTGTGAAAACAAATTCGAACCTATCCCACAATCGTTTTGCTTGCGAAGGCTCAAAAGCTTCGTAAAAAGCGGATGGAGAATGAGTTTTAAAATTATCCATCACCAAAATGATTTTTTCAGCCTTTGGATACATTTCATCTGCTATTCGTTTCACAAATAAAGCCCAATCCTTCTTTGTTTTTGTTTCGGTTACTTCGGCTAATCTTTTGCCATTTAACGGCTCGTTTGCCATGAAAATATTCACCACTCCATGTCGGATATACTCATAATCAACTCTTAAATCTTGTCCCGGTTTGGCCGGAATGCTCGGTTTACCTTCCCCTATTAGTTGTTTTGGAGATTCATCCATACAAACAACAGGAAATCGCTCATCATAGGGTCTTTTGTAAACGTCCAATACATTTTCCATGTTGGCAACGAACTCGCTATTTTGATGTGGTGGGATGACCCAACCTTTTACTTTCCAAGGCTTAAGTTCATTTTTTTTAAAACATTGCCAACGGTGACATAGGAAATGCTTTCTATGTAATTCAATTCCACCATTTTGTCTGCCAAAAGTCTCAAAGACCATTTCGCAAATCCCTTTGGAGGCTCGCTACAACACAAAGAAATTAATTTTGCCTCAATATCTCCGTCAACTTTAGGGGTATAGACCCTACTTGTGGGTCTTCTCTCTAAAACATTTTCGAAGCCTAATTCGATAAATTTCTTTTTAACCCTATCGATGGTTCTCATTCCGATTTTCAATATTTTGCTTATTTCCTCATTGGTAACCTTGTCTGAAAACTCTCCCTCGTCACAATTTAGAAGAATATAAGCAGTTCTAAATGTCTGTGAGGAATGTGAACCTTTACTTATTATTGCATGTAATTCCTCAACCTCTGTTTTTGTTAGTTTAATTGTATATTTTATCATTTCCTTTTTTTTCAAAGGTAATGATTATTTATTATTAATACGTCATATTAAACTTAACTTAACACTAGTTGTAAATCAAGCCCTTCAATTTTTCTAAAATGCTTTAATTTACTTTTTGAAATCGCTAAAGGCATCACTAGATTAATAGCTAAATTCATTTCTTTTTTGTCCAAAAAAGCTCCTTTTTTAAGCACGAAAAAATCCATTTCAGCGTTGCCTTTTGAAGAATAGAATAAAGGAATTGGTTTAAAATAAAATGATTTTATCAAATTTTCTTTAAAAAAATTTAAAAGAGAGTCTAAAATCCCTTCTACTCTTTCTCCATTAATTTTATGGGAATAAACCAACCCTCCATAGGTCAATCCTTGATGTGAATAAATTGCATCTCCAACCCTATTTGCCGGTAAAACTGCAACCAACTTTTCAGTCTCAAAAATCATCAACGAGAAATCCTCAAATCGATCCTTGTGATATTCCATAAAATCACGATGGAATAAGAAAGTAGCATTTTTGGCCTGACCAATAAAGGCATTCCAATTCGTATAATCACTTTTCTGATATTGCTTGACAAAGTACTTATTCACTATTCGATTTTAAACTTTGTGAAAGTAATCAATTTTTATTTATGTTCTAAAGTGGGCAAATACCATTTGAATTTCACGGCCATCAAGCGAACCGAAATGATAACCAGTGAAGTTGTTAAGTATAAAACATCGTTCTCCAAATTCAATTTTCGAAGTAGAAAAAAAACAATTCCGCCCAAAATGCATATTGTGGCGTAAATTTCTCTTCTGAAAATAACAGGTATTTCGGTACATAAAATATCGCGGATAACGCCTCCAAAACAGGCCGTCATTGTTCCTAATGCAATACAAATAACAGGATGAAGTCCAATATTTATTCCTTTTTCAAGACCAATTAAAGTAAAAACACCCAATCCAATGGTGTCAAATAAAAACAAAGAAGTTCGTAATCGGTCGAATTTTTTTCTAAAAATAATGGCCAGGACAAAGCCAATAATGATTACATAAACGTACTTCAAGTCCAGCATCCATCCCACGGGCGTTCTGCCAATCATGATATCCCGCAACGTTCCTCCACCAACAGCCGTAACAAAAGCAATGATAAAAACACCAAAAGGATCCAGTTTTTTACTCATGGCGGTCAATGCGCCTGACATGGCAAAAGCCATCGTACCGATGATGTCTAATAAATGAAACATTCGAATTGGGATTTTTGAATTTCGGATTTTGACAAAAATAAAGAAAATACTCGTGAAACCGACCTGAAACACCTATAATTAATCGACGTATTCCCGACAAATAAATATTCGAATCGAATAAGAAAAACTGAATTTTCTCTATGTATCTTTGTAACTATTAATTAAATAGTTGAAAGTCTTGAAACAAATCACTTCGATACAAAATCCATACATAAAATCTTTAGTGCAATTGCAGGAAAAAGCGAAAGCACGTAAACAATCCGGAACATTTTTAATTGAGGGAAAACGTGAAATTTCAATTGCCATTAAAGGCGGTTATGAACTGGAAACGCTATTGTTTTTACCTGAAATTTGTTCCGAAGCCGAAGCCAGACAATTATCTAAAAATGCTGAACTGATAGAAATCAACAAGGAAGTGTATCAAAAACTGGCGTATCGGGATACTACTGAAGGTGTTTTGGCTGTAGCCAAAACCAAATCGTTACAATTATCCGATTTGGAATTATCTGAAAACCCATTGATTCTTGTTGCCGAAACGCCCGAAAAACCAGGCAATATTGGGGCTTTATTACGAACTGCCGATGCTGCTAATCTGGACGCCGTAATTATTGCCAATCCAAAAAGCGATTTATACAATCCAAATATTGTGCGTTCCAGCGTGGGTTGTTTGTTTACCAACCAAATTGCTACCGGAACAACATCGGAAATTATTGCTTTTTTGAAAGAAAGAAAAATCAATTTTTATTGTGCGACTTTGCAAAACTCCACTTTCTATCATACGCAAGATTACACGACACCAACTGCTTTGGTCGTGGGAACTGAAGCCACTGGATTGACTGAAGAATGGAGAAAAGAAGCAACCCAAAATATTATTATTCCAATGCAAGGCGAAATCGATTCTATGAATGTTTCGGTTGCTGCAGCGATTTTGATTTTTGAAGCCAAAAGACAAAGAGGGTTTTAGATTTAAGATTTTAAATTGCAGAAAATAAAAAAATAAATTAACCTGAAAATGAGTCCAATACCTGAATCAACCGATTTCAGTTATGATTTTCAGGATTTGGATTTCAAAAGAGTCCAATACAAATCTTAATGATTTTATTTCGGGTTTTAGCCTCAGAAACCTTTTTTACTTGCATATCTCCTAACTAATTTCTATTTTTAGGAATTGAACCATGCCGTTATGATTGAAATAGATATAGAAAAAGAAAACAAAGCAATTGCTCAAGAATACAAAGAGCTACTCCGTATAAGCTATCAAACTCTAAGTGATGAAGATAAAAAACTAATCCGTAAAGCTTTTGATGTTGCCGTAGATGCTCATAAAGATCAACGAAGAAAATCAGGCGAAGCCTATATTTTCCATCCCATTGCTGTCGCAAAAATTGTTGCTTCCGAAATCGGTTTGGGAGCCACATCCATTGCTGCTGCACTATTGCACGATGTCGTTGAAGACACGCTCATGACAGTGCAAGATATTGAACGATTATTCAATCCTAAAGTAGCACAACTTGTTGAAGGATTGACAAAAATCTCAATGGTGCAAAAGGATTTAAATGCCTCAATACAAGCGGAAAACTTCCGTAAAATGATATTAACCCTCAATGATGATGTACGTGTAATTCTTATAAAATTAGCCGATCGTTTGCATAATATGCAAACGATGGATTCGATGCAAGAAGACAAACAAACCAAAATTGCATCTGAAACTTTATACATATATGCACCACTTGCTCATCGATTGGGTTTATACAACATTAAAACAAAACTCGAAGATTTAGGATTAAAATATACAGAACCTGCTATTTACAATGAAATTGTAAGCAAAATAAAAGAGACTAAAGAAGAACAGGATGCCTACATAAAAGACATTTCAGATGTGCTAAAAACAGCATTGGATGCTGAAGGAATCGATTATATCATAAAAGGCCGTCCAAAATCTATCTATTCCATTCGTAGAAAAATGAAAGCGCAAAACGTAGGCTTCGATGAAGTTTATGATAAGTTTGCACTTCGCATCGTATACAAATCAACTCCACACGAAGAAAAATTCCTTGCTTGGAAAATCTATTCCATAGTAACCGATTATTACAGACCGAGTCCAAGTCGTTTACGGGATTGGATTTCTTCGCCTAAATCCACTGGTTATGAAGCCCTGCACATTACCGTTATGGGACCAAAAGGCCGCTGGGTAGAAGTTCAGGTACGAAGCGAACGTATGGATGAAATTGCAGAAAAAGGATACGCTGCACATTACAAATATAAAAATGGAGCTACTGAGGAAAGTGAACTGGATGTGTGGCTGAATTTACTAAAAGAAGCCTTAGAAAGTTCAGAAACCAACGCGGTAGATTTTGTGGAAGATTTCAAAATGAATTTATATTCAAAAGAAATCTTTGTCTTTACTCCAAAAGGGGAAATAAAATCATTACCTAAAGGAGCAACTTCACTAGATTTTGCTTTCAGCATTCACTCCGAAATAGGAATTCGCACCAGAGGAACGCGTGTCAATGGGAAATTAGTTCCTTTGAACTTCGAATTAAAAAGCGGGGATCAAATTGAAGTTATCACCTCACAACATCAAAAACCGACTTCTAACTGGCTCGATTATGTAACGACTTCGAGAGCAAAAACGAAAATTAAAAACGTTTTAAACGAAAACACCAAGAAAATTGGCGAAGAAGGAAAAGAACTACTTACCCGAAAGTTAAAACATTTAAAAATAACTTTAAACGAATCAGTTGTTAATGAATTGGTTAACTTTTTCAAATTAAAAACGAGTTTAGATTTATTTTACAGAGTGGGAATTGGCGCCATAGAAAATCAGCAACTCAAAGATTATGCTGCTCAAAAAAGTAACACTTTTATTAATTTTTTCAAAAATAAAATAAAACGTTCCGCAAGTAGTACAGCCGATGAAGATATTCATAAACCAATAATAAGCAGTAACTATGATTTACTTGTTTTTGGAAAGGAACATGACAAACTGGATTACAAATTATCCCCTTGCTGTAATCCGATTCCTGGAGATGATGTATTTGGATTTGTAACCATCAACGAAGGGATAAAAGTGCATAAAAAAGATTGTCCAAATGCCATTGGAATGCAATCCAACTATGCTTACAGAATAATGACTGCCAAATGGATTGACTCTTCACAAGAAGAATTCAAAGCCATAATAAACATAACTGGAATGGATGTTTTAGGGCTTACGAACCAGTTAACAAAAGTGATTTCAAACAATATGCATGTTAATATTCAGAGCATTTCGTTGAGTACAGATGCAGGAATATTTCATGGTCAAGTGACGGTAATTGTTCAAAATAATACAATTTTGAAAAAAATGATCAATAATATTAAAAAAATTGACGGAATCGATAAGGTCACAAGAGTTTATAAAACTTAGAAAAGTTTCGAGTTTTTTTGTTTCAGGCTTCAGATTACTCGCTTGAGACTAAAAAAACTTAAAACTAAACAAACCTGAAACTTTAAACTTTAAACTAAAAAATTTATCTTTGCCAGCATATGACACTCATTTCCACAGATAACACCAAAAACCAAGAAATTGTAAAAAATGTATTTACAATGTATCTTGAAAAAAAAGGACATCGCAAAACTCCTGAGCGTTATGCTATCCTTCAGGAAATATACGATAGTGAAGAACATTTTGATGTAGAAAATCTTTATATCAAAATGAAAAATAAAAACTATCGTGTCAGTAGAGCAACGCTTTACAATACTATTGAATTGCTATTGGACTGCGCTTTAGTCCGTAAACACCAATTTGGACAAAATCAGGCACATTACGAAAAATCATACTTTGACAAACAGCACGATCATATTATCATGACCGATACTGGCGAAGTAATCGAGTTTTGTGATCCTAGAATTCAAAGTATCAAAAAAACAATCGAAGAAATATTCGATATAGAAATCACAAACCATTCCTTATATCTATATGGAATAAAAAAGCAAAAATAATACGGACAGCTTATTAGTTGTCCTTTGAATAATATAACTAACTACAAATAACAGATAGAATGACCGTAGATTTATTACTAGGATTACAATGGGGAGATGAAGGAAAAGGAAAAATTGTTGATGTTCTTACTTCAAATTATGATATTATTGCTCGTTTTCAAGGAGGCCCAAATGCAGGACATACTTTGGAATTTGATGGAATAAAACATGTTCTTAGAACTATTCCTTCAGGTATTTTTCATAAAACTGCCGTAAATATCATTGGAAACGGAGTAGTAATCGATCCTGTTGTTTTTCAAAAAGAAATCGAAGGTCTTGAAAAATTTAATTTAGACATCAAAAGCAAATTAATCATTTCAAGAAAAGCGCATTTAATTTTACCTACGCACCGTTTGTTAGACGCAGCTTCAGAAGCTTCTAAAGGCAAAGCTAAAATAGGTTCTACATTAAAAGGTATTGGTCCAACTTATATGGACAAAACAGGAAGAAATGGTCTTCGTGTGGGTGATATCGAATTGGAAGATTTTGCAGATCGTTACAGAGCTTTGGCTGACAAGCACGAAGCCATGATTAAATTCTACGATGTTGCTATCCAATATAACTTAGAAGAATTAGAAAAAGAATTTTTTGAAGCTATCGAAGAATTAAAAAAATTAGATTTTATTGATAGTGAAGAATATTTACACCAAGCACAAAAAGCTGGAAAATCAATATTATGTGAAGGAGCTCAAGGTTCATTATTGGATGTTGATTTTGGAACGTATCCATTTGTAACTTCGTCCAATACAACTGCCGCTGGTGCTTGTACTGGTTTAGGAATTGCTCCAAATAAAATAAAAGAAGTGTACGGAATTTTCAAAGCTTACGTAACTCGCGTAGGAAGTGGTCCATTCCCAACTGAACTTTTTGACGAAGATGGTGCAACTATGGCTCGTGTAGGAAATGAATTTGGATCTGTTACAGGAAGACAAAGACGTTGTGGCTGGTTAGACTTAGTAGCACTTAAATATGCTGTTCAAGTAAATGGCGTAACACAATTAATGATGATGAAAGGCGATGTCCTTTCAGGATTTGAAACTTTAAAAGTGTGTACAGAATACAACTATAAAGGAAAAAACATCTCTCACTTCCCTTATAACATCGAACCGGAAAATGTAACTCCAGTGTATCAGGATTTCAAAGGATGGCATCAAGATTTAACCGGTATGACTACTTATGATGAATTACCAAGCGAATTGAAAGAATACATTGAATTCATAGAAAAAGAAGTGGAAGTTCCTATCAAAATAGTTTCTGTAGGACCAGACAGAAAGCAAACTATTCTAAAATAAGATTACTAAACGCTCTGAAAATTCAGAGCGTTTTTTTTAGTTCATAAACCAATCCCAACGAATGAAAAACCCAGCTATTAAAATACAAAAAACCGAATTACTTTCTGATAATTGGTACATCTTAAACAAAGTAACTTTTGATTATCAAAAAAAAGACGACTCCTGGATTACCCAAAAAAGGGAAGTTTATGATCGAGGAAATGGTGCTGCCATTTTACTTTACAACGCACAACAAAAAACAGTTATTCTAACGCGTCAGTTTCGCTTGCCAACTTACCTTAACGGAAATGAAACTGGAATGATGATTGAAGTTTGTGCAGGACTTTTAGACGAAGACCATCCCGAACAATGCATCATTCGAGAAACCGAAGAAGAAACAGGATACCGCATTACTAAAGTTGATAAAGTAATGGAAACGTATATGTCTCCCGGAGCAGTAACCGAAATCCTATACCTGTTTGTTGGAGAATATGACGAATCCATGAAAGTCAGTGACGGTGGTGGAGTCGAACACGAAGAGGAAAATATAGATGTCATCGAAATGTCCTATGACGAAGCCTACGCAATGATTGAATCTGGGGAAATAAAAGATGCCAAGACCATTATGTTGTTACAGTACGCCAAAATAAAAAATCTCGTTTAATTAACGATGAACAATCAAACTAAAGGGGTATTTTTTGCCTTATTAGCCACTTTACTTTGGTCAGTAAATATGGTAATTGCCAGCGGTATTAAAGGGCACATTCCTCCAATTGGATTGGCTTTTTGGCGCTGGACAATTGCTTGTATCGTTTTGGCTCCATTAGCAATTAAAAGTACTATTGAAAGTTTTACCATTATAAAGAAACACATTCGTTATCTTATGCTTACGGCGGTATTAGGCATCACTATTTTTAACACGTTAATCTATTTTGCAGGAAAAACAACAAGTGCAGTCAATTTATCTTTAATAGCCATTTCGATTCCGCTATTTATTGTCGTCCTCTCCAGAATTGCTTTTAAAGAAAAAGTGTCCACTATAAAAATAATTGGAATTGTAACCATAATTACAGGAGTTTTGGTTCTTATTACCAAAGGTTCCCTACAAGCATTGCTGCATATTAACTTTACAATTGGAGATGTATTGATGCTCGTGTCTTGTTTCTTTTTTGCCTGTTACACCATATTAGTCCGACAAAAACCAGATGGGTTAACCCCAAAAGTATTTTTATTTAGTGTTTTTGTAATCGGTACTATTATGCTGTTTCCTTTTTATATTTGGGAACATATTCTCTATAAAAAGGTGATTTTTGATTCTAAAACAGTACTGATTACCACGTATGTTGGCATCTTTGCTTCCCTAGTTTCTTTCTATTTATGGAATGAAGCGATTCGGTTGATAGGGACCTCGAAAACAGCATTGATTTATTATTTAATTCCTGTATTCAGTGGAATTTTAGCTTATTTTTTTCTGGGCCAGGCTATTGTAATAACGCAGATTATAAGCATGGGAATCATTATTAGCGGTTTATTGATAACCAATCGGAAGTAACTGTTTCATGGCTCAATAGAAATAAAAAAAGTGCAATGAAAATATTCTCATTGCACTTTTTTTATGCTCAAATTAGTATTCCAGAAAAATAATTACCTATTAGGCTGCGGAGTCATTCTTAAATACGGTTTTACTCTTTCATATCCTTTTGGGAATTTTTCGGCAATATCTTCATCTTTAACAGCTGTTGAAATAACCACTTTTTCTCCATCTTTCCAATTTGCAGGGGTTGCAACGCTATAATGTGCTGTCAGCTGTAAACTATCAATTACACGAAGTAATTCATCAAAATTTCTTCCGGTTGATGCAGGATAAGTGAGCGTTAATTTTATTTTTTTGTCAGGTCCAATTATAAAAACGGAACGAACCGTAAAGTTCTCATTGGCATTGGGATGAATCATATCATACAATTTTGCTACATGCTTATCTTCATCAGCAATAATTGGAAAGTTAACTGTGGTGTTTTGAGTTTCGTTTATGTCTTTAATCCATTCCATATGAGAATCTAATCCGTCAACGCTCAACGCGATCACTTTTACATTTCTCTTTTCAAATTCAGGATAATAATTAGCGACAGTCCCTAATTCAGTGGTACAAACAGGTGTAAAATCAGCAGGGTGCGAAAATAACACGCCCCAAGAATCACCTAGCCATTCATGAAATTTTATTTTTCCTTGAGTAGTTTCTGCCTCAAAATCTGGAGCTATATCTCCTAATCGTAATGTTGCCATGAGTTTTTGTTTTTATCTTTTAAAATTAAATAAAAAAACAATAGCACCTACAATGAAAATTATAAATAAAGTATAAATTAACTTAAGCAACTTTCTTTTTCATATTGGGCAAGAAATAAGTAAAAACGCCAATCAGCGGCAGAAAAGAACTTAATTTATAAACGTATTCAATACTGGTTTGATCTGCAACATAACCAAGAATTGCAGAACCTAAACCTCCCATTCCAAAGGCAAAACCGAAAAAAAGTCCGGAAATCATTCCAACTTTTCCTGGCATTAATTCTTGTGCAAAAACTAAAATTGCTGAAAACGCTGAAGCGATAACGATTCCGATGATAACCGATAATACTCCTGTCCAAAATAAATCAGCATAAGGCAATAATAAAGTGAATGGCGCAGCTCCAAGTATCGAAATCCAAATGATATACTTTCTGCCAAAACGATCTCCCAAAGGCCCACCAATCAATGTTCCTGCAGCTACCGAAGCTAAAAACAGAAACAAATGAAACTGCGATTCTTGTATCGTAAGCCCAAATTTATGCATGAGATAAAAAGTAAAATAACTTGACATACTCGCCATATAGAAAAACTTGGAAAATATCAACAACAATAAAACCGCTAATGCAATATTAATTTTTCTTTTGGATAAGGGGACAGCAAATTCTTCAGCAACTATTTTTTTTGCAGCTCGAAGATTCAAATGATTTTGATACCACAGCGCAATTTGGGACAAAATAATGATTCCTAAAATACCCACTATTACAAACCATATTATATTCGATTGTCCAAAAGGAGCAACAACCAGTGCTACTAATAAAGGACCAATTGCACTTCCTGAATTCCCACCCAATTGAAAAATAGATTGTGCCAAACCTCGCTTTCCTCCTGATCCTAAATAAGCAACACGAGACGCTTCCGGATGAAATATGGAAGAACCAATTCCTACAAATGCAACTGACACCAACAACATCCAAAAAGAAGTTGAAATCGATAAAAATCCCAATCCAGTAATAGTAAATAACATCGCAATTACTAAAGAATACGGTTTTGGATATTTATCCGTATAAAAACCTATAAAAGGTTGTAAAATAGAAGCTGTAAGTTGGAAAACGAATGTTATTAATCCAATTTGAGTGAAACTAAGATTAAAATTTTCTTTTAATATTGGATAGGTCGAAGGGATAACCGACTGCATTAAATCATTTAACAAATGTGCAAAAGCTATTGAAAATAAGACAGAATAAACTGTTTTTTGAACAATTGGAGCGTTGATGGTTTGTGATACTGTTGCTGAGGAAATATTCATATTCTAATAATAAAAGGTGCTGAAAATTAAATAAACTGTGCCACGAAATACCAAAACACCAATGTTACGAAAGATAATGGTATGCCAAAACCAATCATCATGCTACTCAATCTGGGTTTTAAACCATGAGAAGTGGCTAGAATACTTGCTGTAATCATTGGAGCCATAGCAGCTTCCATTATGGATACTTGAATCGTTTTTGAATTTTGTTCTAAAATTACAACATACAATAAATATATTAGAGCCGGAGTCAACATTAATTTATACAAAAGTCCCAATCCTAAAAATTTCCAATGTTGGCTTTTCCTATCAAATCGTAATTGCAATCCAACGGAAAGCATTGCCAAGGGAGTCATTAAACTTCCAGTTTTTTGTAAAACAAATTGAATATATTCGTGGAAATCAAAATTGAAGACATTCATTAAACAAGCCAACAGAAAAGTAATAAATGGAGGGAAGAACACTATTTTTTTTGCAATATGAAATCCACTTGGACTTCCAGAAGAATACAAAGTTGCCACAAGAATTCCTAAGGTTGAAAGCACTACAAAAGTACCCGGCTGATCTACCAGAATTGCGGTCTTTAAACCTTCTTCGCCATATAAAGCTTGGATAATTGGAAACCCTAAAAATGAAGTATTGCCTAAACCGGCAGTTATAATTAAACAACCCGTAAGTTTTTTTGACCAACCCAATTTATTTCCTAAAAAGCTAAAAAACAAATACGAAACTATAAAACCAATCCATGTTACGCCGATTGGATACAACAGCTTATTATTCCATTCAATTTTTGGAATATAATATAAGGCTAAGGCGGGAAGACAAAAATAAATAACCACATTATTTAACACCTTGTAAGTATTGGACGGAAAACGTTTCACCTTTTGCAATACGATTCCAAGAAATAAACAAACGAAGATTAAAATAATGTTATTCATAGTGTAGAATTGAATGCAAAAATACCACTTAAATTTATTTAGAAAAGAGTGAAATCATCATTTTGATTTTTCCATTATGTTAAAAAAATAAAAAACTTGGTAATTCCATTTTTAATTGTAAATTTGTAATATATTTTATTACAGTATGATTTCAGGTAAATTTGCAATAACAATTCACATCCTTACTTTACTCTCTAAATTTCCAGACGAATATTTATCTTCTGAATTTATAGCGGGAAGCATGAATTTACATCCTGTTTTGGTAAGAAAGGAAATAGCAAACTTGAAGAAAAACAATATTGTAGAAAGTAAAGAAGGCAAAAATGGCGGAACAAGATTGTTGAAATCCGCCTCAAATATTTCATTGGATGCCATTTTTAAAATGACTTTTGACACGGTTACTTTAGGTTTTTCTAAAAACGAACCCAATCCAGATTGCCCTGTTGGAAAACAAATCAATAAAAACTTAGAAAACTTATATGAAAACATCAACGAAAAAATCAGTTTGCAATTAAGTGGTATTTCCTTGGAAGATTTTTCTAATAAATTTTAAAACTATTTTTTTGAATTAAACTGTAACATTTTTTATTACTTTTAAATACATACAATTATGAAAATCGCAATTATCGGAGCCACAGGATTTGTAGGTTCAACCATTTTAAATGAATTAGTAAATCGTAATCACGAGGTTACTGCCATAGCAAGAAATCCTAAAAATGATGAAAACGCAACTGTCAAACGGGAGAAAGCAGACATAAATAACGTTGAAAAACTATCTAAAATTATTGCAGGAAATGATGTGGTAATAAGTGCTTTCAATGCTGGATGGACCAATCCAAATTTATACACTGATTTTCTTGAAGGTTCAAAAGCGATTCAAGAAGCGGTTAAAAAATCAGGAGTCAAACGATTTATTACCATTGGCGGTGGAGGAAGTTTGTTTGTTGCTCCAAATCTACAAGCAGTAGACACACCCGATTTTCCAAAAGAATATTATGCAGGAGCAACAGCAGCAAGGGATTATTTAAACATCATTAAAGAAGAAAAAGATTTAGACTGGGCATTTTTTAGTCCGGCTTTTGAAATGCACCAAGGAATTACTACAGGAAGAACCGGGAAATATCGTTTGGGATTAGACAATCCTGTTTTTGATGAAAATCAAAGAAGTATTTTATCTGTAGAAGATTTAGCAGTTGTTATTGCTGATGAAGTTGAAAATCCAAAACATCATCAAGTACGTTTTACAGCAGCATACTAATTCGCATCCTAATTCTAAATAAAACAGTTTCATAAGGCAATCGCTTTTTGAAACTGTTTTTGTTTTCACTACTTTTACTTTTCAAAAAAATAGTTTTGTCGAATAAAAAAAATCACCCTAGCGCCTTACACGAAAAACCTGGAATTTCTCCCCCTGAAATTATCAGTCCAATTGCTGTTGAGAACATCAAAAAAATTAGAAAAGTTCAGCCTTCTTCTCAAGAATTGGTCGGTGGAATTTTAGCAGGAAACATAACAGCGTTGAGTCGAGCGATTACACTGGTTGAAAGCACAAATAGCAATCATTTGGCGAAAGCCAATGAAGTAATAAATGCTTGTTTACCTCATGCCAATAAATCCGTAAGAATAGGAGTTACAGGAGTTCCAGGTGTTGGAAAAAGTACTTTTATTGAAGCTTTTGGAAAATATTTGACCAGTTTAGGCAAGAAAGTGGCTGTTTTGGCTGTTGATCCCAGCAGCACCATATCGCATGGAAGTATTTTGGGTGACAAAACCCGAATGGAAGAATTGGTCAAAGATGAAAATGCTTTTATTCGTCCTTCGGCATCAGGAGAAACATTGGGTGGTGTTGCCCGAAAAACCCGAGAAACGATTACCCTTTGTGAAGCAGCAGGTTTTGACACGATTATTATAGAAACCGTTGGTGTTGGACAAAGCGAAACTGCGGTCCACAGCATGGTTGACTTTTTTTTATTATTAAAAATCTCTGGTGCTGGTGATGAATTGCAAGGCATCAAACGCGGCATTATGGAAATGGCGGACGCCATTGTCATCAATAAAGCAGATGGTGACAATATTAGAAAAGCCAATTTAGCAAAACTAGAATTCAACAGAGCACTGCATCTTTTTCCCGCAAAAAAATCAGGTTGGATTCCCACAACTGCCACTTGCAGCGCGATTACTCATGAAGGAATAAGTGATGTTTGGAAAACTATTGAGCAATTTCTTGAGCTGACAAAAGAGAACAATTATTTCTTTGAAAAACGAAAAGAACAAAACCAATATTGGATGTTAGAGACCATCAACGAGCAGTTGAAATTGAATTTTTACAATCATCCCCAAATTCACCAATTATTGGATTCAACTAAAAAAGCGGTGCAAAATGATGAAACTTCACCCTTTGCAGCCGCTAAATTATTATTGGAAAAGTATTTTAAATTTTAGTCACGAATAGCTCAAATTTTAGAAATATTATTTTTTAACGAATGTTACCCACGGAATTTTTAGCCGTATCATGTTTCGTTTTTAAAACCCCATTTTCTATAGTAAAACCAACGCGAACCTGAGTTTTTAAGGTGTCTTTTAATCCAGAAGTCGCTTTTTCAACTATAACAAATGATAATTCAAATTCACCATCTTGCAATTCCAACATCGAATCACTACTACCCTTATCTTCCATTTTCCAAACCAGTTTACCGGTTCTTGCATAGGAGGCTGCAGCTGCACCACCCCCGACCCCTCCTGCTAAATTACCCACACTCGAAACTACAGCCGAAATAATAGCACCACCAGGCAAAGCCCCACCCAATAACGAAGCACCTTGTGATAGCGCACTACCAGCAGCATGTAACCCTTGATTTACTTTTTCACCAAAAGCGAGACTCTCATTTCTCGACAATTCAACAATGCTACTATTGGCTGTATTAATTTTGTATCCTGTAGCAGAAGGAAATAAAACGACACAACCTCCCTCAATTAATGCAACATTTATTTTACCAGCATTTACTTTTTCGCCAAATGTTGCGCCTTGTGTTTGTTTTGGGACGGTAACATTCATCGAAATCCTATTTGGCATCCCCCCATTTATGTTGTTTATATTGCTTTTACCATTTACTATCGTTCCTCCTTTTACCTGAGCAAAACTATTTTGCGTCAACAAAAGCAGAACGATAAGAACTTTTGAAATTGTTTTTGTATGTATCATCGTAATTTAATTTTAATGGTTTATAGTAGTATATCAATAAAGATCCATTTTTGTTACCCAGAGTTTTATTTTTTTATCCAAAAAAAATAAAACGAAACTATCTCAAAATTAAAACATTAAAGTTAAACTAATAATCTGAGTTCGATTATTAAAGTATTGATTTTTATTACCGTTTATAATCCTGCAAGGTTTCCAAAACCTTGTAGGTATCATTTTTTAGATTTACATACCTACAAGGTCAAAAAAAGACCTTGCAGGAAAACCAGTTAACCGCAAATTAATGATATACAATTTATTAGTAGTAAAATAATAATCGAATTCAGGTTAATATTATTTATAACTAGAATCATCAAAAACAAAATTAAACGAAAATAAAAAAACGGTGCAAATGATGAAATTTCATCCTTTGCAACCGCCCCCACTATTATTGAAAACATATTTAAAAACAAACTTACTCTTTTTCGTAACGTTCCATTTCCCTATCGTAAAATTCATTCGCTAGAACAATCAATCCTTCCATTTCAGCATTCAATTCGCCTTCATCAAGATCTTCCGCTTCTTCCATGAACTCAACTTCGTCATCTTTCAGATTGATTATAAATCGAGGATAATCAAGGTGTATGATGAAAATATCTTCCGGAAAATCAGTATTGTCGCCTAGTAAAAATTTTGGTAATTCCATTTTTTTATGTTTAATCGGTTAATCGTTGTTTTTGTTTATCCGATTAAACAAATAACCGAATAAACTTTTTTAAAATCTATTTATCAGAAAGTATAACTGGTGTATTTCCTCTACCATTCATAAAAATGATTTTAGTATTAGGAGAAGCAGCTAGTTCTTTTTGTGCTTTTATTTGTTCGTATTGCAATTGTTTATCTGATAAGCCAGTTGAAATAATTCTTTGATAATCCGCAATACCTTGCGCTTCCACTCTTTTTCGTTCTGCTTCCTGTTTTTCTTTTTGAAGTACAAAAGTCATTTTTTGTGCATCTTGTTCGGCATTTATTTTACTTTCAATAGTTGTTTTTACAGAAGTAGGAAGATTGATATTTCTAATTAATAATTGCTCTAAAACTAATCCTCTAGTTTTAAAATCGGCCTCAATAGTTTTGAAAATTCGTTGTTGAAATTCATTCCTTTTGGTAGAATATAAGGCTACTGCATCATAATAAACCGCGTTATCACGAATACGGGTTCTTGTTACGGGACGAACAATTTTATCCGAATAATTTACCCCAATTTGTTTGAAAATTTTCGGCGCTGATTCTGGTGAAACACGGAACAAAACTGTCAAATCAATCACCACTTCCAGACCGTCATTTGACAAAACACGAATCGCATCATCACCTTCTTGAACACCTTCTCCGTGGACTGCTGACATGGTGTAGTTTTGGGTTTGAATATCAAATTCAGTAACATCCAATAATGGATTTATTAAATGTAAACCACTTTCCAGAACATCGGGCTGTACACTTCCGTACAGCGATTTAACTCCCACTTTACCAGCATCAATTTGTTTAAACATTGAAGAAAAAAGTCCCAAAGCGATTAGTAAAACTCCAATAATTTTAAGAGTATTCGCAAATTTAGAAAACGGATTTACATTGCTTTTTAATGTAAAACTTAAAATTAATAAAATTATTCCAAGAATAATAAATAGTATCATTTTTTTGTTTGATTGGTTTGTACGCTTATTATACGAGTAAAGAAATTAGAAATTACATAAGAACAATATTAGTTTTTATGATTCTTTAAAACCAATTTTCTTGTTAATCCCGCAAAGCGAATATACAAAAATAAAGCGGCTGCTGTTAATCCTGCTAAAAGTCCTATCCAAATCCCCACCGCTTTCAGTTCCGTGTATTTTCCTAAATAATACGAAATTGGAAAACCTATAATCCAATACGCCACAAACGTTATATACATTGGTATTTTTACATCTTGCAAACCACGTAATGCACCCAGAACAACGACTTGGATACCATCGGAAATTTGGAAAATAGCTGCTATCAAAAGTAATTTTGAAGTTATGATGATAATTTCTTTGTTGTCTGCCATTTGAGCTGAATCGGACATATTTAGGAACAAATGCGGTAAAAAATTATGGAATACCACAAAAATTATTGCAAAAAAGGTTTCCAGAATAATGGCTAATAGAAAAATAGATCTCGCTACTATAATCAAATTTTTATAATCATACATTCCTTTGGTATGACTTACTCTGATCATTGCCGTAACGCTCAAACCCATAGCTACCATAAAGGTAGATGATGCCAGAATAAGTGCAATTTGATTGGCTGCCTGACTGTTTTTTCCTAAAGAACCTGAAAGCCAAATCGCAGCTGTAAACAAGGTTACTTCAAACAACATTTGCATCGCCGAAGGCAAACCAAGATTGATGATTTTTTTTAAAACTGATTTTCGTATTTCTTTAAAACTAAAATTCTTAAAATATTTTTCCAACACTGCATTTCTTTTCATAAGATAATGCATAAAAACTACCATCATTATCCTTGACAGTACTGTTCCTAATGCTGCACCTAGAATCCCTAATTTGGGGAAAATCCAAATTCCGTAAATCAGTACATAATTAAAAAATACGTGCACCACATTTGCCATAAAAATAGCGTACATCGAATATTTTGTTTTGGCTAAGCCATCAGCAAATTGTTTGTACCCCTGATACATAATCACTGGAATTAAAGAAAACGCAACCCAATCAATATAAGGAGCAGCGAGATCAGCCACTGCTTTGGGTTGGTGCATTAAGTACATGATTTGTTTGGATAACACTGTCAAAATGAATAGTGCAACTCCTAGAACCGTACACAAAAGCAATCCATGATGAAAAGTAGAACGAATTTTTTTATCATCGTTTTCGGCATCAGCCTCAGCAGTCAACGGAGTGATTGCAGTAGAAAATCCTATTCCTAAAGATAAAGCTATGAATATAAAGCTGTTACCCAGAGAAACGGCCGCCAACTCCGTAGAACCCAATTTCCCAACCATAAAATTATCGACTATTCCTATCAAAGTATGACCGAGCATTCCTAAAATAACAGGATATGCTAATTTAATATTATAAGAAAACTCTTTGGTATATTGAGATAAATTCACTTTTGTTTTTTTGTAGGCAAAGATAATTAGAAGCTTTCAATTCTATCGATACTATTGCATATATAACACCCCTTTTTTATTGGTTTTTTGAACAAAAAAAGGAATTCTATAACAAAACCAAATAATTCTGTAACATTTCGAGCAATTGCGGGCTATACATTTGTAACGTTGTTTTGTGCCAATTAAAAAATCAGAATGACGACAAAAATTATTTAAAAAAAAACAATTATGGAAATCGCAGGAAAAATTAAAACAGTATTTGTATTAGCAATCTCAATGATGTTTGCTAGCAACGTAGAAGCACAAGAAACAACAGAAGTTGAAAATTACGATCAAGGATTCCGTTTAGGATTTGGTGTAAATGCAGGATATTCAGTTAATGATCCATACAAATTGGCACTAGGAGCTGATGCAAGAGTTCAATACGATTTGTCAAAAAGATACTCTTTAACTTTGACAACTGGTTATAGTAACTTATTTGTAAGTAAAGCAGACGGTAATGATTTAGGATTTATTCCAGCTAAAGCAGGTTTTAAAGCTTTCGTATGGAATGACCAATTTTATGTAATGGGAGAAGCTGGTGCTGCTTTTGCAGTAACTAATGATTACAACAAAACGTCTTTATTATTAGCACCTAGTGTTGGTTACGCTTCAAAATACATTGACGTATCATTGCATTATGAGCACTATTCTGACTTTGTAAAATTGAACAATAATGGTTCTATAGGAAAAGGTGTTGGACAAGTAGGAGTTCGTGTAGCTTATGGTTTCAAACTATAAAACATATAATTTTAAATGCTTGTCCACAATGTCACCTAGCAACAAAAAATAGCACACAGATTGTACAGATTAAACGGATTAGCACAGATTTTTTTATTATTTTTATTTAAAATTGGTGCTGATTTGTGTAATTCGTGGCGAAAAAAAATTTTAGGTATTATTACGGACAAGCATATAAATTTAAAAAAATGCCCTGAATTTTCACGAGGGCACTGAAAAAGTCCTTAAAGAATTAGATTTCATTAAAAGAGTAGAAAAATAAGATTTTCTACTCTTTTTTTCATCCTGAAAATGAAATACTTAAGCAAAACTCGAATTTTCCTTAATTGCCTTAAAATGTCTAATTACTAAAAAGAGATACTTTTTCAGTGGCCTCATTTTCACTCAGGGCATTTTCTATTTCTCTTTCTTCAACATTTCCTTATACATTTCAATATTCTCCCTGATTTTTTCATCCATTTCAGGTTCCTGAATATCAGTGTGTTTTTGCATTTCTTCCCAAATAATTTCGGCTACAATATAACGAGCCATTTCCTTATCGTCAGCAGGAATAATATACCAAGGCGCATATTCAGTAGATGTTTTATTAATTGCTTCTTCGTAACAATGCATATAATCACCCCAACGTTCTCTCTCTTTCAAATCACCAGTAGAGAATTTCCAGTTGTGCTTTTGTTCTTCCAGTCGGCGTAACAAGCGTTGCCTTTGCTCTTCTTTACTCATGTGCAAAAAGAATTTCAGCATGATAATTCCATTTTGAGTAATGTGCTTTTCAAAATTATTGATTTGTTCCATTCTATTTTCCCAAAACTGTGGCGTAATAGCGGAAACATTTTCAATTCCCGGCAAATTTTCATTCAGTATATATTCTGGATGTACACGTGTTACCAAAACATTTTCATAATGCGATCTGTTAAAAACCGTAAATTTTCCTTTTTCAGGCAAAACCAAATAATGCCTCCATAAATAATCATGTTCTAATTCACTTGGGTTAGGCGTTTTAAAACTATGTACCACGACACCGCGCGAATTAAATTCCTTAAAAACTTCCCGAATCAAACTATCCTTTCCTGATGTATCCATGCCTTGCAAACAAATCAAAACGCCATACCGATTGTGAGCATACATCACATCTTGTATTTCACTCAATTTCACTTGAACTTTATCTAATTTATCTTCCTTTTCATCATCACTGTTCCCATTAAATAGGTTAGTAGGAATGCTGGACAAATCAATTTTGCCAACCACTTTAAAATCATCTGGATTTATGGACTTCATAAGAAATAATTTATCTTTGTTAACTCAAATATAACAAATAATAAGGAGCATTTTCCAGCTATTCGTTTCAATTTTTTATTATTTTAAAGAAAAATAATAAAAAGATTTCCACTGCAAACGGAGTTTACTGAACTCCGATGAAAATAGAAATTAAGTGAAGTAATCTGGGCTAGGCACTCGTTTACAAAACAAATACAATGGAAAAATTCACACTCGAATTACTATTTCAAATCATCGGAATTGGTTCTGCTTCAGGACTCATTTACAAAGACAATACCCTTCTGATTATTGGGGACAACAGCGGTTTTCTTTATGAATATTATGTTGATTCCGGCGATTTAAAACGACATCCATTAATAGAAAATCCTTCTGAAAACATTCTTAAAAAAGAAAAACCAGATTTTGAGTCGATTACGCATTTCGGTGATAACCTGTATGTTTTTGGTTCCGGTTCCACCGAAAAAAGAAACAAAATGGTGCAAGTTAACTCCGAAAATAAAAAAGTAATTACCACAACTGATTTGGCTGACTTGTATTTAGTCATGCAAAGTTTCGGAAAAATAAAACCCGAAGATTTTAACATCGAAGGCGCAATTTATAATGGCGAAAGCTGGTTTTTATTCAATAGAGGAAACGGAAGCTCAAATAAAAACGTCCTTTTCACTATCGAAGGAGAAAATTTGATAAACGATTTCAATATTCTTTCAAACGAATATAAACTCCCTAAAATAATAGGAGTTCGCAGCAGTTTTACAGATGCGGTTTTAGTGGATAATAAAATTTATTTTTTGGCGACAGCCGAAGACACTCAATCCACTTATGATGACGGCGAAGTTTTAGGAAGTCTTATTGGTAGTATTAACCTGAAAACCATGGAAATCGATTTTACTGAAAAAATCAGTAGCACCCATAAGTTCGAAGGATTGACTTTATTCAAAAACTCCAATGAAAAAATCGAGTTCCTGCTCTGTGAAGACAAGGATACTGATGTATTAGAAACGGATATTTATAAATTAACATTAGATAAAAAATGAAAATGAACGACTTAAAAAATAAAAATGCCCTGATTACTGGCGCAGGGAAAGGAATTGGAAAAGCAGTTGCCATTGCTTTGGCAAAAGAAGGTGTAAATGTTATTTTATTGGCACGAACGCAAGCTGATTTAGATGAAGTAGCTCAAGAAGTAAATGCTTTGGGAGTAAAATCATTGGCATTAACCGCCGATGTTGCTGATATCAATTCTGTAAACTCAGCTGTTGAAAAAGCGTTAGACGATTTCAAAACCGTTGATATCTTAATCAATAATGCAGGAATTGCCGCTTTTGGAAATTTTTTAGAATTAGAGCCAGCTGCTTGGGAA
Organism: Flavobacterium sp. ZB4R12; assembly: GCF_048276375.1. Classification (NCBI taxonomy): domain Bacteria; kingdom Pseudomonadati; phylum Bacteroidota; class Flavobacteriia; order Flavobacteriales; family Flavobacteriaceae; genus Flavobacterium; species Flavobacterium sp. ZB4R12. The sequence continues at coordinate 140,204 of NZ_JBLNKS010000004.1, read as the reverse complement.
CGCATCATTCAGGTAAATTTAATGGGAACGTATTATGTAACACGTGCTGTTTTGCCTAATATGATTGAAAGACAAACAGGGGATATTATCAATATTTCCTCAACAGCAGGATTAAGCGGAAATGCTTTAACCAGTGCCTATAGCGCCTCAAAATTTGCCGTTTTAGGATTAACGGAATCGTTGATGCAAGAAGTGCGCAAACACAATATTCGAGTAACGGCTCTAACGCCAAGTACGGTTGCCACTGATATGGCCAAAGATTTAAAATTGACCGATGGAAATCCCGAAAAAGTAATGCAATCAGAAGATATGGCCGAATTAATCATCGCACAACTCAAATTAAACCGACGCGTTTTTATAAAAAACAGCAGTATTTGGTCTACGAATCCTTAAATTATTTACCGTTTTTTGAATCTTTAAAAATATTTTATTTACTTCTAAACCATTGAAATAAATTAAGAATATTAAGCACTTAATGATTAAGTCAAATACTTTTAGATCTTTTTTTGAATGAAGTAGAATTATAATTTTTTTTCTGCGTAAATCTGTAAAATCTGCGTGAAAATTGCACGCAGATTTTACAGATTTACGCAGATTTCAATCTAAAAAAGAATGAATCAAAACTATTATTTATATTTAGATAACCCGTTGGGTGCAATTATTCAAAACGTCAGTTCGAGTGTTTTTTGTGGAGTAAAACGGAACAAAAAATGTATCGAGAACCGTTTTTAATAATAATTTTCTAGTTCTCGATATAATTTTCTGATGAAAATCACTGAACTGACGAAAATTAAAATTAAAAACTAATTACACCCAACAGGTTATAATATAAAAATAAGTTTACTGTCTTTTTTGTGTACCGGCAAACGGAACACTAAAAAAAGAGACTTAACTAGTTAACCATATAAGAAATATAAGTTCATTTAAGTATTGACTTAAATGAACTTATATTTCTTATATGGTTAAAATTGTATTTAAACTATAGAATTACGAAATTCGTGTTTAATTTTTTTAAACTAAAACATTTACAAAATCCATTCGTACACTTCCATCTTCATCAATTTTTGTCAAATTAATTTCATGCAAGGTATTTACTAATTCTGGATTCCAAGGTGTTTTTACTTTCACGTAATTTTCAGTAAAACCGTGGATATACCCTTCTTTGTTTTCGCTTTCAAACAAAACTGTTCTATTGGTTCCTACCTGACTTTCATAAAAAGCACGACGTTTTTTAACAGACAAACCACGCAACATTTTGCTGCGTTTCGCACGAACATTAGCGGGAACAACACCTTCCATTGCTGCAGCTTCCGTATTATCACGTTCCGAATACGTAAAAACATGCAAATACGAAATATCCATATCATTCAAGAAATGATAAGTTTCCAAGAAATGTTCGTCAGTTTCACCAGGAAAACCAACAATCACATCCACACCAATACAAGCGTGTGGCATTACCTCCCGTATTTTATTCACTCTTTCGGTATATACTTCCCGTTGGTAACGACGCTTCATCAACTTCAGAATATCATTGCTTCCGGATTGCAACGGAATGTGAAAATGCGGTACAAAAATTCTGCTTTTCGACACAAATTCTATGGTTTCATTTTTCAATAAATTCGGTTCAATCGACGAAATTCGCAATCTTTCGATTCCTTCCACTTTGTCTAATTCCTGAACCAATTCCAAGAAAGTGTGTTCGTGTTTTTTATTTCCAAATTCCCCTTTACCATAATCTCCAATATTTACTCCAGTAAGAACAATTTCTTTAATATTTTGTCCCGAAATATCTTTAGCGTTTTTCAACACATTTTCGAGTTCATCACTTCGCGAAATTCCTCTCGCCAATGGAATCGTACAATAGGTACATTTATAATCACAACCATCCTGCACTTTCAAGAAAGCACGTGTTCTATCCCCAATCGAGTAACTACCCACATAAAAATCGGCTTCAGCAATTTCACAAGAATGCACTTCCCCAAAATCATTTTTAGACAAATCATTGATATAATCCGCCAATTTAAATTTTTCAGTTGCACCAAGAACTAAATCCACACCATCAACTGCCGCTAATTCTTCCGGTTTCAATTGTGCATAACAACCCACCGCCGCAACAAAGGCCTTATCATTCAATTTCATTGCTTTTCGCACCACTTGCTTGAATTGCTTATCTGCATTTTCCGTCACTGAACACGTATTAATAACATACATATCAGCCACTTCCTCAAAATCTACACGATCAAAACCCTCGTCTTGTAAATTACGAGCAATCGTAGAAGTTTCTGAAAAATTCAGTTTGCAACCAAGCGTATAAAAAGCAACTTTTTTTCTGTTTTCCATAATGGTAATCAACTACTTACATAATTTATTATTATATTTATATCCATGTAAGTATAGTTTGCAAATTTACAAAGAAAACCCTAGAAATAAAAAGATAAAATTTTGTAACTTTTTTTTTACAACAGTGACTAACCTTTAAACCATTTAAAACTTTATTTTATGAAAAAACAAACCTTATGCCTCTTTGTATTCCTAATCACTATTAGTAGTATGATGGCTCAAACCGAAACAAATCAAACAACAATTCCAGTTTTAGACAGAGAATTATTTTTTGGTAATCCCGAAATTTCTGGCGGACAATTAAGCCCAGATGGAAAATGGATTTCTTTTATGAAAGTATATGAAGGGATAATGAATATTTGGGTTAAAAAATTTGACGAACCTTTTGAAAAAGCACGTCCGCTTACCAATAGCAAACGTCCAATGTATGGCTATTTCTGGTCGAACGATGGCAAATATATCTTGTACGTAAAAGATGAAAATGGCGACGAAAACGTTAATGTCTTTGCCGTTGACCCAATGACAACAGCAGAAGTAAACACGGTTCCTGTTTCTAGAAATCTAACCCCCTTAAAAGAAATTACAGCACAAATAAACTTGGTTAGCAAGAAAAATCCAGATTTGATGATGGTTTCTTTAAATGATAGAGATAAGGCTTGGCACGATTTATACCAACTTAAAATTTCTACAGGCGAACTTACTAAAATATACGAAAACAAAGACAGGGTTACAGGTTATGACTTTGACTGGGAGGAAAATTTAAGAGTACTTTCTAAAACCGATAACAAAGGAACTACAACAATATTTAAAAAAGAAGGAGATAAACTCACTCAGATTTATGAAACATCAGTAACAGAACAAGCTTATATCGCCAGCTGGACACCTGACAACAAACAAGCCTATTTTGTAACCAATAAAGGGGATTTAAATCTTTCAACCCTGTTTTTAATGGATTTGGACACTCAAAAAATGACCAAAATAGAAAGTGATCCGAAAAACAGAGTCGATTTCGGAAATCTAAACGTTAGTGAATTAACCCGAAAATTAATTTCTACATCCTATACCGATGACAAAACCGTTTATAGATGGAAAGATAAAAAATGGAAAGAAAATTACAAATTCTTACAATCAAAATTTCCAGGTAGAGAAGTAGATTTTCAAAGCAAAACTAAAGACGAGAAGAAATTTTTGGTAGCAGTTTGGGGAGACAAATATGCGCCTGAAGTTTATTTTTTTAATTCAGAAACCAAAGAATTACTTTCACAATATGTACCAAGACCTGCTTTAAAAAAGGCTGAACAATATTTAGCTCCAATGAAATCGATTCGTTATAAAAGTAGCGATGGTTTAGAAATTACAGGATATTTAACTTTACCCGTTGGAAAAAGCAGTATGAATTTACCAACAGTAATTTTAGTTCATGGTGGACCAAAAGGACCAAGAGATACTTGGGGTTATGATGCCGAGGCACAATTTTTAGCCAATAGAGGATATGCCGTTCTACAACCTAACTTTAGAGCTAGTGGCGGTTATGGAAAAGAATTTTTAAATGCTGGTGATTTACAATGGGGGAAACTGATGCAGGACGATATTACTTGGGGTGTTAAGCGTTTAATTTCTGAAGGTATTGCAAATAAAGACAAAGTGGCTATTATGGGAGGAAGCTACGGAGGTTATGCTACTTTGGCTGGTTTAGCTTTTACTCCAGATTTATATGCATGTGGTATTGATATTGTTGGACCAAGTAATATCTTCACATTATTAGAGTCAATACCAGCTTATTGGGAATCTGGCAGAGCATTTTTATACGGAATGGTTGGTGATCCAAATACAGAAGAAGGTAAAAAAAGAATGCATGAAGCAAGCCCTTTATTTAGTGCCGATAAAATTGTAAAACCACTACTAATTATTCAGGGGGCAAACGACCCAAGAGTTAAAAAAGCAGAAGCAGATCAAATTGCTATAGCTTTGAGAGACAAAGGAAAACAAGTTTCCTATCTTTTAGCCGATGATGAGGGTCATGGATTTGCAAAACCGATAAACAGAATGGCAATGTATGCCGAAACCGAAAAATTCTTAGCAGGAGTTTTAGGTGGGCAATTTCAAGAAGAAATGCCTGAGAAAGTTGCAAAAAGATTAAAGGAAATTACTGTTGATATTAACATGGTAACTTACGAATCTAAAAAGGAATAAAATCTTTTAAATTAATCAGCAAGAAGGAGTTATTATTTGGTACAACTCCTTCTTCTTTTTAATTATACTAATCCAATTGCGTGTAGTTAAAATCAGGTCATTTAGTATAAGAAATTTTTAGTTTAAAATAAATCGGCGTACTACTTCAGCCACGCCATGATTATTATTTGAGGCAACAATAACATCTCCTTTATCTCTCAATTTCGGATCTACATTATCGACCCAAACACCCAATCCTGCATATTGGATCATCGTTAAATCATTACCCGCGTTTCCGACAGCTATAATTTCACTTTGAAGAATGTTCAGTTTTTCTGCCAAAAATTTTATACTGGCTCCTTTATCAATCCCATTTTGTGCTACTTCAAGAAAAAAGGGTTTTGACATACTTACACTAAGATGTGGCATGGCAATTTTCAAATCTTCCTCTACTTGTTTTAGATAACTTGGCTCTTCTAATAAAATACATTTTACAGCTGCGGATTTAACCTCATCTTTAAAACTAAGCACTTTATTATGTTCTAAACCTGTGATGTTTTTTTCAATTTCAATATATTCAGAATCAGTTTCGCTGACAATTTTCCCATCTAAATAAGTAATAATATGTGTTTTACTTTTTAAACTGTAATCGTATAAATCATGGATTTGTTCCTGAGTCAAGGTTTGCTCGAAAATGACTTTATCTTCTTTTAGATCCGTAATAACAGCTCCATTATAAGATATCATATACGAATTATGCAGTTGTAATTCTTTGGCATAAGCAGTCATTGCCGGTGTTGGCCTACCGGAAGCCAGAATAACATGCACACCCAATTCCTGTGCTTTAAGCAGCATTTCTTTATTCTCGTTTGAAATGGTATGGTCATCGGTTAACAAAGTGTCATCCATGTCCAAAACTAACATTTTATATTTCATTATATTTTTTATTGCGAATATCTTTAAATACTCATTCTGAATTCTTCAATAACTGGATTCACTTTTGCAAATTCCGTTTCCTGAACGAATAATTCTACTGCTAAATCTGAATTTCCAAAACCTCCCAATCGAGCTGATTGTATGTTGTTTTTTAAAACTGTATCAACTCCTATTGCTTCAATTCTCTGTTGTAACGCTAAAGCTAAAATTTCACTTCCCGAAAACACCTTCATTAATCCCATCTTATTGTATATTAAAATTATTTATTACCATTTTCTTCATCACCTTCCTGTTCCTCGAAATCATCTCCAGCTTCAGGTTCAAAATTTTCTTCCTCCTCAAAATCTTCTTCTCCGTCTTCGTCTTCCTCTTCTCCGTCTTCATCAATTTCGAATAGAAAAGGCTCCACCAACATTTTTTCTGCAAGGATTTCTATTCTTTCAGTTAGTTGTTCCGAAAAAATAATGCGTTGCGTTTTAGTAATACTATTCGAAATACGCATGATTTTAGTTTCATGACGCAATTTCAAAATTGGATCTGCATCATCCAGAATAAACATTTTTAGTCGGTTTACATTAAAACCTGCAGTAGTAAACATTTCACTTAATTTATTTGGAGTACCAATCAACACATCGATTCCGGTTGAAATATAATTCTTATCGTATTCCATATCCCCTTTGTCATGCACACCATACACACGCAAATCAGTATAATTTCCAAACTTTTCAAAAAGTTCTTCCATTTCCAATACTTTGGTTTTGTCTTCGACGATTATCAAAGCACGAGGCGATTCTTCTCCTTCACAAACCAATTGTTGAATTACATTCAGCACAATTGTGGTAGATTTCCCACTTGATTTTGGTGCAATAATAATACAATCCGAACCGCTTTTTAGTGTCGAAAAGGTTTCTTGTTGCATTGCATTGGCCTCGGTTAAACCGTTTTCAATGAGAGCCTGTTGTAACTTTTCGTTTATTTTTTTTAGTTTCATTTCTTATGATTGAAAGATTAAAAAATGAAAAGATTGAAAGATTAAAACAGATGCCAAATCTTTAAATCATTAAATTTTTAAATCATTAAATTAGTTTTATTTACTTGCGAATAACTTCACATCATTTTCGGAAATTTCGTTTCCGCCAAGGATAATCAAACGTTCTACCACATTTCGTAATTCACGGATGTTCCCTGTCCAATCGTAATCTTGTAATAAATGGATCGCTTCTTTTGAAAACTTTTTTATAGCATTTCCTTGCTCTGATGCAATTTTATCTGCAAAATACGAAATCAACATCGGAATATCATCTCGTCTATCATTCAATGATGGAACTTTTATCAAGATAACTGCCAAACGATGGTATAAATCCTCCCGAAAACGACCTTCGGCAATTTCTTTTTTCAAATCTTTATTAGTTGCCGCAACGACACGGACATCCACTTTGATGTCTTTGTCTGCTCCTACTCTGGTAATCATACTTTCTTGTAAAGCACGTAATACTTTGGCTTGCGCCGAAAGACTCATATCACCAATTTCATCCAAGAAAATTGTGCCTTTATCAGCTGCTTCAAATTTTCCTGCGCGGTCTTTTACCGCCGATGTAAAGGCGCCTTTTACGTGACCGAATAATTCGCTTTCTATCAATTCTGATGGAATAGCAGCACAATTCACCTCGATTAATGGGAAATTAGCTCTTTCGCTTCTTTCGTGTAATTGATGGGCAACGAGTTCTTTTCCGGTTCCGTTTGGCCCCGTGATTAAAACTCTGGCTTCAGTTTGTGCCACTTTGTCAATCATCAGTTTGATATGATTGATAGCTTCGCTTTCGCCAATCATTTCGTAGTTTTTACTGACTTTTTTCTTCAGAATTTTATTTTCAACTACGAGTTGTTTTTTGTCTAAAGCATTACGAACCGTATTCAATAATCGATTCAAATCTGGTGGTTTTGAGATATAATCAAATGCACCCAGACGCATCGTATTGATAGCGGTTTCCATATCCCCATGACCAGAAATCATAACCATAGGAATTTCAGGTTTGATTTTTTTGACTGCTTCCAAAACTTCGACACCATCCATTTTTGGCATTTTGATATCACACAAAACCAAATCGTAATCGTTATTTTTTATTTTTTCATAACCCGCAGCGCCGTCTTCGGCTTCTTCAACCTGATAGGTGTCATTTTCTTCGGTGAGTATTTTTGTGAGTACTCTACGAATAGCGGCCTCGTCTTCTATGATTAGTATTTTTGACATATTTTTATTTTTTAGCCCCGCTTATAGTGGAAATCCTTTTTATTTTTCTTTAAAAATAAAAAGATTGCAACGGAAAGCGGGAAATAGCTCCATAAATTAATTAAATTTTAACGGATACTGAAACAACCCAAGTTATTAATATTTCAACCATCGGTACAATTCGTTCCATGTTGGTTTTTTGCCGTACATGAGTATTCCTACTCGATATATTTTGGCGGCAAACCAAACCACTGAAAAGAAGGTACCGAATAATAATGTTACTGATATTGCAATTTGCCACAAAGGTACGCCAAACGGAATTCGCATCAGCATTACGATTGGGGAGGTAAGCGGAATCATTGAAAAGATAACGGCGATTGTCCCGTGCGGATCATTTATAACTGTAAAAAATCCTACATAAACACTCAACATTAATGGCATGATGATAGGTAACAGAAATTGTTGTGAGTCGGTTTGATTGTCGACTGCAGCCCCAATTGCCGCATAAAATGAACTGTACAGAAAATAGCCGCCTATGAAATAAATCACAAATCCAATCAAGATGCTTGCAATGGGTAAATTCCATAATTCCTTGATATACATTTGGGCGGTTCCTGCAAATTCTTGTTGGGCGGTATGCATTAATTCGGGTGAAATTCTGGCTGTTGGCCCCACATTTACGCCAAAAAACACCGAAGCAGCAAACATTAATGATAGTCCGATTATTGCCCAAATAAAGAATTGCAGCAATCCTGCTAATGCAGTTCCTATAATTTTTCCCATCATCAGTTGAAATGGTTTTACTGAGGAAATAATGATTTCTACAATTCGACTGGTTTTTTCTTCGATGACGCTGCGCATCACCATGTTTCCATAGATGATAATAAACATCATAATCAAATATCCAAAAGCTCCGCCAATGCCTATTTTGATTTCGTTAAGTCCTTTTACACTTTCTTCGCCTGATGCTTTTGTCAAACTAATATTCACTTTAGATTCTGCATTTTTAATAGCTAGTGTATCCAGATGTGCATTTACCAAATTGGTTTTGGTGAGTTTACTTGCAACTATATCCTGAATATTTTCAATAAATGAAATACTTGGGCTGTTATTCGAAATAAATTGGATTTTATTTTCAAAATCCTTCGTGCTGTTGGCTTTTGGGATATATAGCAATCCTTGATAACTTTCGTTTGCAATACTGTCTTTCAGGAATTTTAAATCTATTAAAGACAAATCAAGGTATTTGTACTCGCTTTTTACATCATTTTTAGAAGTAAATTCTTTGACAAACAAACCCGATTCATCATGGATGGCTATTCGTTTGGCATCGGCTTTCATAGAGCTTAAATAACCTACAAACGCTGCTATTCCCACAAATAGTAACGGACTTAAAAAAGTCATAACAATAAAAGATTTATTACGCACCTTGGCAATAAATTCTCTTTTTATGATTAATGAAATGATGCTCATTTTTTAGACTGCTTAGATTTTTAGATTACTTAGATTATTTAGAACAATTAGATTAGAAGATTACAAAAAAGCCTAACAATCTAAGAAGTCTAACAATCTATTGTGTTACTGTTTGGATGAAAATATCATTTACACTTGGTATTTTTTCTACAAAGTGCGTTACTTGTCCACGTTGTGTAAGGATATTCAACAACTCATTTGGCGTGGCATTTCCTAGTTGAATTTCCAGTTTTAATTCGTTGTTCAGTGATTTAAAATTAGCCGGTCCGACAGTGAATTTTTGTGTAATAGCATACATCAAACCTTCTACATTATCCGATAAAATGCCCACTTCAAAACTATTGGCTTTAAATTGTCTTTTGACATCGTCCAGTTTTCCTTCAATCAGTTTATTCGATTTATGGATCAGCGCAATATGATCACATAATTCTTCTACACTTTCCATGCGGTGTGTCGAGAAAATTATAGTAGCTCCTTCTTCTCTTAACGCCAGAATTTCATCTTTGATAATAGTAGCATTTACAGGATCAAAACCCGAAAATGGTTCGTCAAAGATCAACAGTTTTGGTTTGTGCAAAACACAAACTACAAACTGAATTTTCTGTGCCATTCCTTTAGAAAGTTCCTGAATTTTCTTGTTCCACCACCCTTGAATTTCTAATCTATCAAACCAATATTCGAGTTGTTTCTTGGCTTCAGCCTTAGAAAGTCCTTTCATTTGAGCCAAATACAAGCATTGCTCTCCTACTTTCATAGTGTTGTACAATCCTCTTTCTTCGGGTAAATAACCTATGTATTGAACATGTTTGGGTTGCAGTTTTTCACCGTCCAGAATAATTTCGCCACTATCAGGTAAAGTAATTTGATTTATTATTCGGATAAGTGATGTTTTTCCTGCTCCATTTGGACCTAAAAGCCCGTAGATACTCCCTTTAGGAACAGTTAATGAAACTTCGTTAAGCGCCACATAATCACCGTATTGCTTCACGACTTTATTAACTTCAAGTATGTTACTCATGCTCATTTTTTAATTTGTGTAAAAGTAAATAATTAGTACCGAAATACTTAGAATTGTTTCATAAAAAACCCATCCTTATTTTAACAAGGATGGGGATTATATTTCTTAATCAGACGCGATAAATCGCATCTCTACGTGTTTTATTATGAAAACATATCTTTTACTTTCTCGAAAAATGATTTGTCTGATTTTTCAGGATTTGGAATAAAATTCTCATCGGTAAGATTTTTTTCAAAAAACTGTTTTTGGTCTTTGTTTAGTATTTTCGGTGTCCAAACATTAACATGTACCAGTAAATCTCCGTTACCATATCCGTTTAAACTCGGAATTCCTTTTCCTTTAAGTCTTAGAATTTTACCCGACTGAATTCCTTCTTCCAGTTTAATTCTGACTTTTCCGTTTATGGCTTCAATATCTTTTGAAATTCCTAATACTGCTTCAGCAAAACTGATGTATAAATCATAATGCAAATTCTCCCCTTCACGTTTCAAAAATTCATGCTCAATCTCTTCAATAGCTACAATTAAATCTCCTGGAATACTATTCCCCGGAGCATCATTCCCTTTATTGGAAACTTTTAATTGCATTCCGTCAACTACACCTGCAGGTATTTTTATTGAAACGGTTTCGTCTTCAAGAATCATCCCTTGTGAATCCGAATTTGCTGGTTTTTTATCTAAAATTTGACCTGAACCACTACAAGTTGGACAAGTTGAAGCGGATTGCATTCTACCTAAAATCGTATTGGTAACACGCATTACCTGTCCTTGACCATTACAGGTAGAACATGTTTTATAAGCAACTCCAGGTGCTTGAACCTTACGTTTTACTTTTACTTTTTTCTCTACTCCATTAGCAATTTCTTCCAATGTCAATTTTACTTTGATACGAAGGTTGCTTCCTTTAGCACGACGAACTCCGCCGCCTCCGCCACCTCCGAAACCACCAAAACCGCCTCCGAAAATATCACCAAACTGACTGAAAATATCATCCATATTCATTCCGCCGTGACCGCCTCCACCAAAACCGCCTGAACCATCAAAAGCTTGATGACCGTATTGATCGTATTTGGCTTTTTTCTGAGGATCACTTAGTATTTCGTATGCCTCGGCTGCTAATTTAAATTTTTCTTCTGCCGATTTGTCTCCAGGATTTTTGTCAGGATGATGTGCTATTGCTTGTTTTCTATATGCTTTTTTAATTTCGGCTGCATCAGCATTTTTTGAAATGCCTAATATTTCGTAAAAATCTTTTTTCATTTTTAATTTTTTATGAAACAGACACGTGATAAATCGCGTAACTGCCCTATATTAAGACGCGGTAGATTGCTTCTTTCCTAAACTTAAGACATGATAAATCGCGTCTTTATTGTCCAATAACAACTTTTGGAAAACGAATGATTTTGTCTCCCAATTTGTATCCTTTTTCAAGAACATCAACAATTTTACCTTTCATCTTGGCTGACGGCGCAGGAATTTGAGTTATTGCTTCGGCAAAATCCGCATCAAAAGGATCTCCAGCTTTAACCTCAACTTGTTCTAATCCTTTAGAAACTAATGTGTTTTTTAATTTCTCATGAATAAGCTCCACCCCTTTCAATAAAATTTCATCTTCGGATTTGCTTATTTCCACAATAGCTCTGTCAAAATCATCTAAAACAGGCAACATAGCAAGTAAAACTTCTTGATTTGCTGTTTTAAACAACTCAATACGTTCTTTAGAAGTTCTTCGTTTGTAATTTTCAAATTCAGCAAATAATCGTAAATACTTATCTTTTTCTTTGGCTAAGTCTTGAGTTAATTGCTCTTCAACACTTAATTCCTCAATAATAAGCTGCTCACCATTCGCATTTTTTTCTAATGTTACTTCGTCTATTTCTTGATCGATTTCTGTATTTTCAGTAGTCATATTACTTGTATTTTTAAAAAAATTCTTAAACATCGTTTTTATTCTTTTCTTTGGATTGCAAAAGTACTGCCAAATCTTATAAAATGTCAAATTGTCATCTTAATATTGAAACACTCTTTTATTTTTAATTAATTACAACAAAATAATTTTAATGCGTCGCGCTAAAAATTTAATATAATTTTAAGACTATCTCGATATAGATTACATAAATTTGTTAATGTTTTTTTGAAGAAAACACAAAAGGTTGCCCACTAAAAAATTATTAATTCATATTACCCTATATTAAAAAAAGCTTCGTTTTATAAAACGAAGCTTTTTTTATGTTTTAAATCTCACTTTATGAAAGTGCGTTTTTAAGACCTCCAAAATCCAGCAAAACCTGTTCTCCTGTCACTAAATTTTTAAGCGAAAAAGAATTAGAATCCATTTCTTGCTCCCCTACAATTACAGCAAAAGGAATTCCTCGTTTATCCGCATGTTGAAACTGTTTGGCCACCTTCGCATTATCCGGGTACAATTCAACTTTTATTCCGGAAGCTCTTAATTTTTGTATGGCTTGCAATCCATAAAAAGCTTCTGTGTCACCATAATTAATAAACAACGCTTTGGAAGTTGCCGTTACGGTTTCAGGAAATAAATTCAATTCTTCGATAACCAAATAGATTCGGTCCAATCCAAAAGAAATTCCAACACCGCTCATGTTTTTGAGCCCAAAAATTCCAGTCAAATCATCATATCTTCCACCGCCGCCAATAGATCCCATGGCAACTGATTTTGGCGGAGCCACTTCAAAAATAGCTCCTGTATAATAATTTAAACCTCTCGCCAGTGTCACATCCAAATCTAAAATGGAAGTGTTTAATCCAAGTTTCATTACGTTATCACAAATGAAACGCAACTCTTCTACGCCTTTCATTCCTTCACTGGATTCAGCAAGCAAAACAGAAAGTTGGTTTATTTTCTCCGAAATGGTTCCGATAAAATTAAATAGCGGTTGTACTTTTAGAATGGCTTCTTCAGAAATGCCTTTCTCTATCATTTCCTTTTTCACACCATCCTCTCCTATTTTATCTAGTTTGTCCAACGCAACAGTGAAATCTATTAATTTATCTGACGCGCCAATTACCTCGGCAATACCCGAAAGAATCTTTCTGTTATTAATTTTGATAGTTACTCCACTCAATCCCAAAGCCGTAAAAACAGTATCATATAATTGCACCAACTCTACTTCCTGCCATAAGGATTTAGAACCCACCACATCAGCATCACATTGAAAAAACTCTCTGAAACGTCCTTTTTGTGGACGGTCAGCTCTCCATACGGGTTGAATTTGGTATCTTTTGAATGGAAATTCAATTTCGTTTTGATGTTGTACTACATAACGAGCAAACGGAACAGTTAAATCATAACGCAAGGCTTTTTCAGAAATACTTGGCGTCAATTTAGTACTGTCTTTATTTTCTAAATGAGTTGCATTGGCTTTCGCCAAATAATCTCCGGAATTTAATATTTTGAAAATCAATCGATCGCCTTCTTCTCCGTATTTTCCCATTAAGGTTTCGGAATTTTCGAATGAAGGCGTTTCTATAGGTTGGAAACCAAATTTCTCGAAATTACTTTTTATAATCTGAATGATATATTGACGTTTTGCCACCTCAGTTGGTGAAAAATCTCTAGTCCCTTTTGGAATGCTCGGTTTTGATGCCATTTTTTGATTATTGGATTTTTAGATTTTCAGATTTAGGAATTGTTGAAAAATTCCAAATTCTGATTCTTTGCAAATATCTTATTTTTAAAATAAATCTGTTTACAAATTCCCGCATTTTATTGCATAATGACTAGCCCACAGTGAAGCGAAAATATAGAAGTAAAAAATAATATTGTTTTTACTGACAGATTGTAGTGAAAAGCTGGAAATAGATCCAAGGAAAAAGAGATTGGAATAAATTAGAATTTTTGAAAAGAAAACTTGTAACAAAAATTGTATTTTCGTGTCAAACTCGTATGATGCTAAAATTATTCAAAGAAAATATCCGAATTGCCTTTGGTTCTATCAGAACACAATTGTTACGAACCATACTTACAGTGCTGATTATTGCGATTGGAATTACCGCTTTAGTCGGAATCCTAACCGTTGTTTCTGCTTTAGAAAATACTATTTCATCTGATTTTGCTTCGATGGGAGCCAATACTTTTAATATCAATCAGTATGAAAACGAAATAAGAAATCGCGGTGGACAGGAACGTGAAATTATAAATCCAATCATTTCCTATCCCGAAGCTGTTGCTTTCCAAAATAAATTCAACTATCCTTTTACCGAAACCTCAGTTTCTTTTACGGCAACTTCTACTGCCGAAGTGAAATATGAAGCCACAGAAACCGATCCCGAAATTAGCATCTTAGGTGTTGATCAGCATTTTATTACTAATTCCGGTTTAGAAACCAATTTGGGACGAAATTTTACCGGATTTGATATCGACAACAATTCTTATGTTTGTGTTGTGGGGTCTGATTTTGAAAAAGGATTGTTGAAAGATGTGAATCCTATTGATAAAACAATTTCTATTCGTGGCGCTAAATTTAAAGTTATCGGCGTACTGAAAGAAAAGGGATCAACCTTTGGAAACAGCCAGGATTTAAGAGTTTTAATTCCCATTCAGGTAGCTCGTTCCTTGTTTACGACACCTAACATCAATTACACGATGAGCGTTATGGTTGCCAAAAAAGAATTATTGGATCAGGCGATTGACAACGCAACAAGCACTATGCGCAGAGTTCGTAAATTAAGTCCTGTGAAAGACAATAATTTTGGAGTCGTCCGTAGTGATGACTTGATCAATAGAATCCTTGGAATTACTAAATATCTTGGACTTGCATCCTGGCTTATTGGTATTATCACCGTTCTTGGTTCTTCGATCGCTTTGATGAATATCATGATTGTTTCGGTAACGGAACGCACTAGAGAAATTGGAGTTCGAAAAGCCTTGGGAGCCAAAAAAACTACGATTGCTTTTCAGTTTTTCATAGAAACATTACTTATCGGCCAATTAGGCGGATTGGTCGGAATTATTTTTGGAATCTTAATTGGATTTGGAGTCGCTACCGCAATGAGTTTTGTGTTTGTAATTCCGTGGGGCGCTATTATGGCAGCTTTTATTACAAGTTTTATCGTGGCAATCGTTTCTGGTTTGTATCCCGCGGTAAAAGCAGCTAGACTTGATCCTATTGAAGCGTTGCGATACGAGTAGTTCGCAGTAGTCAGTCTCTAAAACTTAAAAAAAAGTAATCAGCGATTCGTTTTCAATTTATAAATACTGAATACTTAGAACTGATCACTTCCTTTAATCATCCTGTCATTTCCGTAAATATCTTTTCGTAATTCGATAGTTGCGAAATTTAGTTTTTCGAGTAAATCAACCATCTCTTTGCCTAAATACTGATTGATTTCAAAATACAATTGTCCGTTTGGCAAAAGATTTTTTTGAGCCAATTCAGCTATTTTTTTATAAAAAATCAAGGCATCATTATCTTCGACAAAAAGAGCCAAATGCGGTTCATTGTCCAAAACATTTTTCTTGATTTCCTCTTTTTCTAGATTCCGAACATAAGGAGGATTGGAAACGATAATATCAAATTGCTGTTGCAAATCCTCGGTTCCAAGAATATTTTGATTGACAAAAGTAACATTCACTTCGTTGATTGCTGCATTTTTTTTGGCTGTAGCCAAAGCCTTTTCGGAAACATCAATTGCATACACTTGGGCATTGGGGAGATTTTTCGCCAATGAAATAGCAATGCAGCCGCTTCCGGTTCCAATATCTAAAATCTTTAAATTTTTAAATTTTTCAATCTTTAAATTACTTTTAATAATCCATTCGACTAATTCTTCCGTTTCCGGTCTTGGAATCAAAACGTTTTCATTGACTTCAAAATCTAACCCATAAAAACTGGTTTTCCCCAACAAGTATTGAATTGGAATTTCCTGTTGCAATGGTTCCAAAATAGAATTCCAAACCGCAATTTCCTCTTCCGAAAAAACCAAATCAGGATGCAACGCCAAGTCAATTCTTTTTAATTGATGTTTCTCCTCTAAAATTAGATAGAAAAAACTCTCGGCTTCACCCGCATCATAAATCGGAGTGAGTTCTTCAATAAATTGGGTTCTGTATTCTTTTATTTTCATTTTAATAGGATCTGGATTGTCTGAATTAATGCTGTCAATTCATAACTCATAATTCAAAACTTATAACTCTTTCAACATCCAAACGGGACAACTTGTATGACCGGTGCTTCCCATTGGAGAACAAATATATTCGAAACCTACTTTTTTGTATAATTTCTGGGCATCATGCATAAATGGCATGGTTTCCAAGTAACATTTTTCAAAACCAAAATCCTTTGCACTCTGCAAACACTTAGCCATCATTTTACTGCCAATTCCAAGGCCTCGAGTTTCCGGAAGGAAATACATTTTTTGCAATTCACAAATAGTTTCGGCTTCGTTTTCAAGTGGAGCAACGCCGGCAGAACCAATGATTTTCCCGTTTTTCTCAACAACATAATAAACTGATTTAGGTTTATTATACTCTTCAAACATTAAATCCAAATAAGGATCTTCATAGGCAGTTCCTACTTTTGGGATGTTCAATTCATCAAAAACGGCTCGTATTAGTTGTGCAACTGCTTGATTGTCTTCTTTTTTTATTTTTCTAATGCTATAATCTTCCATTTTCTTTCAGAAACTAATTTTACATACAAAAGTAGAAATTGTTTATTGTTATTTTCGAAAGTTTCAAAACTAATCCTGAAGTTTCGGGGCTAAACTCAAAAATAACTACTTTTGTGTTGTGAAAACACATGAAAAATATATAAAACGATGCATCCAGTTAGCCAAAAATGGTTTAGGAACAACCTATCCCAATCCTTTGGTGGGCAGTGTAATTGTTTATGAAGACCAAATAATTGGCGAAGGCTGGCATAAAAAAGCAGGAGAACCACATGCCGAAGTAAACGCCATAAATTCAGTAAAAGACAAATCGCTGTTGAAAAAAGCGACTATTTATGTGAGTTTAGAGCCCTGCAGTCATTTTGGAAAAACACCTCCTTGCTGTGATTTGATTATAAAAAATGGAATCCCAAATGTAGTTATCGGAACTGTTGACCCTAACGAGAAAGTGGCGGGGAATGGCATCAAAAAATTACTTGAAGCCGGAATACATGTTACGGTTGGGATTCTTGAAACGGAATGTAACGAACTGAACAAACGCTTTTTTACTTTCCACGAAAAGAAAAGACCTTATATTATTCTAAAATGGGCCGAAAGTCAGGATGGTTTTATCGCACCCGATGAGACGCTTCGTAATCCCGAAGCTTCAGGACAGAATGACAATGAAAAAAAACCGTTCTGGATTACAAATTCCTATTCGAGACAGTTGGTACATAAATGGCGAACCGAGGAGCAAGCTATTCTGGTAGGAACCCAAACCGTTATTGATGACAATCCAAAACTAAATGCACGGGATTGGTCTGGAAAAAATCCAATCCGATTGATTATAGACCAAAATAATCGGATTCCGGAAGACAGTCACATATTTGACAAACAGGTTAAAACTATCCTATTTTCGAAATCGAAAACAACAATTGAAAAAGAAAACACTATCTTTGAAGTAATTGATTTTGAACAAAACATAGCAAAACAAATAATAAAAGCGCTGTATCAACATCAAATTCAATCCGTAATTATTGAAGGCGGACGACAAACAGTACAGACTTTTATTGATGCCAATCTTTGGGACGAAGCAAGAATCTTTGTTGGAAACGTTCAATTTACTGCAGGTACAAAAGCCCCAATACTAGATAAAAAACCGTTCGAAAAATATTCGATTAGCAATGATGAACTTATAATTTCTAGAAACCATGATTAATGCCATTATTTTTGATTTTGGGGATATTTTTATCAATTTAGATAAACAAGCCACTATGGATGCCTTAGAAAAACTAGGCTTATCTGAGTGGAATAAAGACTTAGATCATTTGAATATTCAATTTGAAACAGGTCAAATCTCACGTGAAAATTTCCTTCTCGGCATTCAAAAGCACGTTCCAAATGCTTCTATAAAAGAAATTTTAGCCGCATGGAATGCCATTCTTCTTGATTTCCCATTGTACCGGCTTGAATTTCTTCAAATGCTTTCCAAAAAATACCGATTGTTTCTCTTGTCCAATACTGATTCCATTCACATAGAAACTTTCGAACAAAAAAACGGAATTTCATTTTACAGTGATTTTTATCAATGTTTTGAGAAAGTATATTTTTCGTTTGAAGTGGAAATGAGAAAACCAAACCCAGAAATTTTCAATTACTTGGCAAACAAGCATGATTTAGCTCCAAAGCGTACTTTATTTATTGACGATAAAAAAGAAAATACGGATGCTGCACTTGCATTAGGATTTCAAGTTTGGAATTTACAAGTTGGAAAAGAAGATGTCGTCAATTTATTTGACAAAAAAATAATTTAGAACCTTTTGGAATTTAAAGACACGTACAATACCATTGAATTTCCCTCTTCAGAAATACTATTCAAAGAAAAAAACAGCAAATTCTTTGGTTATGCTTACCCTATTCAATCTGAAGATGAAGTAAAACCCATCATTGATAGTTTAAAAAAACAACATCCCAATGCAGGGCATTTTTGTTACGCCTATCAATTAGGAACTGACACAATAACCTACAGAGCTAATGACGACGGAGAACCAAGCAACAGCGCTGGAATGCCAATTTATGGACAAATTCAGTCGTTTTCTATCACCAATGTATTAATAGTAGTGGTTCGGATTTTTGGTGGCGTGAAATTAGGTGTTGGCGGATTGATATCCGCTTATAAAACGACCGCACAAATGGTTCTTGAAACTTGTGAGATAGTCGAAAAAACCATAAATATTCATTATTCAATCACATTTGATTATAAAAACATGAATAAAGTAATGCGAGTAATTAAGGAGAAAAGATTGGAAATTGTGACTCAAAAAATGGAAATAAACGAAGATTCAGGACTTCCTATTGGCAAAATAGAGCTGAAAACCCGAAAAAAAAATGCCGAAATGGTGTTCGACATTTTTAATCTGATGTTTGAAATCGATATAAAACGACTCTAATTTTTACTCAAAATTGCTGTTTTTATAATTTATTCTATCGTTTTTAACAAATCTAAAATATAATCTGGAGGAGCTGTTGGACGACCCGTTTTTAAGGACACAAAAACCAAAATAAATTGGGCAGTTGTTAATAACTCATCAGATTCATTATAAATAACACAATCAAATTCTATCTTCACTGAACTCTGACTTTTGAAAGTAGTATGAACGGTAAGCAACTCATCATAACGAGCCGATTTTTTATAATTTATATTCATAGAAACAATCGGCAACGCGATACCACTTTCTTCCATTCTTTTATATGAAATCCCTTTGTTTCTAAGCCATTCCACCCTACCTATCTCAAAATAGGGAACGTAATTACCATGATAAACTACTCCCATTTGGTCTGTTTCTGAGTATCGTACCCTAACGTCTATTTTATGATCTTTCATTAATTATGTATTAAAAATTTAAAATTTAAAAAGTTACTTACAACAATAATTTGTAAAATTATTACCCAATATATTTTTTTTTACAGAAATTTGTTCACATATTTGTTACCCCGAAAAACAATAAAATTTCACTCTTTTTTTAGTAAGATAATAATTACCGAATAAAAATAATTTAACAGAATATATGAACAAAACTGCTCAATCAGTATGGGAAAACTGTTTGTCTTTTATAAAAGACAACATTCAGGATCAAGCTTACAAAACTTGGTTCGAACCAATCAAATCAGTTGAGCTAACCGACAATGCATTATATATTCAAGTTCCAAGTAAATTTTTCTACGAATGGCTAGAAGAACACTATGTAAAATTATTAAAAGTGGCACTTACCAAAGAACTCGGAAAAAACGCAAAGTTACTCTATAAAATCAGAATGGAAAACACTTATGGCAACAAACAACCGTTTACGGAACAATTGCCAAGTGCTAATAGAGTTCCTATGAAGCCACAAGAAGTTGATGCTCCATTTAAAAACTTAAACCCGGAATTAAAAAATCCATTTGTAATTCCAGGAATTCGTAATTTAAAAATTGAATCTCAACTTAACGCAAATTACAGTTTTGACAATTTTCTTGAAGGAGACTCCAATAGATTAGCTCGTTCTGCTGGTATGGCTGTTGCCAATAAACCTGGTGGAACTTCATTTAATCCATTATTAATTTTTGGAGGAGTTGGTCTTGGCAAAACACACTTAGCGCATGCTATTGGTGTGGAAATAAAAGATAAATATCCCGAAAAAACTGTTTTATATATTTCGGCAGAGATTTTCACTCAACAATATATTGACTCGGTAAAAAAAAATAACCGAAATGATTTCATCCACTTCTATCAATTAATTGATGTTTTAATTATTGATGATGTTCAATTCCTTTCTGGAAAATCAGGAACTCAGGATGTATTTTTCCATATTTTCAATTATTTGCATCAAAATGGCAAACAGGTTATCTTAACTTCGGATAAGGCTCCAGTTGACATGCAAGATATTGAACAAAGATTGTTATCTCGTTTCAAATGGGGATTGTCTGCAGAATTGCACCAACCGGATTATGAAACCAGAATTTCAATACTTAAAAACATATTGTATAGAGACGGTGTAGAAATACCTGAAGAAATAATTGAATATGTAGCCCGTAACATCAAATCGAATGTAAGAGAATTGGAAGGAGCTATTATTTCCTTGATTGCACAATCGTCTTTTAATAAAAAAGAAGTTACTTTAGAACTTGCTAAAAGTGTTGTTGAAAAATTTGTGAAAAATGTAAAAAGAGAAATTTCTATCGATTACATTCAAAAAATTGTTTCTGATTATTTCCAATTGGATTTAGAAACACTTCAATCAAAAACTCGAAAGAGGCATGTTGTACAAGCGAGGCAATTAGCAATGTTTTTTGCTAAAAAATTTACAAAAGCATCTTTGGCGAACATTGGTTCACAAATTGGAGACAGAGATCACGCTACAGTATTACACGCATGCAAAACCGTTGACAATTTAGTTGCTACCGACAAACAATTCAAAAAATTTGTTGAAGATATCAATAAAAAATTAACGCTATAAAAAGCATCATGTCCATAAAAATTTTAATGGTTTGTTTAGGAAATATTTGTCGGTCTCCCTTGGCCGAAGGCATATTAGCTTCAAAACTCCCTAAAAATAAATTTGCAGTTGATTCTGCAGGAACAGGTTCTTGGCACATTGGACATTCGCCTGATGTTCGTTCTATTGCGGTTGCAAAAAACAATAAAATAAATATTTCAAATCAAAAAGGGCGACAATTTAGCAAATCTGATTTTGACTCTTATGATTATATTTTTGTGATGGATAATTCTAATTATGAGAACGTAATTGAGCTAGCTGAAACTCAAGATCAAAAAGAAAAAGTACAACTTATTTTGAATGAATTATTTCCAAATGAAAATGTAGATGTACCAGATCCTTATTTTGGTTTACCCAACGGATTTGAAATAGTTTACAATATGCTTGACGAAGTTTGTGAACTAATTGCAAAAAAATTAATAGCAAAACACCAATAAACTTTCGGTTAAAATTTATTTTCGAGGAACTTATTGTTCATTAAAAAAAGTAATTCTATTCCTTACAAGTAAAATTTAGCGCACAATTTACTTTAGAAACATAAAATCACACCAATGAAACCAACCCCTTTTTTAGGAAAACTCTATTTAATACCAACTACATTGGGAGATAGTGATCCTATGGATGTCTTACCACAAACCATAAAAAGAAGTATTGATTTTATTGATTATTACATCGTTGAAAACGAAAAAACAGCACGAAAATCCATCAAAGGTGTTAATCCTGAAAAGAAACAATCGGAACTGAACCTTTTTGTTTTAAACAAACATACTGAAACCAAAGAACATTTAGACTTCATAAAACCTTTATTAGAAGGAAAAAATATGGGCTTAATGAGCGAAGCAGGTTGTCCTGGCGTTGCTGATCCCGGCGCAGTAATTGTAAAGCTGGCACATGAAAAAGGAATACAAGTTGTACCTCTAGTAGGCCCTTCTTCAATCCTTTTGGCGATGATGGCTTCAGGAATGAACGGGCAAAGTTTTACTTTCAACGGCTATTTACCAATTGAAAAAGGCGAAAAGAAAACGGCTCTGAAAAACCTGGAAAAACTATCTCAGGACAAAAACCAATCTCAAATTTTTATAGAAACACCTTATAGAAATAATAAAATGTTAGAGGATATTTTACAGGCTTTAAATCCCGCAACATATCTTTGTATAGCAACGGATATTACTTTGCCAACAGAATATATCAAAACTATGCGAGCTTCTGATTGGAAAAAAACACAAGTGGATTTGCACAACCGCCCTACTATTTTTATAATTCATAAAATGTAGCATCCTGATTTTTGAATTTAAAATCAGAACAAAATAGCTTTGGTATTAGATTAAAAAAACTTCCGCTTATAATAGGTAATTTAAAAAAACCAGAAAAAATTCTTTCTAACTATAGTCTTACCTCCTTTTGCCAACAGATTAAAATAGTAAGTGAATTTACAAAATGTTGATTGTTGAAAAATTATTTTTTCATTGAACAAAAAATCACAGTTCTCCCTTTTATTTATGGTTACAAGTGGATTTTCTTGCTAAAAACAGGCACAAAACTCCACTCATATTAACTTTATTTATAGAAAAAATTAACTGCATCACTTTGAAAAAAACACTAATTTTACTAGTGCCCAATATCCTTTTTTGATTTAAAATTCAAAAAAACAAAACCTCTAATGTTTTAAACTATTATGATTTAAATAACCTACAAAAAAAACAAAAAAAGGGGAAGAAAATTATAAACCTTGACAAATATATTTTAATCATAATAGTAGCCTGACTTGATTATAATTTAAAAACTAATGTCATGAAACGTTTTATTATTGTTTTGTTATTTTTAAGCATAACCACTGCATCTTATTCGCAAGATATGGATGGAAATATAAGGATGGAAGAATTACCGGGAGTTGTAATTAAAAGTGCTGGAAAAGACTTTTCTATATATCTACCAGATAAAAATCCAGATAAAGACGTAAGAGCTCTGCAAGAAGAGTTTATAGCTTATGATTTGGGGAAAGATTACGAAGGATATGAAACATATTTAGTGGTTATGGAAACCAGCAAAGGCTCTTTATCAGCTACTTACAATGAAAATGGAAAATTAACTAGTGTTGTAGAAAATTATAAAAATGTAAGACTTCCCAGTAGTGTAATTTACTCTGTTTACAAAGCTTTTCCAGGATGGAAAATTGTAAATGATAAATATTTATATTCTCAAAAAGAAGGTGACGTAATTAAAAAAGAATATAACCTCAGAATAAAAAAAGATAAAGAAATTCGAAAATTAGTTGTCAATGCAAATGGGGATATTGTAAAAGGAATCTAATCACAAATAACTATAAATTAAAAGCTATCATTCGGGTAGCTTTTTTTTTTTGGAACATATCCAAATATTTATCTTGAAGTTTAGAGAAATCTAAACAGTAAACAACTATTTTTCTTTGATAATAATAATTCAAAAAAATCAAAATTATGATTAAACCAGTACATTTATAACATAATAAATAAAATTATTTTATGAGTAAACTACCAAATATCAGCACGAGTATTTTTACTGTAATGTCTAAAATGGCAACCGAGCATAACGCAATCAACCTATCACAAGGTTTCCCAAACTTTCCTGTTAATGAAAGATTAACTGACATTGTCGCCAAACTCGCTAAAGAAAATGTACATCAATACCTGCCTATGTCGGGATATCCACCGCTATTATCAAAAATAGCTACACTTGTCGATGACTCATACGGCAGAATAATTCAAGCTGAAACAGAAATACTGGTAACTGCCGGTGCAACTCAGGGAATTTTCACTACCATACTGACTTTGGTAAAAACCAATGATGAAGTGATTATTCTGGATCCATGTTATGATTGTTATGAAGCACCTGTATTATTATGCAACGCAAATCCAGTTCGGGTGGCGCTAAACGATGATTACACTCCAAATTGGGGAACTATAGAAAAAGTATGCTCTTCTGAGACCAAAATGATTATTATTAATAATCCGCACAATCCAACGGGGAAAATTTTAACGAAATCAGATTTTGAAGCTTTGGAAATCCTACTGGAGAAATATCCTGATATCCTACTTCTTTCGGATGAAGTATATGAATACATCACTTTCGAGGAAAAACATATTTCAGCACATACACGGGAAAAACTACTCCATCGTTGTGTGATAGTTTCCTCTTTTGGAAAATCGTTCCATGTTACCGGATGGAAAGTGGGCTATCTGGTTGCTCCCGAAAACCTAATGAAGGAAATCAAAAAAGTTCATCAATTTTTAGTTTTTAGCGTCAATAGTATTTGTCAAGTAGCCATTAGTGACTATTTGGATTTGGTTTCGGTAGATGAAATCGGAAAACTATATCAGGAAAAACGAGATTATTTTAGACAATTATTAAAAGAGAGTCGCTTTGAACTCATGCCTTGTGAAGGAACTTATTTTCAGGTTGCTTCCTATGCTGCTATTTCAAATGAGAATGATGTTGATTTTTGCAAACGTCTCATCATTGAACATGGTGTGGCTGCTATCCCTATTTCTACTTTTTATGCCGATGGGAAAGACCTGAAATTAATTCGTTTTTGCTTTGCCAAAGACAATGCAACTCTGGAAGAAGCCACTAAAAGATTGTGCGCCATTTGAAAGCATTGATTTTATTTTTTTATTATGCATGCATACTATTTAATTTTATTATATTTACAATAAAAAAATATCAAAAATATGAGTTATACAGATAAAATGTTGCGTGACAATGCCTTAAAAGGCAAAGTGATTGTCGTGACTGGAGGCGGAAGTGGTTTAGGAAAAGCAATGACTAAATATTTCTTGGAATTGGGTGCGCAAGTTGCCATCACATCAAGAGATTTAGAAAAACTAAAAAATACAGCTGCGGAACTGGAAGCTGAAACAGGCGGAACATGTCTTCCGATTCAATGTGATGTGCGTCATTACACCGAAGTGGAAAACATGCTGCAAGAAGTTTTGAAAGCTTTTGGTAAAGTAGATGTTTTGCTTAACAATGCTGCCGGAAATTTCATTTCACCAACCGAAAGATTATCTGCTAATGCTTTTGACACCGTAATTGATATTGTTTTAAAAGGCACAAAAAACTGTACCCTTGCTTTTGGGAAACACTGGATTGACACCAAACAAAAATCGTCCACGATTTTGAATATCGTAACAACTTATGCATGGACTGGTTCTGCTTATGTCGTGCCTAGCGCTACTGCAAAAGCAGGAGTTCTGGCTATGACGAGAAGCCTCGCTGTAGAATGGGCTAAATATGGTATTCGTTCTAATGCGATTGCACCGGGACCTTTCCCAACCAAAGGGGCATGGGACCGATTATTACCAGGAGATTTAGCCGAAAAATTTGATATGGCAAAAAAAGTGCCGTTAAAACGTGTGGGAGATCATCAGGAATTAGCCAATTTAGCAGCTTATTTAGTTTCTGATTTCTCCGCTTATATAAATGGTGAAGTGGTTGTTATTGATGGTGGCGAATGGTTAAAAGGTGCCGGACAATTTAATATTCTGGAAGCTATTCCTGAAGAACTTTGGGATCAGCTAGAAATGATGATTAAGGCAAAGAAAAATAAATAATAGTTTTGCATAAACTAAAAAAAAGAGAGTTCAATAAAGGAGGGCACTGAAAAAGTCCTTAAAGAATTAGATTTCATTAAAAGAGTAGAAAAATAAGATTTTCTACTCTTTTTTTCATCCTGAAAATGAAATACTTAAGCAAAACTCGAATTTTCCTTAATTGCCTTAAAATGTCTAATTACTAAAAAGAGATACTTTTTCAGTGGCCTCCAATAAAGAGGCTCTCTTTTTTGTTTCTGTTAATTTCTATTACATTCCAAGGCAAGTAGAATTTCGCTTTTCAGCAAACCACTTCCGCCTCCATAATGCTGCACAATAATTATATTTGGCTTCCGTATTTTGAAAAAAGAACACAAATTGGTTTCACTTTCTCTCTGAATTCCGGAACCCAACAACACAATGGAGAAATCTCTCTTTTGAAAAATTTCTTTAGCCACCTCATCATTCATAGCACCTACTCCATTCCAGTTATTATTAGAATTTATTAATCGGACAACAGTTGCCAAAATTTCGAGATGCTTTCCTATGTAAAGAATATTTGTGGTTTCCATCATTCAACTTTTATAAAATACAATGCCTCAAAGATTTATAATCCTTTGAGGCATTGTATTTCTTGTTATCTGAAATTTATTGTTTGATAAATTGCAATTCAATATTCAATCGAACTTCTTCGCTAACCAAAACTCCTCCTGTTTCAAGAGCTGAATTCCAATTCAATCCCCAATCTTTTCTATTAATTTTTCCTTCTAATGAAAGCGCCATTTTGGTATTTCCCCACGGGTCTTTCATTAATCCTCCATATTCTGTTGCTAATTTTACTGATTTAGTAACACCGTGTAAAGTTAAATCTCCAACCAGTTCGTATTCACCTTCATTAATTTTAGTAAACGAAGTTGCTTTGAATTTAATTTCTGGAAACTGGGCAGCATCAAAAAAATCTGGACTTAATAAATGGGTATCTCTATCTGCATTTCCTGTTGTGATAGAATCGATTGCTCCGGTAAATTCAATTTTTGCGTTTTCAAAATCATTGTTTTCTGATTCAATTGAAGCATCAAATTTTAAAAATTTTCCTGAGACATTGGTAAACATCATGTGTTTCACTTTAAAACCAATTTCTGAGTGTGTTGGGTCTATTACCCATTTAGTTGTTGACATATTATTATTAGTTATTTCTATTATTCATTTATCTGATTACAATTTCATTGGCACTTCCATCAAAAGGATTTCGGCATCAGCAGAATTAGCAGTGATTGTGATTTCATTTGTATCCCAAATTCCTAATCCGTCACGTTCATTTAAAGCGATGGTTCCAATGGTGAAATCGCCTTTCAAAACAAAAGCATAAATTCCGTTTCCAGCTTTTTTCAATTGATACGAAGTAGAAAAACCGTTGTCTAATTTCCCAATATAAAACCAGGCATCCTGATGAATCCAAACACCTGCGTCTTCTGGATTTGGTGATAAAATTTGTTGTAATTTATTGTGGCGATCCTTCAAGTCCAAAGTAATTTGGTCGTAACGAGGCGTTACATTTTTTTGATTCGGATAAATCCAAATTTGTAAAAATTTAACCAACTGATCTTTATTCTTATTGTATTCGCTGTGAAAAATTCCGGTACCGGCACTCATGACTTGAATATCTCCTTCTTTAATCACGGTAGTATTTCCCATACTGTCTTGATGTTCTAAATCACCTTCTAGCGGAATGGAAATAATTTCCATGTTATCATGCGGATGTTTCCCAAAACCCATTCCCTGATTTACCCTGTCATCATTCAAAACTCGCAAAACACCAAAATTCATGCGCTCTGGATTGTGATAATTAGCAAAGCTAAAAGTGTGATAGGATTCCAACCAACCATGGTTCGCATGACCTCGGGTATTGGCTTTGTGCAAAATGTAATTAGTAATTACTTCTTCTTTTGTACTATCTTTATTTTCCATTTTCGTGTTCTTTACTATTATGATACAAAGTTGCGTCAAAAAACAACCTTACGCATTGAACTGGGACAAGAAATGAAAAATAATGAGAATTTACTGTTTGGCGATTTTAGTTCTAATTTTGCTTAAAAACTCAGCAGAAATACCAAGATAGGAAGCAATGTAATGCTGGGCAACACGTTGTGAAAGTGTAGGATAGTGTTCTAAAAATTCTAGATATTTCTCTGTGGCGGTTTTAGAAATAGTGTTAAATAAGCGGTCTTGAGTAACTGCTAGATTGCGTTGCATTAATATCCGGAAAGCGCGTTCAAACTTTGGTGCTTTTATAAATAAAGCTTCTTTTGTTTCAGGACTAAACATAAAAAATTCACAATCTTCCAATGTTTCAATGAATACCCGGCTCGGTTTATCTTCATAAATACTAAAAGAAATATCGCTTACCCAAGCATTTTCGATAGCAAATTGAAGAATGACTTCAAAACCATTAGCATCAATATAATATTTCCGTACGCAGCCTTTGATAACAAAAGCTTCAAAATTGCACATCTCCCCTTCATGAAGCAGAATGGTTTTCTTGGGAACGGTTTTGTATTCCAATAAAGAATTGAAAATTTCCAGTTCTTCTGGTTCAAAAGTGACATACCGACTGATATTTTTATTGATTTGTGAATACAAAGTTCTTCTATTTTTAGAAAACTAAAGGTAGAAAAAAATGCTAATTAATAACGGCCCATAAATATATTAAATTAGCAACATTTCCTCAAAAAACAAAAACCACTCGCAATTAAATTCCTATTTTTGCTTTGATAAATAAATAATACATATTTTATGCTCATTATAGGAATTGCAGGTGGAACAGGAAGCGGAAAAACAACCGTAGTTCATCAAATTATGAATGAATTACCGGAAACCGAAGTAGGTATTATTTCACAAGACTCATATTACAAAGGAAATCATGGACTGTCATTCGATGAAAGAGCACTCATCAATTTTGATCATCCACGCGCTATTGATTTTGAGTTATTGGTAGCACATCTTAAAGAATTAAAAGAAGGAAATAACATTAATCAACCCGTTTATTCCTTTGTAACGCACAATAGAACGGACGATACCGTTTTCACGCATCCCAGAAAAGTGATGATTGTGGAAGGTATTTTAATTTTGGCAAATCCCGAATTAAGAGATTTATTTGACGTAAAAATATACGTTCACGCAGATTCTGACGAACGATTAATCCGCCGTATGAAGCGCGATATTGCGGAACGTGGCCGAGATATGCATGAAGTTATCAATCGCTACCAAACCACATTAAAACCTATGCATGAGCAATTTATAGAACCTACAAAAGCATTTGCGGATATTATTATTCCTAATGACAAGTACAATACTGTGGCTATAGACGTTGTCCGTGCGGTAATAAATCAAAAAATTCTATAATTTAGTTGTAATTTTAATCTAATCAATTATTAGGAGCTATTTCCCGCTTTCCGTTTCAATCTTTTTATCCGCCGAAAAGGCGGATAAAAAGGATTTTCACTACAAACGAAGTTCACTGAACTCCGATGAAAAATAGAAATTAAGTCAAGTAATCGGGGCTAAAAAAATAAAAATGACAAATCCGTATAAAGACAAATCTTGGTTTAAATTTTTGAGTAACAAATACGTTTGGGTATTGTTATTTTTTGCTACCTGGATGATTTTTCTGGATAACTATTCGTATTTCGACCATCGTTTTCTGGACAAGCAAATTATTGAACTTGAGGACAATGCCGCTTATTATCAGGAAGAAATAAAAAAAGACCAGGAGAATATCAAACAATTAAAAAATTCAGAACAAATAGAAAAATACGCCCGCGAAAAATACTATATGAAAAAAGATAGTGAAGATATTTATATCATTGAATTCGAAGGCGACACGATTAAAAAATAAAATCCCATCCCCAACCCTTCCCAAAGGGAAGGGAGATAAAATTAATAGTAATTATTGAAAATAAAACACCAAGTTTCGGCTCCCTCTCCTTTGGAGAGGGCTGGGGTGAGGAAAACAATAAACAAAATGACAACAAACCTTTTCGATGATTTCAATCCCATTTCTTCCAAACAATGGAAACAAAAAATCCAATTTGAACTCAATGGAGCTGATTATAATGAGACCCTAATTTGGAATTCCCCCGAAGACATTCAGGTAAAACCTTTTTACCACAAAGATGAATTCACGAAAGCTTTTCCGGTTACTACAAAAGCTACCCAATTCAAAATTTGCCAAAACATATTTGTTTACGATTTTGAAAAATCAATCGAACGAGCACTGGATTCATTAAATCGTGGTGCGGACAGCCTTCGGTTTACAATAGAAAATGAATCGATTGACATCACAAAACTACTGGAGAAATTACCTTTAGAAAAAGTTACCGTTTACTTCCATTTGACTTTTATCTCAATCGATTTCGTTAAAAAAATTAACGCATTTGCAAAGAAAAATAATACTACAATTTTCTGTAATCTAGATCCTATTGGGCAATTAGCCAAAGATGGAAACTGGTTTGTAACTACAGAAAAAAATAATTTTGAAACGCTGAATTTACTTTCGGCAGCAACAACATCTGTATCTCTAATAAGCATTAATGCCGCTTTGTATCAAAATGCAGGTGCTAACATGGTGCAGCAAATTGCCTATAGTTTAGGACATGCCAATGAATATTTCAACCGAATTGAATCTATAAATCGACCTATCGTTTTTGAAGTTTCAGTTGGGACTAATTACTTTTTTGAGATTGCAAAACTGCGCGCTTTACGATTGCTTTTTAATCTGATAGCCAAAGAATACAACCATAATCTGGATTGCAACATCATCGTTTCACCTACAAAACGCAACAAAACCTTATACGATTATAACGTAAACTTGTTGCGTACCACAACTGAATGTATGTCAGCAATTATTGGTGGAGCGGATAGTATTGCGAATTTACCTTATGATGCTTTGTATCATAAAGACAATGAATTTGGAGATCGGATTGCCCGAAATCAATTATTAATTCTCAAAAACGAATGTTATTTTGACAAAGTGAATAATCCGGCTGACGGAAGTTATTATATAGAAAACCTTACCAATCAATTAGCCGAAAAATCTTTGGCTTTATTCAAGGATATTGAGTCCAATGGTGGTTTCCTGAAACAACTTAATGATGGAATTATCAAACGAAAGATTCAGGAAAGTGCTGACACGGCGCAAGAATTATTTGATAGCGGTAAGGAAATTTTACTTGGAACAAACAAACATCCAAACAAAGAGGACAAAATGAAACACGATCTAGAATTGTTTCCTTTTGTAAAAGTCAAACCGAGAAAAACCTTGATTACACCAATAATTGAAAAACGTTTGGCTGAAAAAATGGAACAGGAAAGATTGGAGAAAGAGTGCTAAGAGTTTAGTGTTCCGTTAAAAAATATTTACAAAATATTATAATTCGTTACTAAAAAAATGAAAAGAAAAAATCTTCAACATATTCAATTAAAAAGTCAAAAGTCAAAAGTCGAAAGTGAAAATTTATTGACTAATGCATTTCTCACAGCCGAAGGAATCGAACTTAAAGAAACCTACACAGAACAAGATATTGAGAATCTCAAGCATCTTGATTTTGGGGCTGGTTTTGCACCAAATTTACGCGGACCATACGCTACAATGTATGTTCGCCGGCCTTGGACCGTGCGACAATATGCCGGATTTTCCACTGCTGAAGAAAGCAATGCTTTTTACAGACGAAATCTAGCTGCAGGTCAAAAAGGACTTTCAATCGCTTTTGATTTACCTACACATCGCGGGTATGATTCGGATCACGAACGCGTAGTGGGTG
Organism: Flavobacterium sp. ZB4R12; assembly: GCF_048276375.1. NCBI lineage: Bacteria > Pseudomonadati > Bacteroidota > Flavobacteriia > Flavobacteriales > Flavobacteriaceae > Flavobacterium > Flavobacterium sp. ZB4R12. Next base: position 108,499 of record NZ_JBLNKS010000004.1, on the reverse strand, counting down.
ACGTAGGAAAAGCGGGAGTAGCGATTGATTCCGTGGAAGATATGAAAGTATTATTCGACCAAATTCCGCTGGACGAAATGTCAGTTTCCATGACAATGAATGGTGCTGTTTTACCCATTATGGCTTTCTATATTGTCGCTGCTGAAGAACAAGGCGTAAAACCCGAATTACTTTCAGGAACGATACAAAATGACATTCTGAAAGAGTTTATGGTGCGTAACACCTATATTTATCCGCCAACTCCTTCGATGAAAATCATTGCTGATATTTTTGAATTCACCAGTAAAAAAATGCCCAAATTCAATTCGATTTCTATTTCGGGATATCATATGCAAGAAGCAGGAGCTACTGCTGATATTGAATTGGCTTATACGTTAGCCGATGGATTGGAATACATTAGAACGGGATTAGCCACCGGAATGAAAATAGATGAATTCGCTCCAAGATTATCATTTTTCTGGGCCATTGGGATGAACCATTTTATGGAAATTGCCAAAATGCGTGCAGGAAGAATGATCTGGGCAAAACTGGTAAAACAATTTGAAACAAAAGACGATAAATCATTAGCGTTGAGAACCCATTGCCAAACTTCGGGTTGGAGTTTAACAGAGCAAGATCCTTTTAATAATGTGGCTCGAACCTGTATTGAAGCAGCAGCAGCCGCTTTTGGAGGAACGCAATCTTTACATACGAATGCTTTAGATGAAGCTATAGCCTTACCAACGGACTTCTCTGCAAGAATTGCCAGAAACACGCAGCTTTATTTACAAGAAGAAACTAAAATCACTAAAACTGTAGATCCTTGGGCTGGGAGTTATTATGTGGAAAGCCTAACCAATGAAATCGCCGAAAATGCTTGGAAACTTATTGAAGAAGTGGAAGAACTAGGCGGAATGACCAAAGCCATTGAATCTGGAATTCCAAAACTTCGAATAGAAGAAGCGGCGGCCAGAAAACAAGCGAGAATAGACAGCGGGCAGGATATCATTGTTGGTGTTAATAAATACCGATTAGAAAAAGAAGATCCTTTGCAGATTCTGGATGTGGATAACCAAATGGTACGCAAACAACAATTGGAACAATTGGACCGAATTAAAGCAACCAGAGATACCGAAAAAGTAAAAAAATCACTTGAAAAATTAACGTTGTGTGCACAAACAGGCGATGGCAATTTACTGGAAATAGCCGTTGAAGCTGCCAGAAACCGAACTACATTAGGAGAAATTAGTGATGCTCTGGAAACGGTTTTTGGAAGATATAAAGCACAAATTAAATCCTTTAGCGGTGTGTATAGTAAAGAAATAAAAGACGACAAAAGCTTTGAAAAAGCAAAACAAATGGCCGATGCCTTCGCGAAACAAGAGGGACGTCGACCAAGAATCATGATTGCCAAAATGGGGCAAGACGGACACGATCGTGGCGCAAAAGTGGTGGCTACAGGATATGCCGATGTTGGTTTTGATGTTGACATTGGTCCTCTTTTTCAAACACCAGCCGAAGCGGCCAAACAAGCCGTTGAAAACGATGTGCATATTCTGGGCGTTTCTTCTCTAGCGGCAGGTCATAAAACTCTTGTGCCTCAAGTAATCGAAGAACTTAAAAAATACGGTCGAGAAGATATCATGGTGGTAGTAGGCGGAGTAATTCCTGCACAGGATTACCAATTTTTATTTGATGCGGGTGCGGTTGCCGTTTTTGGACCCGGTACAAAAATCAGTGAAGCAGCCATTAAGATATTAGAGATTTTGATGGAAAGTTTCGAGTAGACGAATCCTACTTTAACCCCTAATTTTAGAAACATCAATCGAAAGGTTGGTGTTTTTTTTTCAAAAATATGATCCTTTTTGATCCAAATTACATATAACTATTCCTATTAAAAACTGGCATTGCATAGCAGTTTATTTTAACATAATTTATAGAAAAAATTAACCTAAAGAGCTAAATAAATGAGCTAATTTTACAAGAGATATCTGATTTTAACAAATAAAAATTTAAATAATTTTTTATTTAAAATATTGATATATAATTAATTACAATAATAAAAAGAAAAACAGTAAGCCTTAGCGTTTATTTGTTCATTAAAATTACATCTATTTAATATTAATTTAAAACCAAATATCATGAAATCATTAATTATTATTTTGTTGTTTCTCGGTTTAACTGTACCGTCTTATTCACAAGATGAGGGAAAAATGAAAATCGAAGAATTACCGGGTGTTGTAATCAAAAGTGCGGGAAAAGATTTTTCAGTCTATCTCCCGGATAATAACCCAGACCAAACCGTTAGAGCGGTAGAAGAAAAATTTATCGCCTATGACCTAGGGAAAGACAATGAAGGATTTGAAGAATACCTTTTGGTTATGAGTACCAAAAAAGGAACTTTATCTGCAACTTATGATGAGAATGGGAAATTAATACGTGTAGTTGAAGAATATAAAAATGTAAGACTTCCCAGTGAGGTAATTTATTCCATTTACAGAACTTATCCAGGATGGGCAATTGTAAATGATCAATTCCTATATACCCAATCGGAAGGGGATGTTATTAAGAAACAGTATAATGTTAAGATTAAAAAAGACAAGGAAACTATTAAATTAGTAGTTCGTCCTGATGGCGAAATTATAAAATCAAAATAATCCGATTTAGGGTAACAGAAAAAAAATAGGCTGTCAGAAATTACTATCCTGACAGCCTGTTTAATTAGTGAATTATTACCTTATATATTTTTCACAGTTGCATTGATATCAGCAACGATAAATGACGTATCATAGCCTCCAAACGCTTTCATGTAACTTCTTATGGATGTACCATAAGCATCTCTAAAATATCTTTTACCTTTATTTTTGAAATATTTCCTTACAGAACCTGCACCTCCAAGGTGTGCAGCAGCCAATATTCCGGATTCTGTTATGTGAATTCCGTTCATTATTGTACCCGCATATTTTTCAATTTCTTTTTTTAACTCCCACTTGTTTTTTGCCAAAAGAGCAATAAAAGCTTTTTCTTGCATTTCAGGGCTATTCAAAAAAGCGGAACTATTGTGTACCCCAACTGTTTTTAGAGTTTCTATACCAAACTGGTATTTACCTAAATATCCGAGTGAATTAATTTTTTTGTATTTGCTTTCAGATTCTCTGTATCCGATTGCTTCTTTGAAACCAATAAAGAAATTTCCTGTAAAAGGGATATTCAAACTGGTGTAATCTTCTTGTTTTTCAGATGGAAATAAGTAGTGTGATCCATCTTCTTCATGTACTAGAAACCAAGAGTTGGTGTCTAAATTAAAGGGTTTAAAACCCGAGCTTAAAAAGGCAATAATAATTGTCAAACCTGTATAAAAATACCATTTCTTTATCATAAATTGTTTTTCTTCAAAACGCTGTCCCGTTAAGAAATTTCTACGTGCAAATATACGCAAAAAATAATTATACTGATAATCAATGAGTTAAAGTTTACTAAAAATAGATTAAGTGTAATTTAACATCGTTGAAGTGCACCATTTCAATCGTTGGAGCAGGTATTTTTACTGTATTTAAAACTGAAAAAAGAGTCTTTAAAAAGTGTGATTGGGTGTTAATTTTAGTCAAATCAACATCAAAACTCAGGTAAAATTGTCTGTATCTTTGTGTATTTAGAGTCGAAAATGGAGCCTCATTTTGTCTATTTCCGGTTATCATTCCTTCGGCTCCATAACCCAATGCAAGATTCAACCATTTTGGTATTTTTGAGCCTTTAGCAAAGGAATGTAAATTGATTGAAAGCCAATAGGTTTGTCCGTTATAATCTTTTAGAATTTGTTCTGTAAATGAACTTCCTAAAACTTCCGGTCTTTGATTCGCATATTGGGTGGTATGAAAAGAAAATTTGGGAGTTATGCGTTGTTCTTTCCATATTAATTCTTGTGAAACATATAAAGCCGTTCCAGAAGCATTTGCGATTATATCGCCGGATGAAGCACCCCATTCAGAAGAATATCCATCCATAACCTCAACAGCCGTCAAAAAAGCAAATCCCAAACCAGCTCCGTAAACCAATTGGTCCTTTTTACTGGCTCCACTCCATTGTAACATTTCGGCACCAAACCTGCCTAAATGGTACGAAGAAAAAGAATGTCCCAGTTTATCCATTTGAAGCCATTCGGAATTATCATTTATAAAATGAAATTCAGACTTGGGATAATCGGCATACCAAAGTTGGTTTAAGCCTACCAAAACCCCTGATGCAAATACCGCCTCAGAAATCACAACGGTTTGTTGCCTTTTTTTATTTAAAGAATCCGATGGTGTAAGAAAATCATCAATTGTATTTTGCGAAAAACCAGTTTGATACCCAATCAGAAGCAAGAATAAAAAAAGCAGTTTTTTAAATTTCAAAACTATCTTTTTACACCTTGGCTGTTGATCCAATCCGAATATTTTTTGGCGTTTTTGTTATGTTCTTCTAAAGTAGCGGCAAATTCATGATACCCAAAACGATCCACACTGGCACAGAAATAAATAAAATTATTTTTCTCCGGATTTAAAACTGCTTCAAGTGCCGTGATATCAGGCATCGCGATAGGTCCCGGAGGAAGTCCTAAATTCACATAGGTGTTATAAGGAGAACTCATTGTTAAATCATTATAAAAGACTCTTTTGATGACCTGATCAAAATCATTTGATTTCTTTTTTATCGCATAAATAACTGTTGGATCAGCCTGAAGTGGCATTAAAGCTCTTAAACGATTCAAATAAACACCCGCAATTCGAGGTCTTTCATCTTTTTTTACTGATTCTTTGTGCACTATGGAAGCGAGAATAGTTGCTTCAATTGGGGTCAATCCCTGTTTTTTAGCTTTTTCTACACGTTCCTTATTCCAAAAATTTCTATACTCTTTAATCATTTTATCTCGGAATTTTTCAGCCGAGGTATTCCAATAAATTTCATAAGTATTAGGAATGAACATCGCCAAAACATTTTCTTCGGTAAAACTATTTTCTTTCAAAAAAATAGAATCTTTAAATGAAGTCAACAATGATAAACTGTCAGCTTCAATTTGGGAACCCACACGCCCTGCAAAATTCTCCAATCGTTCCTGGTTATTGAAAGCCAAATTCACCGGCACATTGATTCTCAAAGCCTTCACCAGTTCATAACTGTTCATTCCTTTTGTGAATAAAAAACGGCCTGGTTTTACATTTTCAGCATAATCTCTTTTGTTTACAACCGTTTCAAAACGATCCATATTTTCGATATAAGGAGCAATTATTTTTTTGACATCTTCATATTCAGAATCTGTTGGAATGAATACATAAACCTCTTTGTCTGCAAATTTTGTATTAGCCGAAAAAATCTGACGCAACAAAATAAATCCGTAAATCATTAATACGGATATCAAAACAACAGATACGATTGTTATAATTTTCTTTAAGTTCAAAATAATTATTTTTTTTAAAATTGCTGCGCCAGTTCGCTGACGCTCGTGTGATTATTAATTAATTGAAAAACAGCTTCATCTTTGTAAACGCCACTGACTAAATTCCAATCTTTTTTTATTCCTATACTTTGAAAACCAAATTTAGTAAAAAGAGCTATACTAGCTACATTTTCAGTGCCAATATTTGCATATAATTGATGCAGATTAAGATGATGAAAAGCATATTGAATTAATAGCCCCAAAGCCTCCGAACCAATATTCTGATTGCGATTTTCATTCCCCTGAATTACAATCCCAACTCCTGCCCTATTATTCTTTGGATCAAAATCAAATAAATCAATTAATCCCAGAGCCGGGAAATCCTGATCCTGACAAATAGCCAATCGCAATTGCTTGGCTTCATAAATATCCTGATGCGCATTTTCCAGATATTGTTTCACCAAAAAACGACTGTAAGGTGTATGTGTATTGCTCACTTCCCAAATACTCTGGTCATTTTCTATGGCATACACAAACTCCAAATCATTGGGTTCCAATGCACGGATGTAAATGTTATCGCCTTTTAATGTTATCATTCTTGAGGTTAGAAGTTATAGGTTAGGAGTTAAAGGCTTGAGGTGCCAAATTGACTCCTCAAGTTATCAAACTCGGATTGATTAAGTCCAATTATGGAATTCTCTTAAATTATAGACCGACAATTTCTGAATTAATATGAAAATCAATCCCGAAGCTTCGGGACTAAAATCTTAAATCTCTATACTTCCTTTAAAAACAAATTCTGCGGGTCCTTTCAAGAAAACATTGGTAAACTGTCCGTCCTTTTTATCAAAAGAAACGACTAATTTACCTCCCTCAACATTCAAATCAATGGAGTTAGCTTCAGTTTTTCCTAATGCATTCATCGCAATTGCAGCTGCTGTAGCACCGGTTCCGCATGAAAGTGTTTCATCCTCTACGCCTCTTTCATAGGTTCTCAATGAAAAAGTAGTCGCATCAACTTGTTTTACAAAATTGATATTGCTTCCTTGTTTTCCATACAATTCACCATATCGAATACTAGCTCCGTTTTCTTTGACATTATAATGTTCTAAATCTTCCACCAATTGCACATGATGTGGCGAACCGGTATTCAGAAAAACATGATCTGGAGTGATTTTTACATCCGCAACATCTATCATTTGTAAAGAAACTAGCCCATCATCCGCTATTGTTGCGTGATGCAAACCATCCGTAGCAATAAAAGTAGTGCTATTTTGAATTACGTTTAGCTTTTTGGCGAAAGCCACTAAACATCTTCCTCCGTTCCCACACATGGAACTTTGATTCCCATCCGAGTTGTAATACACCATTTTGAAATCGGTTTCAGGATCATTTTCTAATAAAATAAGTCCGTCTCCGCCTATTCCAAAACGTCTGTCGCATAAGTGGGCTATGAGTTGAATATTGTCTTTTGGAAAAATCCCCTGACGGTTATCAATCATCACGAAATCATTTCCTGTTCCTTGGTATTTATAAAATTCTATTTGCATTTTCTTTGAATTGAGAGATACAAAAGTACGAACTATTAATGAAATGTTAATCATTGTTAAAGAGCGTTAAACTGTTTTTCAAAAAAACAATTTAACCCTATTTTTACCTTAAAATAATTTAAAATGAATTCTAATATGAAACGATTTTCAACACTGTTTTCAATATCATTGCTGAGCGGAGCCGTGACATTAGGCTCTTATAAATTATTATTTGACAATGACGGCTATTTTTCGGGCAACAAAAACCCAATCGTAACCGCTGCCTCAGATTCGTATGGAAAAAGCGTAGGACTATCCGCTGAGAATGTTGATTTTACCGAAGCTGCCGAAAAGACCATCCACACGGTAGTTCACGTAAAAAATGTATCCCGTAAAACCGTCACCAACCCAATGCTTGAATATTTCTATGGTTATGGCGGCCAACAGCAACAAGAACAAGTTGGAACGGGTTCCGGTGTAATTATTTCTGAAGACGGTTACATTGTAACTAATAATCATGTGGTAAAAGATGCTTCGGAAATTGAAATCACCTTGAATAATAAAAAATCATATCCCGCAAAATTAATAGGAACCGATTCTAAAATGGACATCGCGCTATTGAAAATCGATGCTGATGAAAAATTACCTTATACCGCTTTCGCCAATTCTGATTCGGTGAAAATTGGGGAATGGGTTTTGGCAGTGGGAAATCCGTATAACTTAACCTCTACGGTAACCGCGGGAATTGTTTCGGCTAAAGCCAGAAATCTTGACACTAGTGGAATCCAATCTTTCATACAAACGGATGCTGCCGTAAATCCAGGAAATAGTGGTGGCGCATTGGTAAACACCCGCGGAGAACTAATTGGCATCAATACGATGATTTCTTCCATGACAGGTTCTTATGTTGGGTATTCCTTTGCGGTTCCATCAAATATAGCTCGAAAAATAATTGAGGATATTATGGAGTTTGGTAATGTACAAAGAGGTATTCTTGGGGTTGAAGGAGGCGAATTAAACGGAACTGCTTCGAAAGAATTGGGCATTTCCCAAACACAAGGATTTTACATCAATAGAGTTACCAAAAATTCCGGTGCCGAAAGATCAGGGCTTCAAAAAGGAGATATCATCGTACGATTAGATGACCAAAATGTGGCAACTTTTGCCGATCTATCGGGTTATATAAATACCAAAAGACCGAATGATAAGGTTCAAGTAACTATTTTAAGAGACGGAAAAAATAGAATTGTGCCCGTAATTTTGAGTAAAAATGAATTTTTCAGTACAGAATTCAAAGGATTGGAATTAGAAAACATAGATGCAGCTGACAAAAAGAAATTCAATCTGGACTATGGGGTAAGAATTAGATCCATTACCAATGAAAACCTGAAACAATATGAAGAAGAACTCAAAGGAAATATTGTTTTGAGCATTGATAATGTAAAAGCAAAAGATATCGAAACGGTGTCTAAATTCTTAGACAAAAAAGAGGAAAGTCAAAGTATCCGAATTGAAATGATAAATAAAAACGGAGAAATTATAAAAATTATTATCTAATATTTATAATCTCAAAAATGGAAGCCATCTTGTAAAACCAAGGTGGCTTTTTTATTTTAAAAATAAATCAGAAAATAGGCTACGAAATCGATTGAAATGGGTAATTTTGCGCAAAATTTAAAAAAATCATTAATTTATTTTACAAATTTTCAACATGAGTATTACATACGAAAAAGAAGTTTCTTTTCAAGCCGACAGACGACGTGCAGGAGTAGAATTGATCAAAATCATCAGTGATTTATGGTATGACAAATCAATTGAAATGGTTTTATTTAGAAATCAACTAATTGACAAAAACGTAAGCGAAATCATCAACTTGCATGATTATGCGGGTGAATTTGTGGGCAAACCAATTTCTGTATTTGATTCAGTAGAAATTGCCAGAGCTGTTTTAGAATTGGATTTACCGCCTTCAAAACTGGATATTGGTAAACTTACCTATGAATATCGTTTGGAAGATGAAAAATATCCTGACACAAGGCATTTTGTAATAGACAAATTAAAAGACGCTAAAAACTCTGAGGAAATTCAACCTAAAGATGTAGTGTTATATGGTTTTGGCAGAATTGGAAGATTATTAGCACGTGAGTTACTTTCGAAAACAGGAAAAGGAAATCAATTGCGATTGAGAGCCATTGTAACTCGTGATAAAAATGACGCCACTTCTCTAGAAAAAAGAGCTTCATTATTGCGTTATGATTCTATTCACGGCGATTTTCAAGGTTCTGTAATAGCTGACACAAAAAATAATGCTTTGATAATTAATGGCACAACCGTTCACATTATCACTGCAAACGGACCTGAAGAAATTGATTATACCTCATATGGAATTGACAATGCTTTGGTTATTGATAATACTGGCGCTTTCACTACCCATGAAGCTTTAAGCAGGCATTTAGTTTCAAAAGGAGTAGATAAAGTCTTGCTTACCGCCCCTGGAAAAGGTGTTCCAAATATCGTTCATGGCGTCAACCAAAATGAATACAATCCGGATGAAATAAACATTTTTTCAGCTGCGTCATGTACAACGAATGCGATAACACCAATCCTAAAAGCTGTCGAAGACACTTTAGGCGTTGTAAAAGGACATTTAGAAACCATTCATGCGTATACTAACGACCAGAATTTGGTCGATAACATGCATAAAAAATACCGTCGTGGTAGAGCCGCTGCATTAAACATGGTAATTACCGAAACGGGTGCAGGAAGTGCTGTTGCAAAAGCATTACCATCGCTTGAAGGGAAATTAACGTCCAATGCGATTCGGGTGCCGGTTCCTAACGGTTCACTGGTAGTTCTGAATCTTGAAATTTCAAGAACAACTTCGATTCAGGAAATTAATGCCATCATGAAAAAATATGCTTTGGAAGGGGAACTGGTCGAGCAAATCAAATATTCGTTGAATAACGAGTTGGTTTCTTCGGATATTGTGGGTACTTCGGCGCCATCAATTTATGACAGCAATGCAACGATTGTTTCCAATGACGGAAAAAATATCGTCTTGTACATTTGGTATGACAACGAATATGGCTACAGTCACCAAGTCATCCGATTGGCAAAATATATTGCTAAAGTAAGACGTTTTACGTATTACTAGCATTTAGATTACAGGTTGTACGTTGCCGTTTTTAGTTTTAGTTTTAGTTTTTTTTTAGATAAAAGCAACCCAACCTGAATTAAATAGAAAATCCGTCCCGATAAATCAGGACGGATTTTTTTTATTCAAATCAATTATGCCTATCACTCCAAACCGCTTAAATGAACTTTAATTTCTTATATGTTTTAAAATCATGTTGTCATTTAAAACAAAAAATGCCATTTAATGGCTACCGTCTGGACACATCTGAAAATAGAACACAGATAACACGGATCTAACAAATTAACACAGATTTAAATTTGTTCTTTTCTATTCTAATTAAAAAAGTCGTGTCCCGAAGTGCCATAATCATGTTGGCTTTTTCATGTTATAATCAAAAAATTCTGTGGCAATCCGTCTAATCTGTCAAATCCGTGTTCTATTCTAATGTATAAAAAATTGTACCCACACGGTAGGATTTAATGATTTCTTTTAGTGAGTTAAATCGGCAAAACAGTGGTACTCTTTACTTCCGAAATAATAAAAAAGCTATTAATTAAAGAAACCTCCGGCAAAACCGACAATTTTTTCTGATGAAAATAATGGTAACTTTCCATATCTGGCAATACGATTTTCAACATATAATCAAAATTCCCAGAAACAAAATTACATTCTACCACTTCTGGCATATTTAGAATCGCCTGATTAAATCCTTCTGAAATATCATAATTCTGTTTTACGAGTGTCACCTGGCAATATACCGTCAGGTTTTTACCCAGTTTCTTTTTATTCAAAATCGAAACATACTTCTCAATAATGCCTTCTTTTTCCAAACGCTTTACCCTGTCATGAACCGGTGTCAGCGAAAGATTGATTTGATTGGCAATATCTTTCAGGGTCAAATGCGCATCTTCCTGAAGAAGACGTAAGATTTTTTTGTCGGTTTCGTCCAGTATCATAATTTGTTGATTCTTTTTTAAGATATAAAAGCAGTTTTTTTTTCTTTTTAGAAATATAAAAAAAGGCTGTATCAGAAATATTTCATGCTAAATTACTAAATAAAATGAATATTTTCTTAATTTAATACCATATAGCAATAATATTTTCTTTATATATAAATTTGTAATGCAATTAAACTCAAACATTTAAACACATCACTATGATAATCGGAATTCCTAAAGAAATCAAAAATAACGAAAATCGTGTTGCACTTACACCTGCAGGTGTAGCTGAATTCAAAAAACAAGGTCATATCGTTTATATACAAGCAAGTGCTGGTGAAAATAGTGGTTTTAGCGACAAAGCATATGCTGAGGCTGGAGCAGAGTTATTGCCAACAATTGAAGCCGTTTACAGCATTGCTGAAATGATAATCAAAGTAAAAGAGCCTATTGCTTCTGAATATCCTTTGATCAAAAAAGACCAATTATTATTTACCTATTTCCACTTTGCATCATCTGAACCATTGACTCATGCTATGATTGAGCGTGGCGCAGTATGTCTTGCCTATGAAACTGTTGAAAAAGCAGACCGTAGCTTGCCTTTATTAGTACCAATGTCAGAAGTGGCAGGCCGTATGTCAATTCAGGAAGGTGCTAAATATTTAGAGAAACCATTGAAAGGAAAAGGAATCCTTTTAGGTGGTGTTCCGGGAGTTCCACCTGCAAAAGTATTAGTTTTAGGTGGTGGAATCGTAGGAACTCAAGCCGCTAAAATGGCCGCTGGTTTTGGTGCTCAAGTAACCATTATGGATGTAAGCTTACCACGTTTGCGTTACCTATCTGATGTGATGCCAGCTAATGTGACTACTGTTATGTCAAACCATTATAACATCCGTGAAGCAATTGCTACAGCTGATTTAGTTATTGGAGCTGTTTTAATTCCAGGTGCCAAAGCACCACACTTAATCACTCGTGATATGTTGAAATTAATGAGCCCGGGAACTGTAGTTGTTGACGTAGCTGTTGATCAAGGTGGCTGTATCGAAACTTGCACACCTACAACTCATGAAGATCCAACCTTTATCATTGATGATATTGTTCATTATTGCGTAGCGAACATGCCAGGTGCTGTTCCTTATACTTCAACTTTGGCCTTGACAAATGCAACTTTACCTTATGCTTTGCAATTAGCAAACAAAGGATGGAGAAAAGCATGTGTAGACAATGAAGAATTGAAAAAAGGATTAAACGTAGCCAACGGTAAAATTGTCTATAGAGGAGTTTCAGATGCTTGGAACTTACCATTTAGTGAAGTGGAAACTGTATTGTAAGATTCGAATAAAGAAGCAAGAAAAAAGACTTGCCGCACTTAAATAGAAAATCCGTTTCATTAATTTGAGACGGATTTTTTTATTAGGAGCTATTCCTGCTTTCCGTTGCAATCTTTCTAGTCCTGAACTTGTTTCAGGATCCTGAAACAAGTTCAGGACTAGAAAGGATTTCCTCTGCAATCATGGCTAAAAAAGAAGCAAGACGCCAGAAACGAATCGTTTTAAAATAGAAAATCCGTCAAGTTACTACAACGAGACGGATTTTTTTATTTCTCAGCTTAAAACTGAGACTGATTACTGTAATCTACAATCTGCTAACTGAGACTGAACACTGAATACTGAACACTATTCCTTAGGCTTTGTCAAATAATAAACAGGAATTCCAATCAGCATAATCAAAACACCCCAGCCGCTTGTACTTGTTTTAGTATATAATAAAGCAAGACAAATTGCACTTGCAATAACAATATAGAGTCCCGGTAAAAACGGATATCCAAAAGCTTTATAAGGTCTTTCTACATCTGGCATTTTCTTGCGAAGAATAAATATCCCTAAGATGGTCAGAATATAAAATATCAAAACGATGATCACTACAAAATCCAATAAATCACCATATTTCCCTGTCAAACACAAAGCCGAAGCCCAAAAACATTGCATCCATATAGACCATGCAGGAACACTGGCTTTATTCAATTCGGCTGCTTTCTTGAAGAAAACACCGTCTTGAGCCATCGTATAATAGACTCTGGCACCCGCCATAATCAATCCGTTGTTACAGGCAAAAGTCGAAATCATAATCATCACAGCAATAATCAAAGTCCCAATGGATCCAAAGATATTTTGTGAAGCTACAACAGCCACACGGTCAGACTCGGCCGTGGCAATGCCTTGCAAAGGCACAACAGCCAAATACATAATATTAGCCAAAATATAAATAACACTAACGATTAAGGTTCCTAAGAACAAACTCAATCCCACATTGCGTTTTGGATTTTTAATTTCACCTGCAATAAAAGTCACCCCTTCCCAAGCCACACTCGAGAACAACGAACCCACTAAAGCTGCCGAAATTGCTGAAATCAGTGCCGTTCCGCTTATAGGCATCCAAGATCCGTTAGTCACATCCATAGATTGTGAAACCCAAGCATTAGTCCAGTTCGCATCCCATACTTCAGCTTTTGCAGCCATGAAACCAAAAATAATTAAACCTCCCAACGATAGAATCTTGATTACGGTAAGAACCGTTTGTAAGATCTTAGAGTTTTTTACTCCACGGCTATTGATGTAACTCAATAAAATAATGGTAACAATAGAAACAATCTGGGCAGCATTAAGTTTGAAATCGCCGATCTCATACAAAATATTTTTATCGCTTAGAGGCGGGTACAAATAGGCGGAAAATTTAGCAAAAGCCACCCCCACGGCAGCAATTGTTCCAGTTTGTATCACCGCAAAGAAACTCCAACCATATAGAAAACCCACTAATTTACCATACGCCTCTTTGATATACACATATTGCCCTCCGGCTTTAGGAAACATACCACTCAATTCACCATAACTGACGGCGGCAATCACTGTAATTACACCCGTAAGCACCCACATAGCAATTAGCCAACCGGCCGAGCCCAACTGGCGCACCATATCTGAGCTTACTATAAATATTCCCGAGCCTATCATCGATCCCACCACAAGCATGGTTCCGTCTAGTAATCCGAGTTCTCTTTTAAAATCTTCTGGTTTATTGTCTTCCATATTTTGGTTTAAGTTTTTGGTTTAAGTTGGCTAAAGATATACTTTTTTTGGAAATTTAAGAAAATAGCCGAAGAGATGATAAATAAATAGATGATTGAGAAAGAAAAAACTATTTATTTGGGCGTGACCCTCCGTAAAAACTTTGGGTCGGGCTGTGCGCTGTATCTTTATTTTCTTAAAGAAAGAAAATAAAGGATGCCGCTTCCATCCCTCACGCAGACCGAAATAACTATGGCATTTATCCATTTCAAGAAAATTTTAATATATTTGAAAATATAGAACGAAAGAAACTTTCGCCAATCCACCCAAATAGGGTATGCTTTGCGAAAGTTTGTTTCGGGTATATACAAGTTAGCGGCAAGCTTAGTGCGACACCAAAAGTAATTAAACAGACAAAAAAATTGACAGTACAACCACTAATTGAATATTTTAAAAACTATCTTCCCTTAAACGACGAAGAAATAAGCCTGCTGACTTCAAGAGTAACACAACGACAGATAAAACGCAGACAAATGATTTTGCAGGAAGGCTTTGTTTGCAAACATTACACGTTTGTAGAGAAAGGTTGCTTTAAAATGTACGGCATTGACGAAAAAGGAACGGAACACAATTTGAGATTTGCAGCAGAAAATGACTGGATTGCTGACTTAGGAAGTTTCTATTCCGAAAAGCCAAGCAAGCTTTTTATTGAAGCAATTGAACCTTCTGTAATCCTACAAATTGAAAAGAAAGATTTACTTTTTTTGTTTGTTAATGTACACAAGTTTGACAGAAACTTCAGGGTAATTGTGGAAGAAAAATTTATCGAACTTCAAAATCGGTTATTACAAAACTTTAGTTCAAATGCACATCAACGTTACTTAGATTTTTTAGAGCAATACCCAGACCTGTCATTGAGGTTACCCAATACTCAAATAGCATCCTACCTTGGCATTACACCTGAATTTCTTAGTAAAATACGAGGTGAAAAATTAACTAAATAATTCTTACCCTTAAACTATATTAAGACTATTTCTTAAACTTGTTTATTGGATGGTGAGACAATCGCAAAGCATCTTTGCATTGTAAAACAAATCAGTCTTACAATTTAAAAAACAGAAAAATGGAAACAACAACAACAGAGTTTTTTAAGCAGTTTGTACAATTCATAAATACAGCAGACGAGAATTTATCTCAGCAATTAATAAGTCCAGTGGCAAATTTTATGTCCCGGGACAAATTGAACCACTTCAAGGCCAAAAAGGTTATCTAACAATTATTGCAATGATGCGTAGTGGGTTTCCAGACATTCAATGGACAATCGAAGATATGATAACAGAGAACGACAAAGTTGCTGTAAGGTTCACTATGAAAGGCACACATCAAGGAGCGTTTTTTGGTACCAGCGACTGAAAAACCTATCATAGTTCAAGCTATGAACTTTTACCGCTTGTCTGGTGACCAAATTATTGAGGAATTCGGACAACCCGATATGCTTGGCTTATTAAAACAAATTGGAGCAGTAGCACAACTATAAAATTCAAACAATGGATGCGTTTTTGAAATATTACGGCTTAGATTGGATAGCTATGGCAGCAAGCCTTTTAGCCGTTTATTTAATTGGCGATAAGAACCGAATGGGTTTTGTGAGTTACATCATTGCCAATGTCGTCTGGATTTATCTTGACATTTTCAAGATGCAGAGTTTGGGCATCAGCGTTGGCAATGTTTTCTTTTTTATGATGAACCTTCGAGGTTTTTTGAAATGGAAAAACCAATCGAACATTACGGATAATACAAATGAAATTTAGAACATGATAAAAATAGAACAATTACCCCAAAAGGAAATTAAGAAAGGCTTCAAAGCACGTTTTGTGCATACTCTTCATACCACTCTTGGTTTTTGGGAAGTAGAAAAAGGAGCTGTTTTGCCAATGCACAATCATATACATGAGCAAAGCACACAGGTACTGGAAGGGAAATTTGAAATGACCATTGGCGATGAAACCAAAATTTATGAAAAAGGCGATTTAGCCGTCATCCCACCCAATGTAATACATGGAGGAGTGGCTCTAACCAATTGCCAACTTTTTGATGTTTTCAGCCCCGTTCGGGAAGATTATTTAAAATAACAAACAAGAAAATCATCAACATAAAATAATGAGGTTAGAAGAACATGTTGAAATTAAAGGAAAGAAACTGTTTGTGCAATGTATTCAAGCATATTCAGGCAAGTCATTTATCGTATTCTTGCACGACTCATTGGGTTCTATTCAACTATGGAGGGACTTTCCCGAAAAACTTGGGCAAGCAACTGAATGTAACATTTTAGTTTATGACCGTTTGGGTTATGGCAATTCAGACCCAATGCCAACACATAAAAGACCGATAAATTATTTAGAAAATGAAGCAGACATTTTAAATGAACTGCTAATAAAGTTGAATGTAGAAAACGCTATTTTATTTGGACATAGTGACGGTGGTTCAATTTCTTTAATTATGGCAAGTAAATATTCAAACAGAATTAAAGCAATCATTTGTGAAGCTGCTCATATTTTTGTTGAAGATATTACTCTAAACGGAATTTATAATGCAATGGAAGCGTTCAAAACTACAAACCTGCGAGAAAGATTAATTAAATATCACGGTGGCAACAAAGTAGATAGTGTATTCAAGGCTTGGACTGAAACTTGGACGATGGAAGAATATAAAAATTGGAATATTGAACCGTTTTTGCCAACTATTAAGTGTCCTACATTGGTGATACAAGGCGAACAAGATGAATACGGCACAATTAAACAAGTTGACGGAATTGTAAATCAAATATCAGGAATTGCTAAAAAAATACTTTTGCCAAATATTAAACATACACCACATAAAGAGGCTCCCGAATTTATTTTAAAAATTGCTTCAGAATTCATTTCAAATCTGATTGATGGATAAAGCCTGCCGCTAACATTGGTATTGCTGCAAATTTAGGACAGCCTACTAATCTCAAACAACAACAAATCATTAATAACAATTAAATTTTTAGAAACTATGATTTTGAAAATGAAGTACAGATTATTTTTATTTGCGTTCGTTGTTTTGTGCTTCGACAGCCAAGCACAAACACCAATCCATCTTAAGCATTTTTTTCAAACAAAACCATCGCCTGCAAATGAAGTGCCGTATGGTGCTAATCCCAAAGCAGGTCATTATGCCAACGCTGGTGACGCAAAGATTTATTATGAGGTGTATGGTAAAGGAAAGCCTATTGTTATTCTTCATGGTGGCATTTTTGGTTCTACCTATGAAATGTTTCAACTTATTGACAGCTTAAAAAAGAAATATCAAGTCATCGCCGTTTCGACCCGTGGTCATGGGAAATCAGAACTTGGAACAGAAATCATTACCTATGAACAAAAGGCAAATGATGTTCTATCAGTTATAAATGCTGTTACGAAAGACAGCGTAACCATACTTGGTTTTAGTGACGGAGCATATACCGGATATAAAATAGCAAGCATGTATCCAAACAGGGTAAAGAAACTAATTGCTATTGGTGCTACTGAATTGCATCCGGGCTTGCGTGACTTTACATTCAATGCGAAACAAGGAGTTTCTCTGGACACAGCTTATTGGAAACAGCAGTTTCAATTAATGCCACAACCAGACAGACTACAAGAAATGTTTACCAAACTTGGTAACATGTATAATAACCTTACACTTGATAAAACATTTTTTGAAACCATAAAATGTCCTGTACTAATTATGGCAGGAGACAGAGACCCAGGCAATCCGCCAGAAAGAGTTGTTTCAACAGCACAAATGATACCGCACTGCGAAATAAGTATTATCCCCAACTGCACACATCCTGTTTTCTTGGAAAACTTTCAGGCTGTTTGGTTCAGTGTCGTGCCTTTTTTGGCACAATGAAACATTTGACCTGTTCGCCCAACCATACTTACAATCTCGTTGAACGAAAGCCTGCCGCTAACAGCTAGAGTTTGGCAATATGGCGGGTTTAGGCTAAATTTGAAGCAGGTTTTGTACTTGAAAATCTGTGTTTAACCGAAAGTTTGGGCTTCCTTAATCCGCTACATTGCCAAGCTGCCAAACGTTATACACAAATTAAAAACGAAGAAAACAAAAAAGCTACATCTGTAAAGATTTAGCTTTTTTTATTGATTGCAAGGAGAAAACGGTATTCTTTAATTGGTTTTCATTGGCGGCAAGTCAAATGCTGCTGCTTCATGTTTAAAATTGTTGGGGTGGGAACCGTCACAAAAAGGCTTGTTGGATGATAATCCACAACGACAAAGACCCAATGCGGTTCTTCCCTCCAGTCCATAAACTTTACCTTCGAAGTCCATTATTTCGAAATCACCTTCTATTTTTATAGATCCGTTGCGATTAATTATTAGTTTTGTCTTACTCATAATGCTATTTAATTTTTTTGAGTCCAAAGATTGCAAAATATATCCTGACAGCTTAGAAATAGCGATTTTTTTATGATGCAAAAGACTAATTTACATTAATTCTATATTATGCAAAAGGTAAATTATGAAGCAACAGTAACCAACTGAAACAAATCAGATCGGACACCAAATCGATTATAACCACACTTCCCTTCTATACAAAGGAGACTTCACACAGAGTATAAATTCTGATTCTTAGTTCCTTTTTATTTTATCGTATAAGCCAAATGATTTCCATCTATATTGTACATTTGTCAAGTACGTAGTACATTTTGGGTTGTGTTTGATTATTTTATGTTTTGTCGCATGAATATTCACAACCTTTTTAATTTTAACTAAAGAAGCATTCAATACCATATAATATTAAAAGCATGAGTATCTTAAAAAAAGTAAATGAATATAGAAGGATAATAACACACAGCCTGACTAAAAACATTGGTAGTTCACAAAAGAATCAAAAAATTGATTTGACTCAAAAAATTGAAATTAAAAGAGTTTTAATTTCAAGGCCAAATCATAGATTAGGAAACCTTTTGTTGATTACGCCGCTAGTGCAAGAAGTTATCGCCACTTTTCCAGAGTGTAAAATTGATCTATTTGTAAAAGGAGGTTTAGCTCCCATTGTTTTTCAAAATTATGAAAACATAAATTACATTATTGAACTCCCTAAAAAACCTTTCAAACATTTAATAGATTATTTTCAAGTATGGATAAAAATCAAAAAACAACACTATGATATCGTTATCAATGTAGATAAAAACTCTTCATCCGGAAGATTGTCAGCGCAATTTGCTAATGCAAAATATAAATTTTTTGGCGAGGTTGATCAAGATATTCAATTGAAATATACCGATTATGAACACATTGCAAAATATCCGGTGTATGAATTTAGAAATTTTTTAACCAAATTAGGGTTTGAGAAAAACGAGAATCCAGTTCCACCATTAGACCTCAAGTTAAGCCCTTTAGAAATTGCTGAAGGCCGAAAAATAGTAGCAAAAATAGTGACTGACGAGAAAAAGACTATTTCCATTTTTACTTATGCCACTGATGACAAATGCTATTCAGAATCTTGGTGGGAAGAATTTTACGAGCGATTAAAAACGGAATACCCAAATTACAATATTATTGAAGTTTTACCCGTTGAAAATATTTCACAAATTGGATTTAAAGCACCTACCTTTTACAGTAAAGACATTCGTGAAATTGGGTCGGTGATTGCAAATACCGTAATTTTCATTGGTGCCGACAGCGGCATTATGCACTTGGCCAGTGCTTCGCAAACCCCTACCGTTGGTTTATTTTCACGTCCTAATCTAAACATGTATGCGCCTTACAACAATAATAGTGTGGCGATAAACACCAATAACAGTAATACGGATGATTGTATTAAAATCATCAATCGCATTCTTACTGCCAACTGATTTAGCATTACCTTTTCCTTATGAAAAACAAAATTAAATAACCAATGAAAAAAACACTCTTTTTGCTTCTTACACTTGTATTTACTGGATCAATTTGGGCACAGGACACCAACTCATTTTCTTTAACTATGGATCATGCGGCGCTTTCGGTAAAAGATTTGGATCGTTCGGTTGATTTTTACACAAACGTTTTGAAACTTCAAGAAATTACTAACCTCACTAGAAAAGAAGGTATTCGTTGGATTTCTTTGGGAGATGGAAAAGAATTGCATTTAGTTTCTACTATTAAAGAACCCGTTACAATAAATAAAGCCGTGCATCTTGCTTTTAAAGCTATCAACTTTGATGGACTGGTAAAAGTATTGGAAAACCTAAAAATCACTTATTCTGACTGGCCGGGAACACTTCATAAAATCAACGTTCGCGCTGATGGTATCAAACAGATTTATTTTCAGGATCCAGATGGTTATTGGATTGAAGTAAATAGTGTGAAACAAGATTAAAAATCAAAATACCTTTAAAAAACGAAAACTCCCCAGACAACTAGGGAGTTTTCGTTTTTTATAAGGGTAAAATTACTGCACCACTCTATTTATTTGGGTAAAATTTCTCTCATAATACTTTTCTTTAGTTGAAGAAATAATCACTCCATCATGTACTGAGGCGTGTATGAATTTTATTTCTCCCTCGCATACTTCCACTACCATACCTACATGATTGATTTGGCTTCTGCCATTGGTCTTAAAGAAAATCAGATCGCCTTTTTGAGCTTCTTCGGTATTGATTTTTGTCCCATAATCGGATTGTTCCCGTGAGGTTCTTGGCAACTTAATATCAAAAGCTTCAAAAGTGGTACACATTAAACCGGAACAATCAAATCCTGCTTTTGAGGTTCCTCCTGTACGGTATCGCGTCCCAATATTTTCTGAAGCGCGTCCAATCAATTGATCCAGAAATTCATTGCTAAAAGTTGGCTTTATAAAATTTTTGATTTCTCCATTGTTACTTTCGTCCATTGCATTTTGAAATCGATAATTTCCAGTATTTCTAGATTCATCATTTCTGTTTTCAGTGTTTAAAAATGCTGCACGATCACTTGAAGAATCACCTTTGCGAATATTTAATTTATAACCTAACGGAAGCGTATTTTTAATTTCTGGGTTTTGTTTTTCTAATTCCTGAACCGTGATTCCGTATTGTTTTGCAATACCATATTTAGTTTCTTTAGGCAATATTTCCCGAACAATCACTTCTGGTGTTGAATTTGAAGTCTCATTTGCTTGAGGAACAACAACTAATTCTGTTTTTGGTAAATCAATTTTCGGTTGAAGAATAACCGCTTCTTCAATTTTTGGTAAAACCGAAGATGTATTAGGAATAACCGCAAGTGTTTCTTTTGGCACTTCTTTGTTTTGTTGCGCAACAACAGCCATTTCATTTATTACAGATGCATTACCGGGAATATTGATTTTTTGACCCACTCTAAGTGATTTAACGCCTATTGTTGGATTAGCTTTATCAAATTCCTTGATTGTGATTCCGTATTGTTTCGTGATCGAATACTTAGTTTCTTTTGGCAAAACTTCCCGTGAAAATGTTTCTGAAGTTGGGATTACAGTTTCACTCACTTGAGACTCAGCATCTGATTCTGTTTTTGCTAAGGCTTTTTTTGATTGGGGAAGAACTGTTATTTCTGTTGAAGATGCGTTTTGGGGAATGGTAATTTTTTGACCTATTTTCAATCCTGAAGATTCTAAGGTTGGATTGGCTTCGTTTAATTCTTTTACTGTAATTCCGTATTGTCTCGCGATTCCGTAAAGTGTTTCTTTGGCAAGTACTTCATGTTCTTTCTCGGAATAATTTGTTGCAATTTTAGATTTGGTATTGGTATTTTTTGGAGCAGTAACAGGAATTAATAATACTGAATTGAGTTTTAATAGATTCTTGGCTTTTGGATTTAATTTATAGATTTCACTTTGTTTTACATCATATTTCTCCGCAATACTCGAAATAGTTTCCCCTTTTACGATGGTATGTTTCTTGGTGCTTTCCTGAGAAAAAAGTACAATACTATTAAATAAAAACAATGTTACAACTAATCTTAAACTCATATTCATTTATTTCAAATTACTTACCCCATTTTTATTCTCCTTAGCGATTTCGGGATATAATTATTAAATCTCGCCAGGGTTTGTTTTCAACTATTTCTTATTTTAAAAAAATCATAAAAAAATCTTATCTCTTTTTAAAAAGAGGGCAAGAAGGATTCATTTTAAAATCTAATTGAATTTTTGTTCGAATTGCAAAAGCAACTTAAACAGTAACGCAGTACAATCCAAATGTATTGTTGCGCTGAAAATAAATATTCTGATGAAGAGATAATTGTATGTACAATCAAAAAAAAGCTTCGCTGAAAAATTTATCTACAAAAAAGCTAATTTAAGTTATAAAATTTAAAAAACAATGTTTTTTTTTGATTTTAACGTGTTAAAAAAAAGAAAACGCCTATTTTTCAGCATTTTTAAGGGCTTTTTAGAACAAAAAATTCCATTTTATTTAAAATAACACTATTCACTTCTTTTTTTAAATCGTAAAATCCAGAGAAATTCGCCTTCCCGATTTGTAGCCCTGATGAAAGTGGAAAGCCTTTTGAAATGGAATTGTATTTTTTTCCTGAGAAAAAAGAGCGACCAAGCCTCATCACCCCCAGCCCCTCTCCAAAGGAGAGTGTAGCCAAAAAGCTCCTTTTTTATCTTGAAAAAAAGCAATTCGATTAAAAAGCTTGAAGCGGTCAGCAGGAAATAGCTCAAAAAAACCACCTCATTTTATATGAAGTGGTGCTTTTAGTTCTTTCACTTTCTTTACACTACATGCACATCATGCCATTTTTCTGCAAGTTTACTGAGATTAGCCCGCATTAAATCATCAGGAGTCATCGCTATCCTAAATTCGCAATTGGCTTCAAAATTTAAAAACCAAGGTTCAGCAATAGATGGAATAGCAGAGGCATCAGGAACTTCAACTACCATAATAGCACCTCGATGACCATCTTGTTCGGAAAAATAAATACTCTCTGGTTTGATATCATCAATCACTCGACTGATGATTTCGCCAGCTGTACCATTTCTAGCCATTGAGTTGAAAGGCTCAATAGGAAAGATAACATTAACTAACATTCTCATTGCAATTGGATTTAAAATTAATATTGACTAAAGATACAAAATAACGCAATCACCTTAAATCTTAAATAACTTATTATCAATATTTTAACTTCAAGTTAATATGACCTCAGATGAGAAATCTCGTTCTTCGAAGAAAATCCCCATAAAACAAAAAACTCCCAAGTTACCTTGAGAGTTTTGAATATAAATATTTAATTTACTTATGCTTTTCCAGCAGCAGCAATCAAGTTTAATGCTGAACCAGCAACGAACCAACCAATTTGTCCTTCGTTGTACGTATGGTTTGCCAAGATAATATCTTTGGTTCCATCTGCGTGAACGAATTCTAAGGTTAAAGGTTTTCCTGGAGCAAAATCTACTAAATCTGTGATGTTGATACTATCATCTTCTTGGATTTTATCGTAATCTGCTTCGGTAGCAAATGTTAATCCTAAAAGACCTTGTTTTTTAAGGTTTGTTTCGTGAATACGAGCAAATGATTTTACTAATACTGCTTGAACACCTAAGAAACGAGGCTCCATAGCAGCGTGCTCTCTAGAAGATCCTTCTCCATAATTGTGATCTCCCACAACAATAGATGGAACTCCAGCCGCTTTGTAAGCACGTGCTACTGCAGGAACTGCATCGTACATACCAGTCAATTGGTTTTTAACCGAGTTGGTTTTATCATTAAAAGCATTAACTGCTCCAATCAACATATTATTTGAAATGTTATCTAAGTGACCACGGAAACGCAACCATGGACCAGCCATAGAGATATGGTCTGTAGTACATTTTCCGAAAGCTTTAATCAATAATTTAGCTCCTGAAATATTTTTACCGTCCCAAGGTTGGAATGGTGCCAATAATTGCAAACGATCTGAAGTTTCGCTAACTGCAATTTGAACTCCTGATCCATCAGCAGCCGGTGCTTGAAAACCTGCATCTTCCACAGCAAATCCTTTTTTAGGTAATTCATCACCAAAAGGAGCGCTTAATTTTACTTCTTCACCTTTATCGTTAATCAAAGTATCTGTCAAAGGATTGAAATCCAAACGACCCGAAATTGCTAATGCAGCAACCATTTCTGGTGAAGTTACAAAAGCATGTGTATTTGGGTTACCATCCGCACGTTTAGAGAAATTACGGTTAAAAGAGTGAACGATTGTATTTTTCTCTCCTTTATCTGCTCCTGCTCTATCCCATTGTCCGATACATGGTCCACAAGCATTTGTAAATACTTTGGTTCCCATTTTTTCGAAAGTAGCGATGATTCCGTCTCTTTCGATTGTATATCTAATTTGTTCAGAACCTGGGTTAATTCCAAATTCAGCTTTTGGGCTAATTCCTAATTCAACAGCTTGATTCACGATAGACGCCGCTCGAGCCATATCTTCGTAAGAAGAGTTTGTACAAGAACCGATTAATCCCCATTCTACTTTAATTGGCCATCCATTAGCAGCAGCTTCTGCTTTCATTTTAGAAACTGGTGTACCTCTGTCTGGAGTAAAAGGACCATTGATGTGTGGCTCTAATTCAGAAAGGTTAATTTCGATAACTTGATCAAAATACGTTTCTGGATTTGCATACACTTCAGGATCGGCAGTTAAGTAAGAAGCTACCTTATCAGCAGCATCTACTACATCTTGACGACCAGTTGCAGAAAGGTATCTTCTCATCGACTCGTCATAACCAAATGTAGAAGTGGTCGCACCAATTTCGGCTCCCATATTACAAATAGTTCCTTTTCCAGTACATGACATTGAAGTAGCTCCTTCTCCAAAATATTCAACAATAGCTCCCGTTCCACCTTTTACAGTAAGAATATCAGCTACTTTAAGGATAACATCTTTTGGTGCAGTCCAACCAGAAAGTTTTCCAGTTAATTTTACACCTATTAATTTTGGAAATTTTAATTCCCATGACATTCCTGACATTACATCTACTGCATCAGCTCCACCAACACCAATTGCTAGCATCCCTAATCCACCTGCATTTACAGTATGTGAATCGGTTCCAATCATCAAACCTCCAGGGAATGCATAATTCTCCAAAACGATTTGGTGAATAATTCCTGAACCCGGTTTCCAAAAACCAATTCCGTATTTATTAGAAACTGAAGAAAGAAAATCAAAAACTTCTTTTGATTGTGTGTTCGCTACAGCTAAATCGCTTGAAGCTCCTACTTTTGCTTGAATCAAGTGATCACAGTGAACCGTTGTAGGAACTGCAACAGTTTTCTTTCCTGCATGCATAAATTGCAATAATGCCATTTGAGCTGTTGCATCTTGACAAGCAACTCTGTCTGGAGCAAAATCAACATAATCAACACCTTTTGCAAAAGCTTTAGATGGAGTTCCATCCCAAAGGTGGTTATATAAAATTTTCTCTGTTAAAGTAAGTGGACGACCAACTATCTCACGTGCTTTATCAACACGAGATGTCATATTTGCGTACACTTTTTCAATCATTTCAATATCAAAAGCCATAAGATTTATATAATTGATTATTTATTCTATTTAAAACATCACAAGATACAAAAAAATTGAGTAGCAATAAAAAAAAAGCCCGAGTTTATAAACTAGGGCTTTTGAATTATGATTAACGAATCATGTGATTATTTTATTAACAACTTATGAGGAGGTGCAAATTTAGTCAGATTGATACCTTCCACTGCCGTTTTATATTCCTCTATTGTAGGAGTTCTACCAAGAATTGTTGACAGAACCACAACCGGTGTAGATGAAAGCAATGACTCTCCCTTTTTACTCGCAGAATCTTCTACTACTCTTCCTTGGAAAAGACGAGTTGAAGTTGCTATCACTGTATCTCCTTTAGATGCTTTTTCCTGATTACCCATGCAAAGGTTACATCCCGGGCGCTCTAGATATAGCATGTTTTCATATTCTGTACGTGCAGCAGCTTTAGGAACATTATCGTCGAATTCGAAACCAGAGTATTTCTGTAAAACTTCCCAGTCACCTTCAGCTTTAAGTTCATCTACGATATTATAAGTAGGTGGTGCTACTACAAGCGGTGCTAGAAACTCTACCTTACCTTTTTGGTCTTCAATGTTCTTAAGCATTTGAGCAAGGATTTTCATATCTCCCTTGTGAACCATACAAGAACCAATAAATCCAAGATCAACTTTTTTATCTCCTCCATAGAAAGATAGAGGTCTGATGGTGTCGTGAGTATATCGTTTAGAAACATCAATATTATTCACGTCAGGATCAGCAATCATTGGTTCAGCAATCTGATCAAGATCAACAACAACTTCAGCGAAATACTTCGCATTTGCATCTGGAGTCAGAGCTGGTTTCTCACCTGATTTAATCTCGGCGATTCTCTTATCAGCTATATTAATCAATCCCTTCAGTACTTGTGTAGCATTATCCATACCCTTATCAATCATGATCTGGATTCTACTCTTCGCAATCTCTAGTGATTCAATCAAGGTATCATCTTCAGAAATACAGATAGAAGCTTTTGCCTTCATTTCTGCAGTCCAGTCAGTAAACGTAAATGCTTGGTCAGCATTAAGAGTTCCAAGGTGAACCTCAATGATTTTACCTTGAAATACGTTCTCTCCTCCAAACTTCTGAAGCATCTGAGCTTGTGTAGCATGAACCACATCACGGAAATCCATATAACCCTTCATATCTCCTTTGAACGTCACCTTCACTGATTCAGGAATT
This sequence comes from Flavobacterium sp. ZB4R12, assembly GCF_048276375.1. Lineage (NCBI taxonomy): Bacteria > Pseudomonadati > Bacteroidota > Flavobacteriia > Flavobacteriales > Flavobacteriaceae > Flavobacterium > Flavobacterium sp. ZB4R12. The sequence continues at coordinate 81,696 of NZ_JBLNKS010000004.1, read as the reverse complement.
GGCATTGAAGCTTCACCAGTAGCAAGTGCAAGAGCAACTGTTCCTGAGTCAGCACCAAAAGCAACACCTTTAGACATTCTTGTATGAGAGTCACCACCGATGATGATAGCCCACTCGTTTACAGTAATATCATTAAGTACTTTGTGAATTACATCAGTCATTGAGTGATAAACACCTTTCGGGTCACGAGCAGTGATCAAACCGAAGTCGTTCATAAATTTCATCAGTTTTGGAATGTTAGCCTGAGCTTTCTTATCCCATACTGAAGCAGTGTGACAACCAGATTGGTATGCACCGTCAACGATTGGCGAAATTACCGTAGCAGCCATAGATTCCAATTCTTGAGCAGTCATAAGACCAGTGGTATCCTGTGAACCTACGATATTAACTTCTACACGAACATCCGAACCAGCGTGTAACACTTTGCCTGGAGTCGTACCAACAGCGTTTCTATTGAATATTTTTTCTACTGCAGTAAGGCCTTGTCCCTCATGAGAAATCTCCTTTGATGGAGCAAATACAAGAGGAGGATCGATGCCTAGAACCTTCGCAGCGAATGTCTGGAGCTTTTTACCAAATACAATAGCGTATGACCCACCAGCCTTTATAAATTCCATTTTCTGAGGAGTAAATGCCTTAGAAATATCAATCAGCTCTTTGTCGCCATTATAAAGTTTCTTTTCCTTTATATTGATTGTAAGAACAGTGCCAGTAGCAACAGAGTAGGCTTCCTCGAGAATAGGGTCACCACTTTCATTGCGAACAGGATCACCATTCTCATCCAGTTTTTTTACCCAGTTTTTAAGATCAAGACCAATACCACCAGTAACATCAACAGTTGTAAGGAAAATTGGAGAAATACCATTTGTTCCTGCAACAATCGGAGCAAAATTAACAAATGGAACATAAGGACTTGCTTGTTTACCAGTCCAAAGAGCCACGTTATTTACACCTGACATTCTTGATGAACCCACACCCATAGTACCTTTTTCAGCAATCAACATCACGCTTTTGTCTGGATGTTGTGCTTGAAGTGCCTTTATTTCCTCTTGTGCTTGAGGAGAAATCATACATTTACCATGAAGTTCACGATCAGATCGCGAGTGAGCTTGGTTACCTGGAGAGAGCAAATCAGTCGAAATATCTCCCTCACCAGCAATATAAGTAACAACTTTAATTTCGTCAGCTACTTCTGGCAGTTTTGTAAAGAACTCAGCCTGTGCGTAACTTTCTAGAATCTCTTTAGCGATTTCGTTACTGTTTTTGAATGCCTCCACTAAACAATTTGTATCCGCCTCGTAAAGGTAAACTTGTGTTTTAAGAACCTTTGCAGCTTCTTTTGCAATAGCAACATCATTACCTAAAGCTAAATCAAGCAACACCTCAATCGAAGGCCCACCCTTCATGTGTGATAATAACTCAAAAGCAAAAGCAGGTGTAATTTCTTTTACTACAGATTCACCAAGAATGATCTCCTTTAAAAATTCAGCTTTCTCACCAGCTGCACTAGTAGTTCCAGGTATAGTGTTGTAAATAAAAAAATTAAGAGAATCCTCTCGATATTCGCTATCTAAATCTTTAATTTGCGCAATGATTTCGCTTAACAATTCGGCACCATCAATTGGCTTCGGGTGAAGTCCCTGAATTTTTCGTTCTTCGATCTCCTTGATGTAATCGTTATAAGTGTTCATAATGATGTCTTTTCAATGTTAATGGCAGATTTCCTTGATTATTTTAAAATCAAAAAGCCATAATATTTAGTTTTTTTTATTTATTTGTGGTGCAAATTTAAAGAATTTATGATGAGAATTAAAAAGAATTTAGCAGAAGATACGAACTGAAACACTATAATTACAAATAAATGAAATTATGTGATTTTTATTAAAAAATTCTAAGTATCCCAATGATTATTTATCTAATTACCACTTAACAAGACAAAAAAATCGACCCGTTTTTGATTCGTTTGCTTCAATTCTGAAATTACAATACTAAATATGTGATTTTGCAATCATCAAAAAAAACAAATTACACGTAAAAAAACAAATACTTACATCAATTTATCAATAATCATTTCTTCTGTAATTCCTTCCGCATCAGCCTTGTAATTTTTTATAATTCTATGACGCAAAATTCCGGTTGCCACGGCTTTTACATCTTCGATATCCGGTGAAAACTTTCCGTTGAAAGCGGCATTGGCTTTGGCAGCCAAAATTAAATTTTGTGAAGCTCTTGGTCCAGCTCCCCAATCCAGATAGTTTTTTACAAATTCATTGGACAGCGGATTATCCGGTCGTGTTTTACTTACCAGCGTTACCGCATATTCTATAACATTATCAGCGACAGGAATCCTACGAATCAAATGTTGGAAGTCGGTAATTTCCTGTGCCGTAAACAACGGATTTATCGTATTGTTCAAATCGGAAGTCGTACGCTTTACCACTTGCACTTCTTCTAAAAAAGAAGGATATTCGAGTTTTATGGCAAACATGAATCGGTCCAACTGCGCTTCAGGCAAAGGATAAGTTCCTTCCTGCTCAATAGGATTTTGAGTTGCCAAAACAAAATACGGCAAATCTAATTTATAATTCTCACCTGCAATAGTAACAGAACGCTCCTGCATGGCTTCAAGTAAAGCTGCCTGCGTTTTGGGCGGCGTCCTGTTGATTTCGTCTGCCAGAATAATATTCGAAAAAACGGGTCCTTTTATAAATTTAAATTTTCGGCTTTCATCTAATATTTCACTCCCCAAAATATCCGATGGCATCAAATCCGGAGTAAACTGAATTCTTTTGAAATCTAGACCCAAGGCTTGCGCCAAAGTATTTACCATTAATGTTTTCGCTAACCCAGGAACTCCTACCAACAAAGCATGACCACCAGAAAAAATACAAAGCAAAATTTGATCCACCACTGCATCCTGTCCTACAATGATTTTTGCTATTTCGTTTTTTAGTTCATTTCGTTTTTGAACTAAATTATGTATTGCTGCTACGTCAGACATTTTGAAATGTATTTTAAATTAAAAAGAGTTAGCTTTATGAATTCATAAAGCTAACTCTTTTTATTTATTTTATAAAAATTATTTTTTTAACCAGTTGTTTGTAAAAGTACAATCTCTGTATTCCCCTATAATTTTAATGTAGGTTTCTTTAATTTTCTCATCAAACCATTTTCCGATGGCTTTGATTTGTTTTTCTTTCAATGCCAAATCTTTAATTTTAATGTAATCCTTAGCATAATCAGCCGTATGTTCGTTTATTCTATTGGTCACGGTAATCAACTTGAATTTTTTCTTTCCTTGCTCATCTTCCATGAATGGCGCTGAAATTTCATTTTCTTTCAAATTTGAAACCTGGCTGTATAAACTAGGATCCATTTTTGTTAATTCAAAACGGGCATCTTGTGTTTTTGGATTGATTAAAGCTCCACCGTTTGCTCTGGTTTCTTTTTCGTCAGATAACGTTCTTGCTGCTTCCGCAAAAGTGATTTCCTTATCCACAATTCTTTTTCGAATTAAAGCAATTTTTTCTTTCGCCTCGTTCAACGATTCTTCAGACACAGCTGGAGTCAATAAAATATGACGCAATTCTATTTCTTGTCCTTTTATTTTTTCTACATATATAATGTGATACCCAAAATCCGTTTCAAAAGGAGCTGATATTTCTCCTTCGGCAAGACCAAAAGCTACATCTTTAAATTCTTTTACGAATGGCGTTTTACGATTCATTTTATAAAAACCGCCTGTTGCTCTCGAGCCTGGATCTTGTGAATACAAAACTGCTTTTGTGGCAAAACTGGAACCTTCTTGAATTTCTTTTTTGAAACCATTGAGTTTGTCTATCACTTTCTGTTTCTCTGCATCAGAAACTTTAGGAGTAATCACAATTTGCGCTACTTCCATTTCGGCACCAAAAAGAGGAAGCTCAGCTACGGGTATTGTTTTGAAAAAATTACGCACTTCTTCAGGCGTAATTTCTACTTCATCAATAATTTTCTTCATCATTTCTGAAGTAAGCCTCTGTTCTTTCAAAATATCAAAGAAATAAGTTCTGAATTCTTCTTCAGAATTTTTCTTGTAATACTTCACCACTTTATCCATAGATCCTAATTGCTCTGCCATATAGTTCAATCGATCGTCCATCATGCTTTTAACTTCAGAATCCGTTACCTTGATACTGTCTTGTATCGCTTGATGCGCATACAATTTATCTTCCAGTAATTTTCCTAACATCTGGCATCTTGTAATATCTTTTACAGAACCACCTTGACTTGAAATTTCCAAATAAGATTTATCAATATCTGAATCTAATATGATGTAATCACCAACTGTAGCAATAACACCGTCAATTTTTAATTTTTGATTAGATGATGTTTTAACAACAGTAACAACTGCACTGTCTTTTATGATCTCCTGAGCACTCATAATAGCACTTAAAAAAAACATAAAACAAAAAGTAAGTACAATTTTATTATTTATGAATCTCATTTGTATTGTTTTTAATGGCATTTTTTAAATTTATTTTTATCGTAAACTATCGTTATTTTTCTGTCTTCAAATCTGTTTTGATAAGACCTTTTTAATTTTGGCCAAATATACACTTTAAGAATCAAGAAACGAATTGAATTCACAATACAATTACTTACATTTCTTTAAACTTAAAACGAACAAAAATAACAATTCAATTACATAATACAAGTTTCCTTACTAGTATTAACAAAAATTTATAAACGCATTTATTTATTGCCTTGATTACTTTATAAATCTAATGGAAGCTGTGCTTTACAGATAAAATGATTTAAAATCCTGTTCAATTTTTACAAATACAACTATTTAAATGGACTCGCTTTTATTTTTTTAGCTTTTGATCTTTTCCAGATTATTTATTCTCCAACACCTTTTCGATTGGATTCTGTATTATCCCTTAGAATTATCAAACTACTTTTTATTTTATGACAGTCCGCAATATGTTCCAAAGGATAAAATATGGTACACAGATAACACGGATTGAACGGATTTTGCACAGATTTAAATAACTGTTTGATTCACCAAGTAAAAAAATCCGTGTAAATCGGTATAATCTGTACAATCTGTACAATCTGTGGGCTAATATTTATGCTTTATAAATGTACAAACGACGAAAATTATATTCGAAATGATTTTAGTCCGCATTACGGATAGTCATATTCTATTTAATACAGAAAAAATGATTAAACAATGACCTCAAAAAGCTACTAAAATTCTCATTTTAAGGACCGTATTCAAAAAGTTCTCAACACTACAACGTTTTCGCAAAGAATTAAAAGAGTTCCCATGTGGGTCGTGTAAGAATTTGCATAAATTAGCTAAAAAAGTGCCATTTTATATAAAAAATGAATATAAAAATAAATTTATGTTATTTTTTTAATTCATTTATTTCGATTTTAATAAAAACAAAATTCATTTCAAATTTTACAACAAGCAGATAAACAAAAAATCAACCCTAGAATTTAAATCGCATTCTATTTTTAATTGCTACTATTATCTAACCTAAATTATTCATTTTATGAAAAAACAAAATTTTAAAATTTATCTATTATCCGCTTTACTCGTTGGCTTGTACTCGTGTAATTCAAATGACGATCTGGCAACCGATTCCGCAGCAGCAGCTTCACAATTCAAAGTAATTGACGTAACCCATCATGATGGACATCCATTCAGCACTGGAAAAACGACTACTTCATTAACAGGGAAATATGTCGCAAATCCTGGGGGTGGCGTTATGATGCAGGCATTTTATTGGGATGTGCCTTCGGGCGGAAACTGGTGGAATACCGTCAACACCAAAGTAACCGAATGGTCTAATGCAGGTATTGGATCTATTTGGCTTCCTCCGGTATCAAAAGCACAAAATGGAGCATTTTCTATGGGATATGACCCTACTGATTATTTTGATTTTGGTGATTACAATCAAAATGGTTCTGTAGAAACCAGATTTGGTTCCCGTACTGAATTGGAAAGTCTGATAACAAAAGTACATACTGAAAACATGCAAGTATATGCTGATATTGTAATTAATCACAATAGTGGCGGTCAATTAGAAAACAATCCCTTTACAGGAACACAAACTTGGACAAATTTTACTGGTGTAGCTTCAGGAAAATTCCCTAGAACCAGCGCTGATTTTTATAAAAACTCCTATGCCAATAATGACGAAGGAGCTTTTGGAGGATTTCCAGACTTAGCGCATGTTGTACCAAATGTACAAGATTGGCTTTGGAAAAGAGCAGATGGCGTGGGAAAATATTATAAAAACACCATGCATTTTGATGGCTGGAGATTTGACTACGTAAAAGGTTTTGGTCCTTGGGTAGTGAAGGATTGGAATACCAATGTTGGCGGCTTCTCTGTTGGAGAATATTGGGATTCAAACGTAAACACATTGGAATGGTGGGCGAATAATGCCAATAGTTCAGTTTTTGATTTTGCTTGTTATTATAAAATGAACGACGCATTTGACGGAAACAACCTTAATCTTTTGAATGATGACATGATGTGGAAAAGAAACCCGTACAAAGCGGTTACTTTCGTTACCAACCACGACACCGATGAAATTTGGAAAAAAGAGTTAGCCTATGCTTATATTTTAACGCATGAAGGGTATCCTACTATTTTCTACAGAGATTATGAAGAATGGTTGAATAAAACAAAAATGAACAACCTAATTTGGATTCACAATAACAAAGCTACAGGAACCACTTCTATTTTATATACCGATACCGATGAATATATCGCCAGAAGAAATGGCTATAATGGAAATCCAGGATTAATAGTTTATATTAATAACTCATCAACTTGGCAAGAAAGATGGATTCAGACGAACTGGGCTAATGCCCAAATCAAAGATTTTACAGGTAATTCAACTTGGTTTCCTACAACTCAGGGAGATAAATGGGTTAAAATTCAATGTCCACCAAATGGGTATACTGTTTGGTCAATAAACATGTAATAGTTTGTTTGTTTTTGTTTTTTATATTTGAGGCTATCCTAACACGATAGCCTCTTTTTTTATTAAAACTATAGACCGAAACAAAATTAATACTCATAATTCTAGGACAAAAAAATACTACACTAGAGGCAAAGACATTGTAAAGGTATTTTTAGGTAATACATTTTTTTTAATTGGCATTTATAAATAGTACTTTTGCAAACTATTTTACATTAAATATGAGCTTTTTAAAAGAAATACAACGCAGAAGAACTTTCGGGATTATCTCACATCCTGATGCCGGAAAAACAACACTTACTGAGAAACTCCTCCTTTTTGGTGGTGCTATTCAAGAAGCGGGTGCTGTAAAAAACAACAAAATCAAGAAAGGCGCTACCAGTGACTTTATGGAAATTGAACGCCAAAGAGGAATTTCGGTTTCCACATCCGTTTTGGCTTTCAATTATAAAGACAAAAAAATAAACATACTCGATACTCCCGGACACAAGGATTTTGCTGAGGACACTTTTAGAACCTTAACAGCTGTTGACAGCGTTATTGTTGTAATTGATGTTGCCAAAGGTGTTGAGGAACAAACAGAGAAATTAGTAGCAGTTTGTAGATTGCGTAAAATTCCAATTATCGTATTTATTAATAAATTAGATAGAGAGGGAAAAGATGCTTTTGACTTAATGGATGAAGTGGAGCAAAAACTGGGCTTAACCGTTACTCCGCTAAGTTTTCCTATAGGAATGGGCTATGATTTTCAAGGAATTTATAATTTATGGGAAGAAAACATCAACTTATTTAGTGGTGACAGCCGCAAGAATATCGAAGAAACAATTGCTTTTTCAGATGTTAAAAATCCAGAATTAGAAAAGATTATTGGTGAAAAACCAGCATATAAACTACGTGAAGAATTAGAACTGATAGATGAAGTATATCCTAAATTTGATCGTCAGGATTATTTAGACGGGAAATTACAACCTGTATTTTTTGGTTCGGCATTAAATAATTTTGGAGTAAGAGAATTATTGGATTGTTTTGTTGAAATTGCTCCATCACCAAGACCTAAAGAATCAGAAACACGATTAGTTGATCCGAAAGAAGAAAAAATGACTGGATTTGTTTTTAAAATCCATGCCAATATGGATCCAAAACACAGAGACCGTTTGGCCTTTATAAAAATTGTTTCGGGAACTTTCGAAAGAAACAAACCCTATTATCACGTTCGTCAAAAAAAGAATTTAAAATTCTCCAGTCCGAATGCTTTCTTTGCCGAAAAGAAAGAAATCGTAGACATCTCTTACCCTGGCGATATTGTAGGTTTGCATGATACTGGAAATTTCAAAATTGGAGATACTTTGACAGAAGGGGAAATCATGAGTTTCAAAGGAATACCAAGTTTCTCTCCGGAACATTTCAGATACATCAATAATGCCGATCCAATGAAAGCCAAACAACTTGACAAAGGAATTGATCAGTTGATGGACGAAGGTGTCGCGCAGTTATTTACACTGGAAATGAACAACAGAAAAATTATTGGAACTGTTGGTGCGCTTCAATATGAGGTTATTCAATATCGCTTAGAGCATGAATACGGCGCAAAATGTACGTATGAAAATTTCCCGGTTCACAAAGCATGTTGGGTGAAGCCAAATGACCCAAAAAGTGATGAGTTTAAAGAATTTAGAAGGATTAAACAAAAATTCTTAGCACATGATAAATACGGGCAATTAGTATTTCTAGCTGATTCAGATTTTACCATTCAAATGACACAGAATAAATATCCAAACGTTAAATTGTATTTTACATCAGAATTTGAGTAAATTATATCCTTATAAAATATTTGCATAAAAAAACGCTAATTTAAAAATTAGCGTTTTTTTTATATCAATTAAAAATTAATTTAAGATTAAGCAATCATACTTTCTAGATCTACTGCTTTTTTCAAAAAAGCTTTTATCAGCAAACGGTTTGGAGCCGTTCCAGAAGTAATCACTTGTTTTTTTGTATTTGTTCCTTCTGTAGAAATTGCACTGTTTGGATCTTGTTTCGAACCCATAAACCATAGTACAAAGTTCATATTATTAGAAGAAGTACTTGTTGAAACATTTTCTTGTTTTGTATTACCGTTAACTTGAATTGTAGTTATATCAACCACATTTTTTGTAGCTTGAGCAAAAACAGAAGTATTTGATACTAAAATAAAAACAAACAAAATGACACCGTTCATAACGGATTTTTTATTTGATTTTAAAGAAAAATATTTCATAACAATTTGTTTTTATTAAATTTAATAAGATGTTTCCCTTATTCTTAGACGAAACTAAATCATTAAATTTTCAATAAAAAATATTTTCGATGAAGCACCTTAATAATCGTTTAAAGCACAAATTTGTAATTCATGCATGAGATTTAATGGTCAGTTACTATCAATTTGTAAATAAAATTTAAGAAATAAAAATTGTGTGTTATAACAAGGACAATAGGGATTACAAAAGAAGAAACCATATAAATTCCCTATTATTGATTTTAAAAAACAATAGTAATATCCAAATTTACATTTTGATAAAATAAAAAAGGCTCCAGAAATGGAGCCTTTTTTAAAGAATATTATGCTTGTCCCGCAGGACCAAAATTAAGCGGAATTGGTGCTTGTTCAGTGTCTTTTATTTCGCCATTAGCGACTTCAAAACGGTGAATGTTTTCTCCAATTGCTTTCAACAATCTTTTAGCATGTTGTGGTGTCAAGACAATTCTTGATTTTACCTTAGCTTTAGGAATACCGGGCATGATGCTTACAAAATCTAAAACAAACTCTGATGAAGAGTGATTTATTATTGCCAAATTGGAATAAATTCCTTCGGCAATTTTTTCGTCTAACTCAATGTTAATCTGTTCTTGTTGTTGATTTGAATTACTCATATCTTAATAAATATATTCCTCTTTGTTAGCCATCATATCATTGTAATCTTCTTTTGAACCTACAATCGTATTGTCATATTCTCTCATACCTGTTCCGGCAGGGATTCTATGTCCTACAATTACATTTTCTTTCAATCCTTCTAAGTAATCGATTTTACCTGCAACAGCAGCTTCGTTCAATACTTTAGTCGTTTCTTGGAAAGATGCGGCAGATATAAACGATTTCGTTTGAAGTGATGCTCTTGTAATACCTTGTAAAACTGGTGTTGCAGTTGCAGTAACAACATCACGAGCTACAACAAGATTTTTATCTGTACGTTTCAAAAGAGAGTTTTCATCACGCAACTCACGAGGCGTAATAATTTGTCCTTCTTTTAAAGCACTAGAATCTCCAGCATCTTCAACTACTTTCATACCATATAAGTTATCATTTTGAACGATAAAGTCTTTAGTGTGAATTAATTGATCTTCTAAGAATAAAGTATCACCTGGATCTTGCACTCTTACTTTACGCATCATTTGACGTATTACTACTTCAAAGTGTTTGTCGTTGATTTTTACCCCTTGTAAACGGTATACTTCTTGAATTTCATTAACCAAATACTGTTGAACAGCTGCTGGTCCTTGGATTCTTAAAATATCGTCCGGAGTAATTGCACCATCAGATAAAGGCACCCCTGCTCTTACGAAGTCATTTTCTTGAACTAGAATTTGGCTTGATAATTTAACCAAGTATTTTCTAACATCCCCAAATTTAGATTCGATAACAATCTCACGGTTTCCTCTTTTGATTTTTCCAAAAGAAACAACACCATCGATTTCAGAAACAACAGCTGGGTTTGAAGGATTACGAGCTTCTAACAACTCTGTAATTCTAGGTAAACCTCCTGTAATATCTCCTGATTTAGAAGAACGACGTGGAATTTTTACCAATACTTTACCTGCTTTAATTTTCTCACCGTTTTCAACCATCAAGTGGGCTCCAACTGGTAAGTTATAAGAACGAATTAATTCATTGTCTTTACCGTAAACCAATAAAGTTGGAATTAATTTTTTAGCTCTAGATTCAGAAATTACTTTTTCTTGGAAACCAGTTTGCTCATCAATTTCAACCATGAATGATTGACCTTGCTCTAAATCTTCGTAAGCAATTTTACCAGTAAACTCAGAAACGATAACTCCATTATATGGATCCCATTTACAAATCACGTCTCCTTTAACAACAGACTGACCGTCTTTAACGAAGATACTGGAACCGTAAGGAATATTATTTGTACTTAATAAGATACCAGTTCTTTCATCGATTAATTTCAATTCAGATGAACGAGATACTACAATATCAACTGCATTACCTTCACTATCTTCCCCTTTAACCGTTTTTAAATCTTCTATTTCTAGTTTACCATTAAATTTGGTAACAATACTAGACTCTTCAGATATACCACCCGCAACCCCACCAACGTGGAATGTACGTAATGTTAACTGTGTACCAGGTTCTCCAATAGATTGTGCTGCAATAACACCAACTGCTTCACCTCTTTGTGTCATTTTACCAGTAGCTAAATTTCTACCGTAACATTTTGCACAAATACCTTTCAACGCTTCACAAGTCAATGGAGAACGAACTTCAACTTTCTCGATAGGAGAAGCATCAATTGCTTTCATTATAACTTCAGTGATTTGCTGTCCAGATCTAACTAAAACTTCACTGGTTAAAGGATTAATTACATCTTGTAAAACAACACGTCCTAAAATTCTTTCTCCAAGAGATTCAACTATTTCCTCATTCTTTTTCAATGCTGAAACTTCAACACCTCTTAATGTACCACAATCTTCGATATTAACAATAACATCTTGAGATACATCATGCAATCTTCTTGTTAAATATCCTGCATCGGCCGTTTTCAAAGCTGTATCCGCAAGACCTTTACGCGCACCGTGAGTAGAGATAAAGTACTCAAGGATAGAAAGACCTTCTTTAAAGTTAGAAAGAATCGGGTTTTCAATAATTTCACCACCACCAGCAGTAGATTTTTTTGGCTTAGCCATCAAACCACGCATACCGGTTAACTGACGAATTTGTTCTTTGGAACCCCTCGCTCCAGAATCAAGCATCATATACACTGAGTTGAAACCTTGTTGGTCTTCTCTAATGTTTTTCATTGCTAACTCTGTAAGTTGAGCATTCGCTGAAGTCCATACATCAATAACTTGGTTGTAACGTTCGTTATTAGTGATAAGACCCATGTTATAATTAGCAGAAATACCTTGAACTTGTTCTCTGGCGTCTGCAATTAATTTTGGTTTTTGATCTGGAATTCTAATATCTCCAAGAGAGAATGACAAACCACCTTTGAAGGCAAATTTGTAACCCATGTCTTTCATGTTATCCAAGAAAGCCGCAGTTGTAGGTACATCAGTAGAACTCAAAACGTGACCGATAATGTCTCTAAGGTTTTTCTTAGTCAATACATCATTGATATATCCAGCTGCTTCCGGTACTACTTCATTAAATAATACACGACCCGCAGTTGTTTGGATAATTTGATACACTAATTCCCCAGCATCATTAAAATCTTTAGCTCTAATTTTCACACGAGCATTCAATTCTAATCTTCCTTCATTCAAAGCAATATTTACTTCTTCAGCAGAATAAAAAGTGATTCCTTCACCTAAAATCTTAAGCTCAGGAGTTGACAAACGTTCTTTGGTCATATAATATAGACCCAAAACCATATCCTGAGAAGGTACCGTAATTGGAGCTCCATTTGCAGGGTTCAGAATATTGTGAGAACCCAACATTAATAGTTGTGCTTCCAAAATAGCTTCTGGTCCTAAAGGCAAGTGAACTGCCATTTGATCCCCATCAAAATCCGCATTAAATGCAGTACAAACTAAAGGGTGCAATTGGATTGCTTTTCCTTCAATTAATTTTGGTTGGAATGCTTGGATACCTAATCTGTGCAAAGTAGGAGCACGATTCAGTAATATTGGGTGACCTTTGATTACATTTTCAAGGATATCCCAAACTACAGGCTCTTTCTTATCTATTATTTTCTTAGCTGATTTAACCGTTTTTACAATTCCTCTTTCTATCAATTTACGGATAACGAAAGGTTTGTACAATTCTGCTGCCATATCTTTTGGGATACCACATTCAGATAATTTCAATTCAGGCCCAACAACAATTACCGAACGAGCAGAATAATCCACACGTTTTCCAAGTAAATTTTGACGGAAACGCCCTTGTTTACCTTTAAGGGAATCAGATAATGATTTTAATGGTCTGTTTGATTCTGTTTTTACTGCAGAAGCTTTACGCGTATTATCGAAAAGTGAATCTACAGATTCCTGCAACATACGTTTTTCGTTTCTTAAGATAACTTCTGGAGCTTTAATCTCCATTAATCTTTTCAAACGGTTGTTACGGATGATTACACGACGGTATAAATCATTTAAATCTGAAGTTGCAAAACGACCTCCATCAAGTGGCACAAGTGGACGTAATTCTGGTGGAATAACTGGTACCACTTTCATAATCATCCATTCCGGACGATTCTCACGGTTCAAGTTAGACTCACGGAAAGATTCAACAACTTGTAATCTTTTTAATGCTTCAGTTTTACGTTGTTTAGACGTTTCATTGTTAGCATTATGTCTTAATTGGTAAGACAATTGATCCAAATCAATTCTTGCTAATAAGTCCATAATACACTCTGCTCCCATTTTGGCAACAAACTTATTAGGATCAAAATCATCAAGATACTGGTTGTCTGCAGGAAGAGTATCTAAAATATTTAAATATTCTTCTTCTGTCAAAAAGTCTAATCTTTGTACTGATTCACCTTCTGCATTTTTAGCAATACCTGCTTGGATTACTACGTATCTTTCGTAGTAGATAATCATATCTAATTTCTTAGATGGAAGTCCAAGTATGTAACCAATTTTATTAGGAAGAGAACGGAAATACCAGATGTGAGCAATTGGTACAACAAGATTGATGTGACCTACTCTGTCTCTACGTACTTTTTTCTCAGTTACTTCAACACCACAACGGTCACAGATGATTCCTTTGTAACGTATTCTTTTGTATTTACCACAAGCACATTCGAAATCTTTAACAGGTCCGAAAATACGTTCACAGAAAAGACCATCACGCTCAGGTTTGTGCGTTCTGTAGTTGATAGTTTCTGGCTTTAATACTTCACCTCTTGATTCTTTCAAGATAGATTCAGGAGAAGCAAGGCCTATTGAGATTTTATTAAACCTTTTTACAGGGTTTTTATCTTTATTATTATTATTTCTATTATTCATCATAGTTTTTACTATTGATTTATTTGCAATTAAAAATTGATTTTAGATTTATGATTACTTTTAACTATTAAGCGAATCGCTCAAAAAAAGATTTAAATCATTAAACTACTACCTCGAATTACTTCTCTAAACTTCAAATAAAAATTTTGAAGTGCTATTTATAAAACCTATTGGGTCTAAATAAAAAATCGGAACGGGTTACGGGTATAAATCCTAAAAACTTTTATAAATGCCAAAGTAGAGACGTTGCAATGCAACGCCTCTACCAGTGACAAATTATTATTTATTCTTCTAAACGAATGTCAAGTCCAAGACCTTTCAATTCATGCATCAATACATTGAATGATTCCGGTAATCCTGGTTCTGGCATAGATTCACCCTTAACGATTGCTTCGTAAGTTTTTGCTCTACCGATAACATCATCAGACTTCACGGTCAAGATTTCTCTAAGTGTACTTGATGCTCCATAAGCCTCAAGTGCCCAAACCTCCATCTCTCCAAAACGTTGACCTCCAAATTGAGCTTTACCTCCAAGTGGTTGTTGCGTAATCAACGAGTATGGACCTATAGAACGTGCGTGCATTTTATCGTCAACCATGTGTCCAAGTTTCAACATGTAGATAACTCCTACTGTTGCTGCTTGATGGAAACGTTCTCCTGTACCACCATCATATAAATGTGTATGTCCAAAACGTGGTATTCCAGCTTCATCAGTCAATTCATTGATTTGATCAAGAGTTGCTCCGTCAAAAATTGGTGTAGCAAATTTTCTACCCAAGTTTTGTCCTGCCCAACCAAGAACAGTTTCATAAATTTGACCAATGTTCATACGTGAAGGTACACCAAGTGGGTTCAACACGATATCAACTGGAGTTCCATCTTCAAGGAAAGGCATATCTTCATGACGAACGATACGAGCAACAATACCTTTGTTACCGTGACGTCCCGCCATTTTATCCCCAACTTTCAGTTTACGTTTTTTGGCAATATATACTTTCGCTAATTTCAAGATTCCTGCTGGCAATTCATCTCCAACTGTAATAGTGAATTTCTCTCTACGTAATGCCCCTTGTAAATCGTTCAATTTAATTTTATAGTTATGAATTAAATCATTAACCATTTTATTAGTTGCATCATCAGCAACCCATTGACCTTTACTTAAGTGAGCAAAATCTTCAACTGCATAAAGCATTTTTTGAGTGTATTTTTTACCTTTTGGTAAAACTTCTTCACCCAAATCATTCATTACACCTTGAGATGTTTTTCCGTTAACGATTAAGAAAAGTTTCTCTACTAATTTGTCTTTTAATTCAACAAATTTAGTTTCGAATTCCATTTCTAAAGCGCCTAAAGCATCTTTATCTTGAGTACGTTTGCGTTTATCTTTTACTGCTCTTGCGAACAATTTTTTGTCTAAAACAACACCATGTAAAGAAGGAGACGCTTTTAATGAAGCATCTTTTACATCACCTGCTTTGTCCCCGAAGATTGCACGAAGCAATTTCTCTTCCGGAGTAGGATCCGATTCCCCCTTTGGAGTAATTTTTCCGATAAGAATGTCACCAGGTTTAACCTCGGCTCCAATTCTGATCATTCCGTTTTCATCTAAATCTTTAGTAGCTTCTTCAGAAACGTTTGGTATATCATTCGTTAATTCTTCGTTACCTAATTTAGTATCTCTAACTTCTAATGAATAATCATCAACGTGAATAGAGGTAAAAATATCGTCACGAACTACTTTTTCAGAAATTACAATCGCATCCTCAAAGTTGTAACCTTTCCATGGCATAAATGCAACTTTCAGGTTTCTACCTAAAGCTAATTCACCATTTTGAGTAGCATAACCTTCTGACAATACTTGTCCAGGAACCACTCTATCCCCTTTTCTTACGATAGGTTTTAGATTGATACTTGTACCTTGATTGGTTTTTCTAAATTTAATTAGATTGTATGTTTTTTCATCAGGCTCAAAACTTACCATTCTTTCTTCCTCAGAACGATCGTATTTGATAGTGATAATATTTGCATCTACATATTCAATAACTCCATCTCCTTCAGCATTAATCAACACTCTGGAATCAGAAGCTACTTGACGCTCTAAACCAGTTCCAACAATTGGAGCTTCAGGACGAATTAATGGTACGGCCTGACGCATCATGTTAGATCCCATCAAGGCTCTATTCGCATCATCATGTTCTAAGAAAGGAATCAAAGAAGCTGAGATAGAAGCAATTTGGTTTGGCGCAACATCGGTATAATCTACTCTTGTTGGTTCAATTACCGGGAAATCACCTTCTTGACGTGCAATTACGTCTTCGGCAGTAATTTTTCCAGTAGCATCCATTTGAATGTTTGCCTGAGCAATCATCATTCCTTCTTCTTCTTCTGCGCTTAAATAAACTGGAGTAGACACTAAATCTACAGTTCCATTAGTTACTTTACGGTAAGGTGTTTCGATGAAACCCATTCCGTTTACTTTAGCATAAACACCAAGAGATGAAATCAAACCAATGTTTGGTCCCTCTGGAGTTTCAATTGGGCATAAACGTCCGTAATGTGTATAGTGAACGTCACGTACCTCAAAACCTGCTCTTTCTCTCGAAAGTCCACCTGGTCCTAGTGCAGATAATCTTCTTTTGTGTGTAATCTCGGCAAGTGGATTCGTTTGATCCATAAACTGAGACAACTGGTTTGTTCCAAAGAAAGAGTTGATAACAGATGATAATGTTTTAGCATTAATCAAATCTATTGGTGTAAACACCTCGTTATCTCTAACGTTCATACGCTCTCTAATAGTTCTAGCCATACGAGCTAAACCAACACCGAATTGTTGAGACAATTGTTCTCCAACTGTTCTAACACGACGGTTTGATAAGTGATCAATATCATCAATCTCTGCTTTAGAGTTGATCAATTCAATCAAATATTTTACAATGGTAATGATATCTTCTTTGGTAAGCACTTGCTTTTCCATTGGAATATCTAAACCAAGTTTTTTGTTCATTCTATAACGACCTACTTCACCTAAGTTGTAACGTTGGTCAGAGAAGAATAATTTATCTATAATACCACGAGCAGTTTCTTCATCAGGCGGTTCTGCGTTACGCAATTGTCTGTAAATATGCTCAACAGCTTCTTTTTCAGAGTTTGTCGGATCTTTTTGTAACGTATTGTGAATGATGGCATAATCACCTTGATTAGCATCTTCTTTATGCAACAAAATAGATTTAACGTTAGAATCGATGATTTCCTCCACATTATCTTTGTCGATAATTGTATCTCTATCAAGGATTATTTCGTTACGTTCGATAGAAACTACTTCACCAGTATCTTCATCTACGAAATCTTCATGCCATGTATTCAATACACGGGCAGCTAATTTTCTACCGACATATTTTTTAAGACCTGTTTTAGAAACCTTAATTTCTTCAGCAAGATCAAAAATTTCCAGAATATCTTTATCTCTTTCAAAACCAATTGCTCTAAAAAGAGTGGTAACTGGTAATTTTTTCTTTCTATCGATATAAGCATACATTACGCTATTAATATCTGTAGAAAATTCTATCCAAGAACCTTTAAAAGGAATTACTCTGGCAGAATACAATTTTGTACCATTTGCATGGAATGATTGACCAAAGAAAACACCCGGCGATCTGTGTAATTGAGATACAACTACACGCTCAGCACCATTAATAACAAAGGTACCGCTTGGTGTCATATAAGGAATTGTACCAAGATATACATCCTGAACAATTGTTTCAAAATCTTCGTGTTCTGGATCTGTACAATATAGTTTTAACCTTGCTTTTAAGGGCACACTATAAGTAAGACCTCTTTCTATACATTCTTGAATTGTGTAACGTGGTGGATCTACAAAATAATCAAGGAATTCCAATACGAAGTTATTTCTTGTATCAGTAATTGGGAAATTTTCCATGAAGGTATTGTAAAGCCCTTCGTCGCCTCTTTCGTCAGATTTAGTTTCTAATTGAAAAAAATCTTTAAACGATTTAACCTGAACATCTAGAAAATCCGGATAATCAGGAATATTTTTTGTTGAGGCAAAATTCAATCTTTCAGTCTGATTTGTTATCATCAATGGACAAAATTTTGATTAAAAAAAAAGTAAAATAAACGTATAAATTTATTATACGAAAAATGGTTTAGGTCTTTGGATGTGTATCCAAGACCTAAACCTAGTTCTCAAAACCGAGTTTAACTATTTAAGCTCAACTACAGCTCCAGCTTCTTCTAAAGATTTTTTAAGCCCTTCAGCTTCTTCTTTAGAAACACCTTCTTTAACGTTGCTTGGTGCGCTATCTACTACATCTTTAGCTTCTTTCAAACCTAAACCTGTAAGTTCTTTTACTAATTTTACAACAGCTAATTTAGAAGCACCAGCTTCTTTTAATACAACTGTAAATTCAGTTTGAACATCTTCAACAGCAGCGTCTCCACCACCTGAAACTACTACTGCAGCAGCAGCTGGTTCGATACCGTACTCGTCTTTTAATATTGTTGCTAATTCGTTAACTTCTTTTACTGTTAGGTTAACTAATTGTTCTGCGAATTGTTTCAAATCTGCCATTTTTTCTATCGTTTTAAAATGATTTGTAAAAATATAATTTATTTATTGTGCGCTTTTTTTTTAATAAAAACTAGAGTAAATCTCTATTTTTTATTATGCTTCCACTTCTTCTGTAGCCTCTTCGCTTTTTGCGAATTGGTTTTGAAGAGCAGAAATAACTCTTTGTGCTGGTGACTGCAATAATCCAATAAGTTCGCCAATAAGCTCTTCTTTAGATTTAATAGTTGCTAATGCATCTAATTGATCGTCTCCAATATAAATTTCAGCGTTAATATAAGCTCCTTTTAATACAGGTTTAGCTGATTTTTTTCTGAAATCTTTTATTATTTTACCAGGAGCGTTTGCTATGTCAGAAATGAATATAGCGCTATTACCAGTCAAAACTGAAGGTAAATCTCCATAATCATTAGCTGAAGCTTCCATTGCTTTTGCAAGCAAAGTGTTTTTAACTACTTCTAATTTTATACCTGCTTTAAAGCAAGCTCTTCTCAAGTTTGAAGTTGTTTCTGCATTCAGTCCAGAAATATCAGATACATAAACAATGTTTGTACCAGCTAACTGTGCAGTTAAAACTTCAATCGCGATTGATTTTTCTTCTCTAGTCATACTAAAAATTTTTAACTACCAATTATACTGCTTTAGGATCCAAAGCAATTGCAGGACTCATAGTGCTAGTTAGGTAAATACTTTTGATGTATGTTCCTTTAGCAGCAGTTGGTTTAAGTTTGATTAATGTTTGAATAATTTCGTGTGCATTGTCAACAATTTGCTCAGTTCCAAATGAAATTTTACCAATTCCTGCATGCACAATACCAGTTTTATCAACTTTAAAGTCAATTTTACCAGCTTTAACCTCTTGAACAGCTTTTGCAACATCCATAGTTACAGTACCTGTTTTAGGGTTTGGCATTAAACCTCTAGGTCCTAAAATACGACCTAATGGACCTAATTTACCCATAACAGAAGGCATTGTGATAATTACATCAACATCTGTCCAACCGTCTTTAATTTTTTGTAAATAATCGTCAAGACCTACATAGTCTGCACCAGCTGCTAAAGCTTCCGCTTCTTTATCTGGAGTAACCAATGCCAATACTTTAACGTCTTTACCAGTTCCATGAGGTAATGTCACCACACCTCTAACCATTTGATTCGCTTTTCTTGGATCTACGCCCAAACGAACTGCGATATCAACAGACTCATCAAATTTTGCAGAAGCAACTACTTTTATCAATGCCGCAGCATCTTTAAGAGAATATAGTTTGTTCTTTTCAATTTTTGAAGCAGCCTCTTTTTGCTTTTTTGTCAATTTTGCCATGTCTTTCTCTTAATTAAAAAGGAGCGTCTCCTGATACAGTTATACCCATAGATCTAGCTGTTCCAGCAACCATACTCATTGCAGACTCCATAGTGAATGCATTTAAGTCTGGCATCTTGTCTTCAGCAATAGCTCTAATTTGTTCCCAAGTAACACTAGCTACTTTTTTACGATTAGGCTCACCAGAACCAGATTTTAGCTTTGCAGCTTCCATTAACTGAACGGCTGCAGGAGGAGTTTTTACAACAAAATCAAAAGATTTGTCTTTATACACAGTAATTTGTACTGGGCATATTTTGCCGGGCTTATCTTGAGTTCTAGCATTAAATTGCTTACAGAATTCCATGATGTTTACCCCAGCAGCTCCTAAAGCAGGTCCAACCGGTGGCGACGGGTTCGCAGCACCTCCCTTAACTTGTAGTTTAACTACTTTACTAATTTCTTTAGCCATTTTTTAAAAAATTTAACACTACAATCATTGGAAGCGATTGTAATGGATATTATAGATGTAACAAAAAATTATACTTTTTCAACTTGCATAAAACTTAACTCCAATGGTGTTTTTCTTCCGAAAATTTTCACCATAACTTCTAGTTTACGCTTTTCTTCATTTATTTTTTCAACTGTTCCATTGAAACCATTGAAAGGCCCATCAACAACCTTAATAGTCTCACCAATATTGAAAGGTATAGAACGAGTATCTGTATTTACAGCCAACTCATCTACTTTACCTAACATTCTGTTAACTTCAGAAAGTCTTAATGGTACAGGCTCACCGCCTTTGATTTCACCTAAAAAACCAATAACACTTGTTATAGACTTAATAATATGAGGTATTTCACCTATTAGATTTGCTTCAATCATAACATAACCAGGAAAATAAACTTTATCCTTGATTATTTTTTTTCCTTCTTTTACAGTAACTACTTTCTCAGTAGGAACCAGAACTTGCGAAACATAATCACCCATTCCTAATCTTGCGATTTCGGTTTCGATGTATGCTTTCACTTTATTTTCTTGTCCGCTTACCGCTCTAACTACATACCACTTTTTAATATTATTATCTGCCATAACAAAAAAATTATGCTTTTATCCAGTTAAAAAATCCAGCCAAAGCTTTTGCGAAAATTTCATCTACTCCCCAAGTTGCCAAAGCGAATAATACCGAAAAAACAGCAACAACAATCGTTAGACGTTGCACCTCAGCCCAAGCCGGCCAAGTTACATTTGACTTTAATTCTTCAAATGCTTCTGATATGTAATTAACAACTTTTGTCATTATGATTTAGTTTATTTGCACGGGCGGAGGGATTCGAACCCCCATCAACGGTTTTGGAGACCGCTATTCTACCCTTGAACTACGCCCGTTTATTAAAAACCAGTAACAACCCAAGGCGTTACTGGTTTTAAAAATTATTTTATAGGATTAAGCTACAATCTCAGTTACCTGACCTGCACCTACTGTTCTACCACCTTCACGGATAGCGAAACGTAAACCAACATTTAATGCAATTGCACTAAGCAATACAACATCAATAGTTAAGTTATCCCCAGGCATAACCATCTCTACACCTGCTGGCAAAGTAATGATACCTGTTACATCCGTTGTACGTACGTAAAACTGCGGACGGTAGTTATTATGAAATGGTGTGTGACGACCACCTTCTTCTTTTTTCAAGATATAAACCTCAGCTTTAAAAGTAGCGTGTGGTTTAACTGAACCTGGTTTACAAATAACCATTCCTCTTTTGATGTCTTCTTTTTGAATACCTCTTAAAAGAATACCTACATTATCTCCAGCTTCTCCTCTATCAAGGATTTTACGGAACATCTCAACTCCTGTAATAGTAGAAGTCAATTTTTCAGCTCCCATACCAATGATCTCAACTGCATCTCCAGTATTAGCAACACCTGTTTCGATACGACCTGTAGCAACAGTTCCACGACCAGTGATTGAGAATACATCTTCAACAGGCATCAAGAAAGGTTTTGCAACGTCTCTTACCGGCTCTTCGATCCAAGCATCAACAGCTGCCATTAATTCAAGAATTTTTGGCACCCAAACTGGATCATTATTCAATCCACCTAAAGCTGAACCCTGAACAACAGGACCATTATCTCCATCATATTCATAGAAAGATAACAAGTCTCTGATTTCCATCTCAACTAATTCAAGTAATTCCTCATCATCAACCATATCCACTTTATTCATGAATACAACCATTCTAGGAATACCTACCTGACGACCTAAAAGGATATGCTCACGTGTTTGCGGCATTGGTCCATCAGTAGCAGCAACAACTAAAATAGCACCATCCATTTGAGCAGCACCTGTAACCATGTTCTTTACGTAATCCGCGTGACCTGGACAGTCAACGTGAGCGTAATGACGATTAGCAGTTTCATACTCAACGTGAGATGTATTAATTGTAATACCTCTTTCTTTTTCTTCTGGAGCATTATCAATTTGATCAAATGATTTTGCTTGACAGTAACCTGCATCAGACAATACTTTTGTAATTGCCGCAGTTAATGTCGTTTTTCCGTGATCCACGTGCCCAATTGTTCCAATGTTTAAGTGGGGCTTGTTACGGTTAAAATTTTCCTTTGCCATTTTACTTAATTTTTAATCTTAGTTATATATTAATTTCTATTTCCTACTTACTTGAGCCAATGTCGGGAATTGAACCCGAGACCTCTTCCTTACCAAGGAAGCACTCTACCCCTGAGCTACACCGGCAGAGAAATCTTCATTTCCAGTTCAATATTTCAAATTTACTAAAACTCGAAACTCTTAAACTTTATTTTGTGGGGAGAGCAGGATTCGAACCTGCGAAGTTTACACAGCAGATTTACAGTCTGCCCTCGTTGGCCGCTTGAGTATCTCCCCTTAACCATTAATTATCAATATTTCAAAAAAAGAGCCGGTGGAGGGACTTCCCTCGACTTCGCTCGGGATAAACTTCTCGTCCTTTCGGATTTTAAAGAATCTTCCTGCAAAGCATCGACATTAACTTTTTAGAGCCGGTGGAGGGACTCGAACCCACGACCTGCTGATTACAAATCAGCTGCTCTAGCCAACTGAGCTACACTGGCATTATCAATAAAAAAAGTCCGCTATTTCTAACGGACTGCAAATGTAGAGATTTTATCTCTCATTCAAAACATTTTTTTAAAAAAATTTATATTAAATGTGCGAACTTATTTTTTCTTTCCTTTTCACCAACAATCGTTCTAAAGATTCCGCACAAAGTTCCACTGCTTCTTCAAAAATTTTACACTGCTTTTTAACTACAAAATCATCTCCAGGGACATTAATTTTTATCTCGGCAATTTTATTCTCCTTATCACTTGTCTTTTCAACTTTCAAAAAAACATCTGCCGAGACTACTTTATCGTAATATTTTTCCAATTTGTCCATTCTTTCTTGAACAAAATCTACTAGCTTTTTGTCAACAGTAAAGTTAACTGCATGAACATTTACCTTCATAATCATTATTTTTTAATAGTTAAACATTTCCGAATTACTTCTGATTCCTTGGATGCGCATCTTCATATACTTTTTTTAGCTCTGATAAACTATTGTGTGTGTATATTTGCGTTGATGCCAGACTAGAATGTCCCAATAATTCTTTCACTGAATTCAAATCGGCTCCATTATTTAATAGGTGAGTAGCAAACGTGTGTCGCAATATATGTGGACTTTTTTTTACTTTCTCGGAGACAGCACTAAAGTAAGAATTTATTAATCGATACACAAAGGAATCATTTAATTTTAACCCTTTTTTTGTGAGAAAAAAATAATCACTATCTACAATAGATAACAAGCACGCCCTCTCTTTTAAGTATAAAGAAAATTGATCTATTATTATCGGCAAAATCGGCAATATCCGCTCCTTATTCCTTTTTCCCAACACTTTGACCGTACTGCTAGATAAATTGACATTAACTACTTTTAAATGAATCAACTCCGTTCTTCGCATACCGGTAGTATAAAACAAATCAACTATAAGTTTATTTCTTATTTCCTCGAAACCTACTGGATTTTGCATATGACTTAACGCATCTACAACTTCTTTTTCAGAAAACGGGATTTGTAATATCTTAGGAGTCTTTAATGCTTTGTGCTTCAATAGCGGACTAACTTCTATTTGTTTTGTTTTTAACAGAAATTTGTAAAATGCTTTTAAGGATGCAATTTTTCTATTGACTGAGGTATTTGATATATTATCATCAACAAGAGAAACAATCCAACTTCTTATTTGACTATAATTAACATGTTCTACATCCTCTTGATCGAAATGAATAGTATTGAATGATTCAAAAGAAGTAATGTCATTGCAATACGCTGTAACGGTATGTGAAGAATATTTTTTCTCCAACTGCAGATAATCCCGAAATGCATCTTTATTATTAGCCATAAAAAAACCGTTAGCATCAAAGTTATAAAACTTTTAATGACTAACGGTACTTTATTTTAATAGATATTGACTAACTCTCTAAGTTATCTCTCATATTTTGGATATAAGCCGCTTTTTGAATTTTGATTCTATTTGTAACTGAAGGCTTAATAAAAGCAGTACGTGCTCTTAATTGACGAACAGTTCCTGTTTTATCAAATTTTCTTTTGTAGCGTTTTAACGCTCTATCGATATTTTCTCCGTCTTTAATTGGTATAATTAACATAATATAGACACCCCCTTTCTTTAAGTGTGCAAAAGTAAACATTATTTTGAATTACGAGTCATGAATTATGGATTATTTTCGGGCGTGCCGGCGGACACCACTTTTGTTGTCATCAAAACATCTTTTCATCCGCCGTCAGGCTGTCCGTTGCAAGTCCTCATTGCATTCCGGGCTTTCCTCTTCCATCCTTCACGCAAAAAAAAGAGCCAATCTACAATTTAATGTGTCTTGACTCTTTATTCTATTTTTTAATTTCAAAAACTATTCCTTCAACAAATTTCTCGAAATCACTATTTTTTGAATCTCTGTAGTTCCTTCACCAATGGTACATAATTTAGAATCTCTATAGAATTTCTCCACTGGATAATCTTTGATATAACCATACCCCCCGTGAATTTGCACCGCTTCATTAGCGACTTTCACACACACTTCCGAAGCAAACATTTTAGCCATAGCTCCCATCGTAGTCACCGGTCTGTGTTCTTGTTTCAAGAAAGCTGCTTTGTGTAATAACAATTCCGAAGCTTCAATTTCAGTTGCCATATCAGCTAACTTGAATGAAATTCCTTGAAATTCACAAATTGGCTGTCCAAACTGATGTCTTTCTTTCGAATATTTCAATGCC
The DNA here is from genome assembly GCF_048276375.1 of Flavobacterium sp. ZB4R12. Taxonomy (NCBI): domain Bacteria; kingdom Pseudomonadati; phylum Bacteroidota; class Flavobacteriia; order Flavobacteriales; family Flavobacteriaceae; genus Flavobacterium; species Flavobacterium sp. ZB4R12. The sequence goes on along the minus strand of NZ_JBLNKS010000004.1, from coordinate 56,272 downwards.
GCTTCATAAGCTCCTTTGGCAATTCCTAATGACAATGCTCCAATGGATATTCTTCCACCATCCAAAATTTTCATCGCTTGAATAAAACCTTGCCCTACTTCCCCTAATCTGTTAGCATCAGGAATACGACAATTATCAAATATCAATTCAGCAGTTTCACTGGCGCGCATTCCTAATTTATTTTCTTTTTTTCCAGAGGTAAAACCCGGCATTCCTTTTTCGAAAACAAAAGCAGTCATTCCTTTCGAATCTCCTTTTTCACCTGTACGAACAATTACAACAGCGATATCTCCGGAAATGGCATGCGTAATAAAATTCTTAGCTCCATTAACAATCCAGAAATCCCCCTCTTTTTTTGCAGTAGTATTCATTCCACCAGCATCCGATCCCGTATTGTGCTCTGTCAATCCCCAAGCACCTATATGTTCTGCGGTGGCTAATTTAGGAATCCATCTTTTCTTTTGCTCTTCGTTTCCAAATGTCAAAATATGATTGGTACATAAAGAATTATGTGCCGCAACAGACAACCCAATCGACGGATCTACTTTTGATATTTCTTCTATAATAGTAATGTATTCATGATATCCTAATCCAGAACCTCCGAGTTCTTCTGGCACCAAAACACCCATAAAACCCATTTCACCTAATTTTTTAAATAATGGCACGGGAAATGTTTGTGCTTCATCCCACTCCATTATATTTGGGCGAATTTCTTTTTCAGCAAAATCTCTTATAGATTGTGCAATCATCGATTGTGTTTCGTTGTAGTCAAAGTTCATTGTAATACTGTTTTATTTTAAAAGTCCAAATATAAGTCAATTATTTTTGCTTTATCAACAGGAAATCCCTTAATTTTTATTAAATCCTCAATATTATTAATATCTCCTTTCATACTTCTATAGGTCACAATTTCTTTTGCTAGAGCATATCTAAAATAAGAAAACTGAGAAAGTTCCTTTAATGATGCATTATTAATATCTATCTTCTTGAAATTCGGGAGCACTGAGACTTTAAAATGAGCATTCAAATTTTCAATAACTTCGGGAGATAATCCCCAAACATCTTTCATTTGTTCCATCGAAACAAAACCTCCTAAACTTTCTTTTTGTTTTAAAATCCGCAAAGAAATGACCTCGCCTATCCCATAAATTTTTATCAAATCTTCTTGAGTTGCCTGATTGATATCGATTAAAACAATTTTCTCTTTTTTGGCGAAAGCCTGATTTGAATAATTTTTATACGCTTTGAATTCTTTTTTATTGTTCACCCATTCCGGGAATTTAAAATAAGGAGCTATAGCATTTAATAATGAATCAGAAATTTTAGTCACATTTTGAAATTCTTTTGGAGAATTCACATATTTATTTTCTTTTCTAAAAGAAAGCAACCTATCTATTTCTTCAACAGACATTCCAAGTTTATATCCTTTATAATCTGTAATAAAATTAGGATTGAAGAGATACATTTTAGGAAGTTCCGCTTGATTCTCCGTTTTCATGGAATCAATTTGAGATTGTAGTGAAAGCCACTTTTGTTTCTCTGGATAATTTTTTGCTACAACACTAAAATCAACAAAAAAATAAATCAATTGTAAAACAATTATAATCCCAAACAACAATAAAATACCATTGCGTTGCTCACGAGAAAATTTAAAATAAGTAACTATCGTTCTGAAATCCATTATTTTAATTTGATTAAAAAAACTTATTTTAATAGCTAAAAATAAGAAAACTATTTAAATTTAAAAATATAATAAAAATCAATTCAATTTGCATTTTCTTAATGAAAGTTTCACAACTTTAAAATAAGAATTTAAAAAAATATAGTTAAATTTTTTACACAATTCACAAAAACAAGTCGTTAAAATAATTATTATGTATTTATTGAAATATTGTTAGTTTTTTTTTATTTTAAAAGTTTATTTAAATTATTGTTTTTATTTTTTATAAAAAAGAATACATTTGGAGCTTAATAACAAACAAAACCATATAACCCATGTCAATTTGGAAAACTAAACCACTGTCGGTATTGCTAAATGAAGCATCAGAATCTGAAAAAGGATTAAAAAGGACTTTGTCCTCACGTTCACTAGTAGCACTTGGAGTTGGAGCAATTATTGGAGCAGGATTATTTTCATTAACAGGTATTGCAGCAGCGGAACACGCAGGTCCTGCAGTTACACTCTCCTTTGTTTTAGCCGCCGTAGGATGTGCTTTTGCAGGACTTTGCTATGCAGAGTTTGCATCAATGATACCTGTAGCAGGAAGTGCCTATACGTATTCCTATGCAACTATGGGAGAATTTATGGCTTGGATTATTGGCTGGGATTTAGTTCTTGAATATGCATTAGGAGCCGCTACGGTAGGTGTAAGCTGGTCGCGATATTTACTCGAATTATTAAATAAATACGGTATTCACCTCCCCCATAATTTGATTTGTTCACCCTGGGAAACGTTAAAATTAAGTGACGGAACTATTATAGAAGGCGGAATGATAAACCTTCCAGCAATTTTTATAGTTTCCATGTTATCGTTATTGCTGATAAGAGGAACTAAAGAATCTGCATCTATAAATAACATACTCGTTATTGTAAAAGTAATCGTAGTTATTATGTTTATTGTTTTAGGTTGGAGTTTTATTGACACTGCAAACTACACACCATACATCCCTGAAAACACAGGCGTTTTTGGAGAGTTTGGATGGTCAGGAATTGCTGCCGGTGCAGGAACCGTTTTCTTTGCTTTTATTGGTTTTGATGCCGTATCTACAGCAGCTCAAGAAGCAAAAAACCCACAGAAAGGGATGCCAATTGGTATTTTAGGATCATTGGTAATTTGCACCATACTTTATGTATTATTTGCACACGTAATGACAGGACTTGTTCCTTATAATGAATTTGCCGGTGATGCTAAACCAGCTGCAACAGCATTTGCCAGAACTGGGTATACCTTTTTGCAAACAGGTTTGATTATAGCTATTTTAGCCGGTTATACTTCTGTAATGTTGGTAATGTTAATGGGACAAAGTCGTGTTTTCTACACGATGAGTAAAGATGGTTTATTACCTTCATTCTTCAGCGAAATTCACGCTAAATTCCGTACCCCATGGAAAACAAATATTTTCTTCATGATTTTTGTGAGTCTTTTTGCTGGGTTTGTACCTGTAAGTGATTTGGGTCATATGGTAAGTATTGGAACATTATTAGCATTCGTTTTAGTTTGTATTGGAGTATTGGTAATGCGTAAAAGAATGCCAGATGCACCAAGATCATTCCGTACGCCTTTAGTACCATTTGTACCTATTGCCGGTATTGTAATCTGTTTAGCTTTAATGTATTCATTGCCTAACGAAAGCTGGGCAAGACTAGTTGTATGGATGGCATTAGGTGTTGTTATCTATTTTGTATATGGAAAGAAAAATAGTAAATTAAACAATCCAGATAAATAAATTTCTATCCTAATTTAAAAAGGGATTATAAAGTATTTCAAGTACTTTATAATCCCTTTTTAAATTTATATTATTTTTACAAATCAAAAACTGAGGTACGTTTCGCTCGAATTAAATCCTTCAGACGAATCCAGAAGGCCAATGTCAAATAAACCGCAAACCACAATCCAACGGTAACAAACGACAAGTAGATAAAAAATAATCGTACACTACTGGCACGCATCCCTAATGTATCAGCCAAACGGGAAGAAACATGGAAACCGTGTTTCTCAAAAAAAAACTTGAGTTTTATAATTACTGACATTCTTTAGCTTATTTATTGAATTGGTTATTTCGTTTATCCGAAAAACAAATTTACAACATTACAGCATTCTCCAGTAAACAAATCCAAAAATAACTGAATCAACTTTTTTTCAACAATTCCATGCCAACAGCACATTCTAAACATTTGCTTTTATTACAATACTCATTTTTGAGTTGTAACAAAGATTGAGTTTCAAAAGCACTTTTTGATTGTATACCGAAAGAACTAAATTTATCTATAACCGCATTTTTCTCTGGAGCAACTTCATTTAAAAGGCGTATTAAATCCTCAGAAATTTCTTTTCCCTGACTTTTTGCGAAAGCAAACTGAAGTGGAATTATAGTATTTATAACAATCAAATCGATGAAAGATTTAGAAAGCGGTTTCTTTTTCTTCGGGCTTTCTTTGTCAAATTGATAATGATTTAACCAATATTCAGAAGCGGACACTTGGAAAACTTCATAAATATCTTTTAATGAATTTAATGTACTTATTTTCGAAAATAAATTTTGCTGACTGTGGTATAAATTAGCCAATTGAGAAAGTCGTATCGTTGGAAAATTATCAGGACGATGCTTGAAAAACTGAACGGGCTCTATACAACTTTTCTCCATTTGATATTTGTGGAGCAAATAGAAATACCTGAATTTTAAATCTTTGAAATAATTATCTTCCTTTTCAGAATCCAACAAACCAGCATTCCCAAAAATTAATGCTTCCAGATTCTCCACTTCAAAACTTTCTTTTCTTATGATTGAAAAAGGAATGGATCGGGCAATTTTCAAAAAGATTTCCCCATTCGTATTTAAACCAAAATTCTTGGCTAAAAGACAAAATAAAACGGCTTCCCAATCTTGACTGGTTTGTTCCAATAAATCAAATATAGGTTGGGATTTCCTTTCTAAACGTTCAAAAAACAAACGTTCTTGCCAGTTTTTTAAAGTAAATTCATCTATGTTTATCAGTTGTTTTTCACAAAAAATCCATGATTTTGGGGACATTAAAGATTGGTAATTTTCAACAGTCTCTTTTTCTACATATTTTTTTAATTCCAAAACCGGAATTTCAGTATTATCACTTCTAAAAATCCCCGCATCATGTTCCCAAACTACATGTAGAATTACGTTTTCATACCCTGTATCTCTTTCGTGATGATGCACGTACCAATCAGAAGATTTGAGATGAATTTCGACGTTTCCAGCCCATTTTTGATCACCAATAGTAATTTGAGCATTGAAAAAATCAGGACCTGCCAATTCAAGGTATTGCCCTACATTGGCAATTGTGATTTCCTCATCGTTAAACGTTTTTAAATTCAAAGTATCAAACTTCTTGAATTTCCAGAGATAATGGAGGAAATCTTCTTTCATATTTTTTTCAGATAATAGAGTATAGACTTGGAGACAATAGACTTCTAAAGTAAGAAAAAAAACAGAAATGAAAGAAATTTATCGCAATAAATACAATTTGGCGCAAGCCCGAGCATCAGATAAAGCTTCATGATGATTTAATTGTATTTTCATTTCCCTACAACAATCGCTTAATTTTGTTGGTTTCAACCCTTTGGCTTTGTAAATTTTCACGGTGCATTCCCAACGAGGCGCCAAATTTAAATCAGCATAATCCAAATTATAAAGTGCCATTGATTTAGCAAGAACATTTCTATCGAAACTCTCATTATGAGCTACAACAACCCTGTTTTGCAGCCGTTTTTGAATTTCAGGATACACTTGTGCAAATGATTTTGCATTTACTGTATCACGTGGATAAATTCCGTGAACTTGAATGGTAAAAGGAGAATATAGATTATTTGGCGGCTTGATTAAACTGACAAATTCATCTACAATTATTCCGTTTTCTACGGTGACAATACCTACAGAGCAAGGATGGAATGCTGTTGCGGTTTCAAAATCTATGGCGGTGAAAGTCAATTTGATTTCAGATTTAGGATTGCTTCGCCAGTTCGCCTTACAGGCTCGTGTAACGATTTTTGATTTCAGATTTACAAAAATACTATCAATTATACAAGTTCAAAGCATTCAACAACTTTTTTTTCATTTCGTCTTGTAAACTTTTGGGTTCTAAAACTTTTAGCTCTTTACAAATCGATTCTATTGAAAGTTATCGTATCTACAAATTATAGCTTAAATTTAAAAACACTTCCTTCAAGCAATTTCTCTTCTTTCGATATTCCTTTTTAGAAAAGAAGTCAGACTTTAAATCGATACCTCTAAATTTTCATTAACCGCTTTCTTAAAATCTAAATCATTTTGATTGTTGTACAATGGTAATCCAAATAAAACATAATCCTTATTTTCGGCTTTTAGGATTTTTTTTGTTCCGTATTTATGAGAAATTTGCTTTAAAAATTCTTCTTTCCATTTACTATCATCGTTTGAAATTCTATCGCCGCCTTTTGGCTCTATAAATACTTGGTAATACAATTCTTTTTTAGGCGATTTCAGAAACAATAAAAAATCAGGTTGAAAACCCCTGCCTTTTTCAAAATCATAAATTTTATATACTTCTTCGTTTCTTAACAAGAATACTTTTTCGTATTTGTTTTCGAAATTCCCCATTGTATCTTTCAAAAACGAAATCAGGTTTCTTTCTTCGCTAGTTCCGCTAAAACCATTATAAACATACCAATCCTTGTCTTTTAATTCGTTTTCTAAATTAACATTCTCTGGTTCTTCAACAATTGATTTTTCTTTGTACCAAACATCCATTGCTGCGAATGGTTTTAATTCAAATTCTGAACCGATATAAGGATTTGAAATGAATTGAATTTCATTTGATATTTTTTCAAAAAAACGAATTAAGGCATTTAATTGCTCGATATTCGAAACATCATCTAAACTGACAACCGTTTTTGGAACAATCAACTTTATAGGAAATTGCCCTAAAAGTTTATCTTCTAAAATCTCATCAATGGAATTTATACTTAATTCTTCTTTTAGTTTATTGAATCTTAATATCGAATTACTTCTTTTTGCTATGCTATTTATGGCTTTCCAAATGATGTGTCTTTCGAAGTTTTTCAGTTTTAATGATAATGTTTTACTATCAGATGTACCTTGTTTAAAGCGAGTCTTATCCTCTTTTTCTTCAAGATTTACAGTAGTTTCATTAATTCTAAAAGTATCTAATTTATATTCAAAATCAAATGTAAATTTTATTTCATCTAATGTAGATTTTCGCTTATTTGGATTTGGTGGACGGCTGTTACAATAGAGTTGCATTTTATTGTAAAAGTCTCTATTATCTTCAATAAACGTTTTTTTTAGTTCATATTTTTTTAATATTTTGTCTTTTTCAGGTAATAAATTTTGACGCTTTAATTCATCCTTTAATTCATTTATATACTTTTCGTCATTATCGCTATGAAAAAAAAACTCTTCTAAAACACGTAAATCGTGGTTTAATAAATTATCGAATTTTCGCTTATTCTTTTCTTTCTCTTCAAATTCAAATGGATAATAGCGAACACCTCGCCCAATTAATTGAACTTCTGCTGTGGTTGCTTTACCAGCTTTTCTTCCACCTGTTTCACTCTTACCGCTATCTCTTCCTTCATACATCCTAACAATATCATAAAGATTTAAAACATCCCAACCTTCTGTAAGTCTTTGTACGGTAAAAATGGCTCTAATATGATTGTTTTTATCCTCAAGACTGTTTAACAATCTTTCTGTTTCGGCTTCGGTTTTTTCAATTGTTTTTGTACCTTTTTTAGAATTGGTAATAATACAATTTCTGTCGACAAATGCGCCTTGCAGGTATTTAATAATATGATTTGTCGTCAACTTATTTTCGAGCATATACCGTTTAATATCAATGATTCGGCTTTGACCTTTTTTGTATAGTTCCGTAATATTAAAAAGTGCTTCTTCATCAAATTCATTCAAAAAATTAAAATCTTCGGTTGTTAAATCTTTGATTAAATTAATGAAAAATTCAAAATCTTCTTGCGAATTATTTTCTTGGTCTTTGTCAATGTATTTACTCCTAAAAAGTATAACGGGTTTGAAATTAGGAATATTATATTTTAGCGCAATTTCATTTCTGTACCAATTAAATAACAAGGCTTGCAAAACTCTTTTTCGTTTGCTAAAAGAACTCGAAACCAAATTAATCTCTTTGGTGTATCCTGCTTTTAGAAAATCTTTTAAATCAAATTTTGCTATTGTTTTGGGTACATATTTTTCTTTTACATCAATATTATCTGGAACCGTTGCTGTAAATTCGACAAGCACATTTTGGTTAGATAAATTTTGTTCCTTTTTACCTTTATTTAAAATTAGTTGAATAACAGTATGTTCCCAACTTTTTTCTACTTGGTCTTGACTTGCTTTTTCGGACAATTCAAAAACCGTATCCATTTCTAACTGTTGTCCTTTTTTCTTTTTGGTTGTTGCATTCAAATGATGAGCTTCATCGCCAAGCATAATAATGTCGTCTTTTTGCAATTGTTCTAAAAACAAAGAATCTTCTTTTACTTTATAAACTGAATTGTGAAGTGCGTGAATTGTTGTAAAAACGATTTGAATATCATCATCATAATTTGAGAATGTATCTACTTTTTTTATATTTACTATCGTATCATCAATAACAATATTAGTCTGAAATAAATATTTGTTATGTAGCGGATTGGTTAAATTGTCTTCTGTTTTGCCAACTATGTTGTTTTGATTTACAAAAAAGATGAACTTGTTTTTCCCTTGTTTGTAATAATATAAAATTACAGCTGCCATCAACAAGGTTTTCCCTGTCCCAGTAGCCATATTAAAAAGCAAATGAGTTGGATTTTTATCTTCTTCATATTCTTTTATAACCGCATAATCTAAAAAGTTAAGCAAGGCGCTTTCCTGCCACTTGAAAAGTGGAAATTTTAAATTATCCGTGATGTAATTCGGAATGTTAGAATAAGGCAAACGATATTCTCTTTGCTTTTCTGCTATTTCTTGATAAAGATATTTTTCTGGAAATAAACTCATAATAATGATTACTATATTTGATAAAAATCTTTTGTCACAGCAATATCAGTCGAGCTCAAAGCATATCGACTGTCTTCCATATCCGAAACATTGACATACAACTGATTTAAATCAAGCATTTTGACAAACATTATTTTTTGTTGGTCTAATGTCAATTTTTTGAAGTTTTCTTCTTTACAAATTACTTCTCTAAATTCCTTTAATTTTACATTATAATGCAAGAAATACTTGTTGCTCATTTCATCAAAATAATCAACTAAATCTTGATAATTTTCGCAAGACTGAATGTGTTCAATAGCATTTTGATTGTTTTTGGCTAGCTCTAAATAAACGAATGAACCTTTTTTTTCTTCGAAAATTGAATTAGATACTCTTTTGCAAGTAACCTGTTCTACATAATCTAATTGTTCCACAAGAATAAATCCTCTATTGCTATCTGTTTCATTATTCAATTGAATAATTGCATCGCCAGTTGTACCGCTGCCAGAAAAAAAATCTAAAATAATATCGTTATCATCACTCCCTATCTTAACAAAGTCTTTAATCAAGTCAACAGGCTTTGGGTTTTTAAAAATCTTTGTGCCGAAAATTTTTTTGATTTGAGCTGTTCCATTACCACTAGAATATTCAGGTTTGTAAAACAACGATTTTGGTTTTTTACTTGGTAAATCGTTAAGATCTGGTCTTTGTTTTTTATATAATGAAATACCATTCTTTGTGTTAGATACTATTACATCGTAACTTAATCTTTTACGGTTTTTTTCAGAAAAACCCCAACGCCATCTACCGTAATCATTATCCGATAAAGGAAGAATTACATCATAACCCAAATCTTTGTATTTTGAAATTAATGAATTCAAAAAATCATCCTCAAATTCTTTTGTTACTTTATTATAAATTCCAGAATGTTCTTCTGCAGTTATCGTCGAAGCAATATCTTCTTTAACCAATATAGGATAAAACATATCTGTTCTATCTTCTCTTTTATCTTCATCTCCAGTAGCGCGAAGTGGTGCTCCCTTTTTAAAATAACCTATGTCATCAGTATCCCATTTTTCTAGCTCTGTTTCTTCTATATCAAATTCATTTATTTTAGCTATTTTTTTATTTATTCCATAAACCAAAGTATATTCGTGAGTGCCTGCAAACCCGAATTCGTCATTATTCCCCTTTAAATTCATCACAGTAGGAAGATTAGCAATAAAATTTTCACGCCTAAAAATCTCATCACATATAACTTTTAAATAAGATTGTTCATTATCATCACAACTTATAAAAATTAGACCATCATCTTTTAATAAAACTTTTGCAATAGAAATTCTATTATAAATAAATGTTAACCAAGTACTATGAGTAAAGTTATCATTATATTTAAAAGTGTCTTTTTCAGTATTATATGGAGGGTCAATGTAAATGAGTTTTACTTTGCCAGCAAACTCGCTTTTCAAAGTATGCAAGGCTAAAAGGTTGTTTCCTTTAATGATAAGATTGTCTTTTATGGTGCCATTTTCATCTCTATTAAAAGAAGTTATATTTTCTTCTCCATTTGCAGTATATTTTTTTATGTTGGTAAAAGCTTTAGGTTCAAGCAATCGGTCAATTTCGTCTTTGGCAAGAACGGTATTAAAAAATATTTCTTTTCGTTTGGCTTGTTTTTCAAGGTAATGACCGTCTTTTGGCTCGTATTCAAAATAAGTATCAGTGCCTTCTTCGGTCCTTTGTCCGCCTTCGAGAATGCAATCTTTGTATGGAAAATCTAAAACAACATCGGCACAGTCTTTCAAAAATTTTCCGCCAGCAGTTAATCCAATTCTGTTTTCGTATTGGGTATAAGAATTGTCAATTTTATTTTCATCTAAAAAAAACTTGAAATCATTGGTTTTAAAAACATAAACATCTTTGATTTTAAAGAAGAATTTTTCTCGTAATTCTTGATTTTCTAATAACAACCCAATTAAGTTTTCATCGGTTTTATCTACTAAATCGTGAATTTTATTGAGCATCAAATCCCCTTGATTGTCTAATAGTTTTGTGGTGGTAATATTGTTGGATTCTGATTTTAAAACAGATTCGAGAATTGCGTATAGTTTCATTTAAATAATTATATTTTTCAAATATAATTAAATATTCGGTCGCAATCAACCGATTGTTTTCAATCAGTTAAAAACAATCTCACTCTTGTAATTTTCGGAATATGAAAAGGACTAGAAAAACAGAGGTACCACAAACTATTATTGACTTGGGTAATAGAATAAATGAAATCATAAAGCAAAATAATTTTAAACAAAAAGATGTTGCTCATGATGCCGGTTTAGATGTGGAGAATTTAAGAAAGTATATTAAAGGAACTCAAGAAATGAAAGTAAGTACAATGTTAAAAATTGTTGAAGCCCTTAAAATAGAGGTTAAAGACCTTTTTAAAACTCAATAAAACATCAATATAATTTATGGCTATTGAAAAGTTTTTAGTTAAATCTAAACTCTCTAAAAACAAAAAACCTACAAGGTTAAAAAAAACCTTGCAGGAGTATAGTATAAAATAAATTCGTATTTTAACCTTATTTTATCGACCCAATAATATCATATTTAGTAATAATATGGTGATTTCCATTCTCTAATTCAACCAAAACCGCATCGTTTTCTTTGGTAAATAATTTAGAAACTTCTTCTATGGAAGTTCCTAATTTTACCATTGGAAATGGTTTTCCCATAATTTCTTTAATGGGTCTGTCCGCTACGTTTTTATCGGCAACATAACTTTGGAACAAATCACTTTCATCAACGGAACCTACAAATCCTGTGACGTCAATCACCGGAATTTGAGAAATCTTGTATTTACGCATTCTTTCTATAGCGTGTGAAACTAATTCTTCTGTACGAACTACAATCAATGGTTTGTCGATATGATCTTTGATAACATCTTCGGCTTTTTTGATTTCCTCGTCCAGAAAACCTCTTTCACGCATCCAATCATCATTGAACATTTTACCCACATAACGACTTCCTGAATCATGGAATAAAACCACAACCACATCTTCTGGTTTGAAATGTTCTTTGAGTTGCAACAATCCTTTTACGGCTGCACCAGCTGAATTCCCAACAAATATTCCTTCCTCAAGTGCAATTTTTCGGGTATAAACCGCTGCATCTTTATCAGTTACTTTTGTAAAACCATCAATCAAAGAAAAATCAACATTCTTTGGTAATATGTCTTCGCCAATTCCTTCTGTGATATAAGAATAGATTTCATTTTCGTCGAAAATCCCTGTTTCATGGTACTTTTTAAACACAGAACCATAGGTATCGATTCCCCAAATCTTAATATTTGGGTTTTTCTCTTTCAAGTATTTTCCAACTCCTGAAATCGTCCCTCCAGTTCCTACCCCAGAAACAAAATGAGTGATTTTACCGCCTGTTTGTTCCCAAATTTCAGGCCCGGTTTGCTCGTAATGCGCTAAAGAGTTGGATAGGTTATCGTATTGATTTACATACCAGGAATTAGGTGTTTCTTCAGCCAATCTTTTAGAAACTGAATAATAGGATCGTGGATCAGTAGGCTCAACATCCGTTGGACAAACCACCACTTTTGCACCTACCGCACGAAGAATATCCATTTTTTCTTTGGATTGTTTATCCGAAATTACACAAATAAGTTTGTAGCCTTTTATGATGGCTACTAATGCCAATCCCATTCCTGTATTTCCTGAAGTTCCTTCGATAATTGTTCCTCCTGGTTTCAATCTTCCGTCAGCTTCGGCATCTTCAATCATTTTAACGGCCATTCTGTCTTTTACAGAATTTCCCGGATTGAAGGTTTCTACTTTGGCAAGTACCAAAGCCTCTATACCAGCAACAACTTTATTTAGTTTTACTAATGGCGTGTTGCCTATTGTCCCTAATATATTTTCTGCGTAGTGCATTTTATTATTCATTTAAGAGTGTTCGTTGTTATAAATCACAACACAAAGATAGCATTTTGTTACAAAATAATCTTGGTTCCTGGATTATGCGTTCGTGATTACTTCACTATACTTTTATTTCAATGGGAGTTCAGTGAATTTCATTTAAAGCGGCATCCTTTACTTGCTTGCTGCCAAGCAAGTAAAGATATAACATACACGATAAAATACCCAGAAAATTATTGGAAGAAATTCCAAACCAATCCAAAACGGATTGTAAAATCACGAGAAGGATTATTAGGTGAAGAATAGAAATTATTCCCCGATAAGGCCGAATTAAAATGCTCCGCTTTTAGGTAAATTCTGGTTCTTTGAATCTTTGCATTAATAAAAAAATCAAAATTAGGATGATTTCCAATTTCCTTTTTATTTTGGACGAAAAACTCACCAATCACCGGATTGTAATCATTGGCATAATATTTCGTGAAATAATTTAACGAAACTCCTGTCTGCAAAAACAAAGCGTTCTTTTTGAAAAAATAACCTGAGTAATAAAAGGTATTTCTCGTCACAATTGCAGGCACATTTATGATGTTATCCTGTTGATCTACTTTTTGATATAAAACGGTATTATCTAATGCAAATCTCCCAAATTTTAATTCTTTGCTAACTTTAACCGACAAGTAATTTATCGTGTTCTCATATTGCGTTGGCGCAACAATCTGGGTACGTGCCAATATCTGCGCATCAGTTGAAATATCATTAAAATACAAATGATCATTTAGGACAGAAACCTGTAATGACGCATTAACCCATGGTGTGATAGCATTGGCGCTAATTGAGTTTATTTTTTCATTCTTAAAATCATTTGACCAGTTGTACTGGACATAGCTGCTTTGATAGAGATTGTAATTATTATTAGGCAACTTATTTATGTTTTGATATTGAAATGACAATTCCGTTTCATCATTAAAATCATATTTCACTTTGGCGTCCAAATTTGATAGGGATTGATTGGTAATCGATCTTGAATACAAGAATTTTCCATTCCACTTGTTTTTTTGGTACTCATATTGTCCTCCCACATTATTTATGTTTTGGCTTAAAGAGCTAGGAACTGTTTTATCATCAAAAATTAATATCTGATTGTAGTAGTAATTAGATCTGAAATCATCCACAAAAAATTGAAATTTCCCTAAGGTTGTATTCTCATAAATTAGCCCTACTTTATTGTACATTTTATTGTAATGGGTTTGGTCATTGATTCCACTATCTTTAAAAGAATCCCCAAATCTGTACACTATCGTTCCTCCTACAGTTGACGGAACTGTCGTCTGATTGTATTCAAAAAACTTGTTTTCGTAATTAAATTGATGCGTTACATATAAATTATTAGCCCCCTTATTCGCATTGATTCTAAAATTGTGATCAACAAATACTCTCTTTCCTTTCAGAAATGATTTAGCATTTAAAAAATAGACCTCAAATCGTTGCCTGTTATTGTACTTTGGGTCTTCATTTTCAAAATCACTAATTGTTGTAATTCCACCGTTTTCCTGATTTAAAATGTCCTGAGACGTGAAATGTGAATTAGAATAATAACGTTTGTTTTTAGTATTATAACTTACGGTAAACCTAAAATTTCCTGTACTTGACAATTGATTTAAATATTCTCCCTGAGAACGCAATCCCCTGTAGGCTATAGAAAAATTAAGGTTTTCAGAAGTATTTAAAGTAATAAATGCATCTGTCGATTGTCCTTTTTGTATGGTGGTTTTAAAATACAATTCGGTAACAGGAGTTGCTACAGAGCTGTATCGTATTTGGTTTGCCTCCAAAAAATTAAAATGCTTTGCTTTGAAACCGAATTCTGGTAAAGGCGAAAAATCAGTTAAACTATATTGCAACGTATTGTACGTTTGTCCGTCATTTGGAAAAGGCAAAAGTCCAAAAATGTCTTTTCGTAAATAATTATGACTGTATTCTTTTTGTATGGTAAGCGAAGTATCAATATAAGTCGTATCCCGATCCAAAGTAATCACCCGATACATATCTATGGTAGCAACTGGTTGTTGTTTTTTGCTTATTGAATCCGAACTGTTGTATTTACTATTGGAATCTAAATTTTTACTGTTCTTTTCCTGAGAAAATAGTAAACTGGAGAATGATATAAAAATAAAAAAAAAGAAAATTCTCATTTGAAAAGGGTATAATTAGGCTAATTATTTTTACAATTTTAATCAAGCAAAGGTAATTTATAAAAACATATAAATAAAAAAACACAGCATTTTATAGGATTGTTATAACAAATAGAAATATAACGGTTTTTTACAGAGAAAATTTTATAATATTTGTTTCTTCAAAACAATACTATATGCTCGAAAACAATTTTTCGAAAATTATTCTCGAAAGCGGAACTGATGAAGCAGGTCGTGGCTGTCTTGCCGGTCCTGTTACTGCAGCTGCTGTAATATTACCATTCGATTTTGAAAACGTAATCCTGAACGACAGCAAGCAATTATCAGAAAAAACCAGAGAAAAATTAAGACCCATTATTGAGCAACAGGCTATTTCATTTGCGGTAACACATCTTGAACCTTTGGTAATTGATGAGATTAACATTCTGAATGCGTCTATAAAAGCGATGCAGGAAAGTATTCTAAAACTCCATCCAAGACCCGAATATATTATTGTGGATGGAAATGCGCCACTAATCCACAAAAGAGGGATAAAAAACCGTGGAGGAAAAATTTTTACTGATGCTGAACTCGAAATTCTTAATTCTATTCCAAACACTAGTATCGTAAAAGGAGATTCTAAATTTATGAGTATTGCGGCCGCCTCAGTATTAGCAAAAACGTATCGAGATGATTATATGAACCGGATTCATGAAGAATTCCCGATGTACAATTGGAAACAAAATAAAGGCTATCCGACCAAAGAACATCGTGAAGCAATCCGAAAATATGGGATTACGAAATATCACAGAATGACGTTTCGATTGTTACCGGAGCAGTTGAAATTGGATATTTAGATTTATTTGAGGCAACATTAAAACACACCCCTAACCCCTCTCAAGAGGGGAATTCGACCCTGCTATCATGAAACTTTTGGTTTTCATACAAAATCCGAGACGTTCTTATAATTCTTTTATTTGATGTATTTTTAGAATTCATCAGATGTCGTTTAGCAAAACATTCCTTTTACGCACTCCTAAGTCCTCTCTTGAGGGGAATTCGGCCCTGCTATCATGAAACCTTTGGTTTTCATAACAAATTCAAAACGTTCTTATTAATTCTTTTTATTTGATGTATTTTTAAAATTCATCAGATGTCGTTTAGCAAAACATTCCTTTTACGCACCCCTAACCCTCTCAAGAGGGGAATTCGACCCTGCTATCATGAAACCTTTGATTTTCATACAAAATCCGAGACGTTCTTATAATTCTTTTTATTTCATGCATTTTAAAATTCATCAGATGTCGTTTAGCAAAACATTCCTTTTACGCACTCCTAACTCCCCTCTTGAGAGGGGCTGGGGGTGTGTCTTTAGTTTTTTATTCAAATTTAGATTCAAATAAATCAGCAAAATGACGTAGGATTTTTTCTTTCACTTCTACTTCGTTTACTCTTTCAACTCCGAGTTCTACATTTAATGAAGTTACCGCTTTACCGCGAATTCCACACGGAATAATATTGTCAAAATAACCTAAATCAGCATTTACGTTTAAAGCAAATCCATGCATGGTAACCCAACGGGAAGCTCGAACGCCCATAGCACAAATTTTTCTTGCAAATGGAGTTCCAGCGCCTAACCAAACTCCTGTTTCGCCTTCGCTTCTGCCACAAGTAATTCCATATTCTTGAAGGGTAAGAATAATGGCTTCTTCCAGAAAACGGAGATATTTATGAATATCAGTAAAGAAATTTTCTAAGTCAATAATTGGATAACCCACAATTTGTCCGGGTCCGTGATAGGTAATATCGCCACCACGATTTATTTTGTAGAAAGTAGCTCCTTTGGCTTCCAATTGTTTTTCGGATAATAATAAATTACTTAAATCACCACTTTTACCCAAAGTATACACATGAGGATGTTCTACAAAAAGAAAATAATTGGGAGTCGGAAGGTCGAGTTCTTCTCTGCGATTTCTAATTTTTAAATCGACTATTCCTTTGAACAATTCTTCTTGGTATTCCCAAGTTTCCTTGTAATCTTTAGTTCCTAAATCTTGAAGTTGGATGGTTTTGTTCATTTGTCATTGCGAGGAACGAAGCAATCCTATTTCGTTCCCTTATTTTTGATTGGCAAAGGTACAAAGTTTTGAGTTTACTGTTTTTTCCTGCAAGGTTTTTTTTCAAACCTTGTAGGTATGTTACTTATAAATCATGAATAACTAGTCTTCGTCTATAACTAATTTCTATTTTTATCATTGCGCTAAAAGCGATACCTACAAGGTTTGAAAAAACCTCGCAGGATTAGCATTTTTAATCGACTTCTTCTGGTCCCAAAATCACCTCTAAATTTGTGCTTTCTGGATTTTGTAAACAATCCGATAAAAGGAATTGCAATTCTAATGCTTTTTTGTCTTCGCTTATTTTTGCATTTGCATTCGAAACTGATTTTATTTTTCGAGGAAAATGATATTTTAAAACATAGGGCTGGCTAATTTTAAAATTGGCTCCTCGGGTTTTCAATTCTGAAATTTTATCCTGTTGTTTTTTTAATTCAACTGGATTTGTAATTTTCACTGTTCTATTAAAAAGACTTCCGTCAAAAGCATAACTCACACTATAATAATGTTCTTCGGCAGTTAAGGCATAATTATGTTCTAAATCATCCGCATATTCCTGGGTTTTGTATAAATCCGGAACTGCTGAAATTTTATCAAAGTTTTGATTGATTTTTGTTCGAAATTCTTTCTCATAGGAACTTTTCTTGATGTGAACGTTTACGGTTGCATATTTTTGAAAAATAGCTTTTTCGGATGCTGGAAGTTTCGAAAAAGTCTCCGAATATTTCGTTATAAAATCCTTGAAAACGTAAGTTGTATCCTCGAATTTTTCTTCTTTGGAATAATTTTCTCCCGCTAATTGCATATAACTGTGTTCATCGCGAAGTGATTCGGTTTCTATTTTTCCCGTTCCGTCCTGGTTTAAATGGGTGGTTTCGGTAATTTGGCAACTTGTAACGAGTAGCCCTAAAAGCAAAAAAGCGCAAATTTTATTTTTCAATTTTTATGATTTTGAATCGTTATTTTTTACCAAATGTAAAATAATAACTACAATTCCTAGCCCAGATTGTAGTGGAAATCCTTTTTATTTTTTCTTTAAAAATAAAAAGATTATAACGGAAAGCTGGAAATAGCTCCAAAAAACCTTTAGCACTTTGCTACTTTGCTACTTATACAGTATCTTTGCGCTCTTAAAATCAGAATATAATGGCATTATCCGAACAAGAAATATTACGTAGAGAAGCACTTACCGAATTACGCAATTTAGGCATTGAGCCTTATCCAGCAGCCGAATTTATCACAACCGCTTATTCCAGCGAAATCCTAGCCGATTTCGAAAAGTACGAAGGAAAGGAAGTTGTTTTAGCAGGACGTTTGATGGGGAAGCGTATCATGGGGAAAGCGTCATTTGCAGAATTGAAAGATGCTGAAGGACGTATTCAAATCTATGTTTCGAGAGATGATATTTCGACTGATGAGGAAAAAACGATGTACAATGTAGTTTTCAAAAAACTATTGGATATTGGCGATTTTATTGGGGTTCGCGGAACGGTTTTCAAAACACAAGTAGGTGAAATCTCAGTTCATGTGTATGGATTGACGGTCTTGGCAAAAGCCTTGAAACCGCTTCCTGTGGTAAAAACGGATGCTGACGGAAAAACACACGATGCTTTTGCTGATCCAGAACAAAGATACCGTCGTCGTTACGTGGATTTAACCGTGAACGACCATGTGAAAGAGACTTTTATCAAAAGAACTAAATTGTTCAATGCGATGCGTAGTTTCTTTAATGATAAAGGATATCTTGAGGTTGAAACCCCTGTTTTACAACCGATTCCTGGTGGAGCAGCAGCGCGTCCTTTTATCACGCACCACAACTCGCTTGATATGCCTTTATACATGCGTATTGCAAATGAATTGTACTTAAAAAGACTGATTGTTGGTGGTTTTGATGGTGTTTATGAGTTTTCGAAAAACTTCCGTAACGAAGGAATGGACCGTACACACAACCCGGAATTTACTGCCATGGAAATATATGTAGCCTACAAAGACTACAATTGGATGATGAAATTCACCGAAAACTTGTTGGAACATTGCGCCATTGGTGTAAACGGAACTTCAGAAGCGACTTTTGGAGAGCATACCGTGAACTTCAAAGCGCCTTATGCAAGAGTTACGATGACAGATTCTATCAAACATTTTACTGGTTTTGATATTTCAGGTAAAAATGAAGCGGAACTGTTTGAAGCTGCAAGAGGAATGGGAATTGATGTGGATGCCACAATGGGTAAAGGGAAATTGATTGATGAGATTTTTGGCGCTAAATGCGAAGGAAATTATATTCAGCCAACATTCATCACGGATTATCCAAAAGAAATGTCGCCACTTTGTAAACAACACCGTGACAATCCGGAATTGACAGAACGTTTTGAATTAATGGTTTGCGGTAAAGAAGTAGCAAATGCTTATTCTGAATTGAATGACCCAATTGACCAAAGAGAACGTTTTGAAGAGCAAATGAGATTGTCTGAAAAAGGGGATGATGAAGCCACTGGAATAATCGATGAAGATTTCCTTAGAGCTTTAGAATACGGAATGCCGCCAACTTCTGGATTAGGGATTGGAATGGACCGTTTGATGATGTTCCTGACTAATAATGCTTCTATTCAAGAAGTATTATTGTTCCCACAAATGCGACCAGAGAAAAAACAAGTTCAAATTGAATTGTTAGACGAAGAGAAATTAATCCTTGATCTTTTAAAAACCAATGACAGCAAAATGGATTTGGGACTATTGAAAGTAAAATCGGATTTGAGCGGAAAGAAATGGGATGCTGCGATGAAAGGTTTGGCAAAACATGGCTTAGTGAAAGTCGCTTTAGTTGATGATCATAAAATTGTGGAATTAGCGGGATAGTATTATCAATCCATTTATTAAATATAAATCTGCTCTTTCGGGCAGATTTTTTTGTTTTCATTTAATCTGATCTAAAAATTCCATAACTTTGTTATTCAAAATCACCATGCCATGAGCACTTTAGAAATAAAATTGGAAATATTTGACAAACTAAAAGAGGTCGAGGATATCAGTTTACTCAAAAAAATTCAAAAACTTTTAAAAAGTATTCCTGCCGAGACATCATACATTCTTTCTGAAGCTGAAATAGAAATATTAGAAATGAGCGAAGAAGACATAAAAGCAGGAAGAGTTATTTCACAGGAACAACTTGACAAAGAAGATTTAGAATGGTTATCAAAACTGTAGTTTGGACAGATACAGCTGTTCGTCAAAGAAGAAAAATATTGAGTTATTGGACCAAACGAAATAAATCTTCTACTTATTCTAAAAAATTGATTTATGAAATTTTAGAAAGAGTCCAGTTTCTAATCAAAAATCCTGAAATCTATATTACCACAAACCTCATTGACATAAGAACTTCAACTTTGGGCCATTATAATATTTTTTATAAAACAACCAAAAAAGATTTGATTGTTGTTGCATTTTGGGATAATCGACAAAATCCGAAGAAGCTTTTGCAACTTCTAAAAAAATCATAAAAAAAGGAGCTTCGAAGCTCCTTTTTTGTTGTTATAAAGTATAATTCAAATTGACACTCCAACGGTAATTGGCTTCGATTTTTGAATTGGATAAATGTTGATTGATGGGAAGCATCGCATTGACACCGATGGAAAAGTCCCCTTTTCCGGCTTCAATCCCAAATTTACTGAAAAGAATATCTCCCGAAGTATCCGGTAATTTTTCTCCATATTGTTTATTGGATTCATAGACTTCACCAGCTAAACCCAATTGCGGAACCAATTTCACAACAGGTAAATCAAAAAGATAAAACAGCGTACTGCCATAATTAAATTGATTTCCAAATTGATATTTCTTTTGATTTTCTGTTTTGAAAGTATAATTCAGCATCGTACTTAATCCTAAATTTTTCTTTTTAATAACATATTCCGATACCAAAAGATAATCCCAACTGCCTGTTCCCACTTGGAAACTCTGGTTGACACTTCCTGTATTGTTGGCTTCATCAAATTTTCCTGTTGGTACTTTTACTCCTCCGCCCAATTGCAGTTTATGGGTAAAAACCGTGCTGTCTTTATGCGTTTGATACACGGAGTACATCGCCATAACAGAGATATCGCCGATTCCTTTAATGTTTTCTGTCCCGGTGGAACGTTCCCGATTATGAAAGTGATAGGGAACCAATGCCGAAATCTGGATTTTTTCTGTAATTGGAATTTTAGTCCAAATTTGGACCGTATTGAAATTTTCATCTACCCACGGCGAGTTAGCGAAAATTCCGTCTCTGCTGGTATAACTTTGATTGAAATAGCGCAAGCCTACAAAGTTATTATTTAGCATGGAACTAAATCCCATACTACCTCCACTGGCTGAACAGCCACAGGCATCACAATCATCTTCGAAATCTTCGAGCAATTGCATTTTCTGGAAGGTAAATCTCGAAATGCTGTCTTTTTCTATTTTGGCAGCAACAAACTGGTTTACAAAAAGAACTAAAACAATAATTAAAATTTTATTTTTCATGGTTTTAATATTCTGAGAATCGTTTATCTGTGAGATATTGATTATCGGTTAATGCGTTTAGGAAGGCAATTAATTGTGTTTTTTCAGTATCAGAAAGCGGAATTCCTAAATTTCCGTTTTGATTTAGAATCGGGTCTAAAGTTGCAAAACTTACAACTCCTGAAGCATAATGATTCAAAACGGATTCTAATGTCCCGAATCTTCCATCGTGCATGTAAGGAGCCGTTTTTTCAACATTTCGCAAACTGGGCACTTTGAATTTATAATAATCTGTTTCCAATTGCGTCACCCGAAATCTTCCCACATCATTTATCTGCGGATTGACGGCTAAGCCGTTATTTCGATAGGAATTATCAGTCATCAAATCCGTGGCGTGACACGAAGCACATTTAGCATTGAAAAGCACATAACCAACTAATTCCTCCGAAGTTAAAGTACCGCCCGTTTCATTACGTCGGTATTTATCAAATTTGGAATCAGATGAAGTCACCATCAACATAAATTGAGAAAGTGCTTTCAGCATATTTTCGGTATTTATGGCTCCATCTGTAAACGCTTGCTGAAAAAGCCTTTGATAGGTTTTATCCGCTTTCATCATGGCAACAATTGTCGTCAGATTGCCATTCATTTCAATCGCACTTGACAATGGAATAATAGGTTGCAAATCCAGATGTGTTGTTGCACCATCATACATAAATGCCGTTTGGTAGCCTAGATTTTGAATCGAAGGCGTATTTCTGGTTCCTATATTATCACCCACGCCGTGGCTGAAAGTATGTCCATGATGTGTAAATGCATTTTCCTGAATGTGACAAAAACCGCAAGAAATAAGACCATCCGAAGATAATCTTCCGTCGTAAAATAGTTTTTTACCCAGTTCAAATCCTTTCTCTGTTGGCGGATTGAGCGTAATATTGTATGCCAAATCCGGAAAATTAGACGGCACTTCGAAATCTAACGGTTTATTGACATAAACATCGTCTTGATCCGAACAACTGGACAGCAAAGTCAAAAAGAGAAATACCAAGATTAATTTGTACATCTTCACGTTTTTTAGCCCTGATAGCAATGGAAAGCCCGCAGCAGAAAAATGTAGTTTTTCTTGCTGGAAAAAAGCGACCAAAGGAAGCTCTTTTTCCAGCTTAGAAAATCACATTTTTTAGCGAGGACTTGCAATGTATAGCAGGAAATAGCTTCTAATTCAACACGAATTAATCGTTATGAACGTGAGCTACCGTAAACATTCCGTTAAGGTTTGCTGTGATTAAAGGCAAATTTGTACCGCCCATAATCATGGCTCCCATTCCGCCCATGTTATTATCCGAAAGTTTGATTTTGTTTGTTCCGTCAATAATTTTAGACACATCAGCTACAACATGAATTTCCGGAGCAATAGTAGTTCGCACCATCGCTTTTGTTGGCAAATCAAGTGTTACTTCGGTATAGTTATAATTTGTTCCCGTTTGCCCTGTATGAACCATAAATGATGTACTGTTAGCCACTGTTGGGGACGTAAATGTACCTTCGAAAGCAAGGAATTTATACCCCGCAGACCAACTCCACAACATATCGGCAGCTTGAGCTGTAGCCAGGAAATTTCCCTGACCCGTTGCGCCCAATTCCCATTGCGCTTTGTCAACTCCTATTCCAAATTTTACTTTGGCATAATTTGCCGCAGGAACATTAGTTAATTCCAGTAAATGACTGGCTTCAGTAGCTTCATCAACGATAAAATAGCTTTCGCTTTTTGGATAGGTAAAAGTAGTTCCATCCTCTTTTGTCAAGACGATGTTGCTGATAATGTATTTAACTGTATTGATTTTCAATACTTCGTTATTGGAAGTCGTGTTGGCTTGCGTGCTTAAAATCAGGTCATTTGACCCAAAAGAATTATCGAATTCAACCCCTAAGTTTCCAGTTCCCGAGATCACCTCATCATTATTCGTACAGCCTGCAAACACAGCGCTTAATGCAATAATTGCTATTGCTTTATTCAGTAAATTTTTCATTTATATGATTGTATATTTCTTATTGTTTGTTTTGAAATAATTGCGCGTACAAACGGTTTCAATTGACATTTGTCAAATGAAAAGTAAACGCAAAAAGTGTTTCAACTAAAATTTAAGAAATAGAAATCGGCGGATGAAAAATAGAATATAAATTCAAATGAGAATATAAATTTGAATAGACCGGGTTTATTTTTTCTTTAGTGCCAAAACAAACCGGTGTGATTTTGAAAGATTGGATTTCTTCAAAAAACAATACTTCAAGTACTTGAGCGGTAACTTTTTTATCTGAAGAAACTGGTTTATCGGCATCGGAAGCTTTAGCCAATTCTTTCATCAAATGACATTTCCCGTTACATTGCATTTTGGGTTTGTCTTTATTGATACAAAGTACTTTTGAAATATATTCATAATTCACCACGTATTCTAAAACCGGAAGTACTGGTTTTACAAGCATGATTAGTACGATTATGAATATGATTTTTTTCATGGGACAAAAGTAAATATATTTTTCAGATTCTAAAGAGATTAAACGCAACAGTTATAAAAGAATATTTTTAGAATTTATTTTTAAACACACCTGATTTTTTTATGATTACCGAGGGCAAATGCACATTCCAATCTTTGATTTCCATATTTAATAGAATTCATATATAACTTATTTCTTTTCATTTGTTAATAATACACTGAACACCAACACGGTAAAAAATAAAAGCTTATTTTTGTACAATAATAGTCTTGACATTTTATGCAAATTCATCCTCTTTGGATGGACATTTGTATCTGAGTTTCCGGCAGTCCTACTAAAAGACAAAAAACCTATATCTAAGAACACTGAAATGAGAAAATTAATTTTCGTTTTAATCTCAATGGGGGTATTATTTTTTAGTATCAAAATTTTGTCAAAAAATACTAAAAATAAATCTTCCGTAATTTCTGTATCAGATGATTCAACAGAAGAAAAACTTTTGAGCCGAGCTGGTGTTATTAAGAAATTCATTACTAATAATTCTAACTATAATAATGAAATCGCTTTTCTTATTGACATGAAAATTATGTCCGGAAAAAACAGATTCTTTGTTTATGACTTAAAAAACAACAAAATAATTGACCAAGGTTTAGTTGCTCACGGTTTTGGCTCAGAGACTCCAATTCAAGGCCAACTAAAATTCAGTAATATAAACCAATCCCTTTGTACATCATTAGGCAAATACTACATCGGAAATAGTTATACAGGTAACTTCGGCAAAGCTTACAAATTATACGGATTAGACAAAACCAACAATAATGCTTTTATCAGAAATATTGTTCTTCATAAATACGATAAAGTACCTTATGAAGAACAAGATAAACCAATATGTAAAAGTTTTGGCTGTCCAATGATAAATGCAGACTTTTATAAAAGAATTGAAAAACTAATTGACAATTCAAAAAGCAAAATCATTTTAGAAATTTACTATTAAAAAGTACTACTATGACCGACAACCATTACTCCACTTCTTTCAAAATCTAAAGAACAAACAACCTAAAAAACTTTTTTTAACCAATATAAAGGAGTTTCATTTTAAACTAAATATTCTCGGACTAAAAGAAACCATAACCCAAACCCAATTATTGGCATTTGCGGCATCAGTAACATTTTTTAGTCTTTCTAATGTTGATGAACCAACCATTTGAGAGTATCCCGCTGAAGCAACAATATCTTTCTGAATGTTGTAACTGGCGGTGAAATCTATTTCTGTTCCTAAATAGCTATCCATTTTTTTATTGGAAGCATCCAAAACGGTATTTGGCGCATTAAAAACATGTGGCATTCAGGTAAATTGCCATTTATTAGAAGTATAATTTAACTTCAAATAAGCATCTTGCAATCCAACACTATTTTGATGATTTCCTACATAAAAATAATCCATGAAACCATTAAAACCATGATTAGTTCCAAAAATCGGGCTAAACGATTTTATATCAGAACTGCTGTCGTTTTGGTTTTTACCCGAAAGATATTCATATCCTAATCCAGCTTTGAATGTATTGGTGACCGCATAACCAAGGAAAGCTCCTGCATACCATGCGCTCACCTTTTTATCGGTACTTTTTCCTGTTTGTCCATAAGCCCCAAAATTAGTTTCCCATTTTTTTTCCTTCACAGAAAGATAAGTACCAAAGGTTTGTTTGTAATCTATTTCTAAATTGCCAATGGTTTTTTCAAATTCATATCCGGTATTTAACAATACCAAACTCAAATTTAATTTGCTAAACTGGGTATGATACCATGCATATTGCATCGATTTATAATTGGTGGTGTATGGGTTTTTTGGTTCTTTTATCCGTTTTGGAGGAGTTTAGTTTTATAAACATGACAAACAGCTCTTTAAGTTGCAATCACCCTAATTGGAAAAACAATCCTTCTCCGTTATTTTCTTTCAACTATTTTTACAATTGACTCAAGTAATAAACAATCAAAGTAATTATCAGAGAATAAACTATTTTCAATAAATTTGTAAAAAACCAACTATGTTTTCTAAAACCTGTGAATACGGAATCCGAGCCACTATTTTTATAGCCTCACAATCTTATCAAAACACCAGAGTAGGGTTAAGAGATATTGCCAAAAAAATAGATTCTCCCGAAGCTTTTACGGCAAAGATTTTACAAATATTATCCAAAAATAATATCATCCATTCCATCAAAGGAGTCGGTGGTGGTTTTGAAATCCCCAAAGAGACCTTGAGCCAAATAAAGCTTGCCCAAATTGTAACGGCAATAGACGGAGACCGGGTTTTTACCGGTTGCGGACTCGGACTAAATCAATGTTCCGAAGAACACCCCTGTCCGGTTCACGATAAATTCAAATCGATTCGAAATGAATTAGCGGCCATGCTTGAAAACACGAATCTCGAAGAATTGGCTCTCGGGATTAAATCCGGAGATACTTTTTTGAGGTATTAATACAAAGTAATCTTATATATACAGAATATAAGCATTTATGGCGTAATCTACTGATTTTGGGTAGATTGGCGCGATTTAATGGCGTGTATAAACAAGTTAGTGGCAACCGACCATTATTACGAAAAAATGTGAGTCCATTAAATATTAAATACTAAACGATTTTTCACGTGTTTACTTTCCTTTTCTCTTATCTCTTTGTCAGTTTGCAATTCATGTTCCTTTTGTTTTTCTAATAGTTTATACCAACTTATCGCTGGTATTGTATTATTTGAATGTAATTCCAATCTGACAATGGTTTTTTTACTCGGAGTACGACCTTTATTTAAAATTGAACTTAATTCAGTTTCAGGCAACTGAATATCTTTCGCAAAATTTTTATTTATTTTATAGTTTAATCTAATATACTTTCTTAAAAAATATGCAAAAGAAAAATCTTGATTATAACTATTTGATTTAGCATAATCTTCCATTAAAAATCGTAATTGTTTAACTCTAGCGTACAATATTTGATTTTCATTTAGTTGTTCTTTAGCTTTTTTACGAGCTAACTGTAATTCATTTGCAGCTTCCTGAATTTGTTTATCAGTAAGTTTAGTTCTAAAAACAAATGCTTCTGCTTGTTCTTCTGGCGTATACTTTTTATTTAATTTGTCTGTTTTCATATCTCATTTTTTTCTAATAATCTGTACAACGAAATGCCTCCTAAAAACACTTGTCTTCCAGCGTCTTGCATTCCATATTTTTCCACATAATGCATCTTCAATTTTGTTTTGGGAAACAATGAAACACATGCGCTTTCAGCATGCAGCTTAACAGCTTCACGACAAGCAAATGCAATTAAATTTTCAGTTATTCCATCATACTTTTTATCTTTCCCTCTATTCTCTTTAGATACCGCCAACAACTTTATTTCAAATCTTTCTTCATGTTGAAAGTGTTTAAGTGACATTAAACCTAATATTTCATCAGCATCTTCAATTCTTAACTTAAAAACTATATTTTCTTTTTCTTGTTTCCAATTAAAAAAATATTTTGCTTTTGTAATTACTTTAAAATCCTCTTCTGCCACCAATTCTATAACAACATTTTTTTGTACAGAACTTTCTAAATGAGTAATTTTTTGCATATGCTAATATACAATAAAAATTTACAATTTATGCAAATAATTTACTTTTTTTGTAAATTTATGAAATATACCATTAAGGTGTTATGATTAGTGAAATACGTTGAATTTCCTTCATACCTATAGTATGTGCCATTTTGAATTGAATTTTGATGAACAATGTTTGCGGGGATGTTTATGTTTGAATCTTCCTGAATTGAACCCAGCAAATAACCATCGGTGGCAAAAGCATATTTTTCTTTAAAACAAAACCTAACATTTATCATATTTTCTGCTGCTTTTAGAATGTAAATTTGATAAAATTTATAATCATGCAATTCTGGAAAAAAATCACCCCAAAAGAAAGACAAATTCGCATTCAAAAAGCATTAAGTGAAAATGTAAATTTTTCTTACGATACCTCTTTAGGATATCCTGCATCCAAGTTAGACGGAAAAGTATTTAATGATGAAGCTCCCTTTTTAAAGGATGCGCCAATTTTGCAAACCTATGTTGCCAATCCCAATCATATTGGCTGCCATACTTTTGGCGATTCTGAAAAAGCTTTTAGAGGAACACAAGAAATTGAGCGCGAGGTTTTAAATGTGCTTGCCGTTGATGTTTTTAAAGCAGAACCCAATTCTTTTGATGGATATATTGCTACCGGTGGCACCGAGGCAAACATTCAGGCAATTTGGATGTATCGTAATTATTTTGTGAATAAATTAAATGCAAAACCAACAGAAATAGTCATTATTGCTTCAGAAGATACCCATTATTCCATTCCCAAAGCGGCCAATTTACTGATGCTGGATTGGTTAAAAATTCCTGTTGATTTTGAAACCCGTAATATTGATGCATTCTCGCTTGAAAACATCATTATCAATGCAAAAAAACGAGAAAAAAAATATTTTATTGTAGTTTCTAATATGGGAACCACTATGTTTGGCGCAGTAGACAATCCGGAGGATTATATTCAAATCCTCGAAAAACACGACTTAAAATACAAATTACATATCGATGCCGCTTATGGCGGTTTTGTATATCCATTTAGCAATAAAGCAAGCGCTATTAATTTTGAAAATCAAAAGATCAGTTCAATAACCATCGATGCACACAAAATGCTTCAGGCACCTTACGGAACGGGTGTGTTTATTTGCAGAGAGGGATTAATTGAAAATGTTTTGACTAAAGAAGCCGAATATGTCGAAGGAATGGATTTGACACTCTGCGGAAGCCGTTCAGGTGCAAATGCCGTAGCCGTTTGGATGATCTTATTTACGTATGGGCCTTTTGGATGGTGCGAAAAAATTCGCATTTTACAAATGAGAACGGAATGGTTGTGCGAACAATTAGAGGCTTTAAATGTGAATTATTTCAGGGAACCTTTTATGAATATCGTAACCATTGAAGCGCAAAATATCAACCAAGAATTAGTAAAAAAATTCGATTTAGTTCCTCAAAAACACGACGAAAATAATCAATGGTATAAAATTGTAATTATGGATCATGTTGAAATAGACCATTTGATGACTTTTATAACTGACTTGAAAGCTACAATTCAGAAAAATATTGAAACTATTAAAGTATAATTCAACACAAATCCGCATTTTGAATAGGAATGTTGCAAATTATTACGCTATTAAATAGATTATTAATACTAATGCAAACTTCCAAAATAGAGCTTATTGGAATTTAGTAAATGTGGGTACTTGAAGGATTATTTACTAAATTTGCCAAATCTATAGAATAAATAAAATTACTAAAAATGAAAAGTCTTAAAGAGCGCATATTGGAATTGAAAAAGGAGAAAAATGCGGTTATTTTAGCACATTATTACCAAGAAGCCGACATTCAGGATATTGCTGATTATGTGGGTGACAGTTTAGGATTGTCACAAGAAGCCATGAAAGTGGATGCCGATATTATTCTTTTTGCAGGCGTGCATTTTATGGCCGAAACGGCAAAGATTTTAAACCCAACCAAAAAAGTAATCCTTCCCGATTTGAAAGCTGGCTGCTCACTTGCCGAATCCTGTCCGCCGGATTTGTTCAAGAAATTTACTGATGAACATCCCGATCATATTGTTATTACCTATGTAAACTGTTCTGCCGAAATTAAAGCATTGAGCGATATTGTCTGTACCTCATCGAATGCTTTGAAAATTGTGGAATCCATTCCTAAAGAAACGCCCATTATTTTTGCACCGGATAAGAACTTAGGAAAATACATCATCAGCGAAACAGGCAGAGACATGCTACTTTGGGACGGCTCTTGTGTGGTTCATGAAGCTTTTTCATTGGATAAATTAATTGAAGTACACAAGCAATACCCTGATGCAAAAATTATTGCGCATCCCGAATCGGAAACGCATATTCTACAAACGGCAAGCTATATTGGTTCAACAGCCGGAATGATTGAGTATGTAAAAACAAATCCGAACAATAAATTTATTGTCGCTACTGAAGCAGGAATTTTGCACAAAATGCAACAGGAAGTGCCTCATAAAATATTAATTCCGGCTCCTGCTAAAGATGATAATACTTGCGCTTGCAGCGAATGCGGTTATATGAAAATGAATACACTTCAAAAGGTTTATGATTGCTTGCTTCGAGAAAGTCCGGAAATTGATGTCCCTGAAAACATTAGAAAAAAAGCGTTAATTCCTATTGAAAGAATGCTTGAATTATCAAAATAATGATTAAAACCAATTATCTAATCATCGGTTCTGGCGTGGCAGGATTGACTTTTGCCATAAAAATAGCAGATCGATTTCCCAACAGAAAAATCACGATAATTACCAAGTCGAACGAAGATGAATCCAATACAAAATATGCTCAGGGCGGGATTGCCATAGTCACAGACAAAACCGAAGATTCCTATAAAAAACACATTGACGACACCCTAATTTGCGGAGATGGTTTATGTGATTCGTCAGTCGTTGAAATGGTCGTTACCGAAGGTCCAAAACGATTAAAAGAACTAATCGAATGGGGTGCCAAATTCGATAAAAACACCAAAGGTAATTTCGATTTGGGTAAAGAAGGCGGCCATTCCCAAAACAGGGTGGTGCATCATAAAGACCAAACCGGTCATGAAATTGAACGTGCTATTTTAGCGCAGGTTCATCAAAAAGAGAATATTACCGTTCTGGACCATCATTTTGCACTTGACTTAATAACCCAAAATAATTTTTGTTTTGGTGCCTATGCATTGGATGAAAAAACAAAAGAAATTATTACTTTTAAATCTGATTTTACGGTATTAGCCACTGGTGGAATTGGACATCTTTACGGTCACACGACCAATCCTGTAATTGCTACCGGAGATGGAATTGCCATGGCTTTTCGTGCGAATGCCTCCATAAAAGACATGGAATTCATCCAATTTCATCCTACCGCTTTATATGATTCTTCTGCAGGATCTAAATTTTTAATTTCAGAGGCAGTTCGAGGTTTTGGAGCTTATTTACGCACCAAGAAAGGACATCGTTTTATGCTGGATTATGATAGCAGAGGCGAACTGGCTTCCAGAGATATTGTTTCGCAAAGCATTGATTTGGAACTAAAAAAATCAGGTGACGATTGCGTTTATCTGGACTGTACTCATTTGGATTTAGACATTTTTATAAAACATTTCCCCATGATTTATGAACGTTGCAAAAGCATTGGAATTGATATTGCAAAAGACTGGATTCCCGTAATTCCTGCACAGCATTATCTTTGTGGCGGAATTATGGTGGACAAAAATGGGAAAACAACTGTAGCCAATTTATTTGCTTGTGGGGAATGTTCTCAAACAGGATTGCATGGTGCCAACCGATTAGCATCAAATTCATTATTGGAAGCGCTCGTATATTCGGACAAGATTTATAATTATTTGGCAAATATTTCTATTGGAAACAGTCAATTCAATGGAATTATTTCGAATTGGGAATCAGTTGAAAAGCCTGAAATTAATTCGGATTATTTAGCTAAAATGAAAACAGAATTACAGCTTTTGATGCGTCAGAATGCGGGTATTGTGCGCTATGATTCGGATTTACCCAAAGCCAAAGAACAGCTTTTGCATTGGCAAAATGAAATGGAAGAAATCGGTAAAACCCATCAAATTAGTGTTGCGTTTTACGAATTGCTTAACATGATTACAATTGGAAATTTAATTGTTCAGCAATCCATTGAAAGGAAAGAAAATCGTGGCGGTTTTATGAAAGTTAAAGCTACCGGAAGCAACTAAATTATTTTTTAAAGCACAAAAAATAGTACCTTTTCATTCTCAAAAAAACATTTCGCACAACTAAAATAAAAAAATCGGCTTAAAAAAACTTCAAGCCGATTTTGTATTAAACTAAAACCAATTCCGGAATTTCAATCTCAATTAGTTCCGTTTTATAGAAATTAAATTGACTTTGAATCTCCTTTTTAGTGCTTTCGAAAAAAGGAGTTGATGAAAATAAATCTTCATAATATCCAATTCCTTGTAGCAAATTATTTTTAAATGAATGCCATTTTTTTATTTGTGCAGCTGTAATCTCATCAGAAACTGCTGTGATTTCATTTTTCAAATAATCAAGATACATTTTCAATTCTTTTACAAATAGATTCGGACGATCCGTAACCGTTAACACTGACGCGTTTCCATAAATATGCTGTACCATTTTAGAAAGGGAAACTTCCTGATCAAAATAGGCCATATTGGGTCCGGGGCAAATGATTACACCCTGAGCCTGTCCTTTAATTTTAATATCATTTTCAAGATAAGAAGCATTGGCTAAACCCACGCAAAGGCAGGCTTTTTCAGTAATACTGTTTTTCTTTTTTTCGAAAATTTCAGCAGATAAAATATCTTTTTGTTGCAATAACTCCTCTAGTTTTAGGTCTTGGTATTTTTTAGAAGACGTACAAATTCCTTTTGCATCGTATTCTTTGCTTAATGCCAAAAATCGTTTTGGACAAGAACTTCCCGCTTTATTTTCCTGAATACGTTTTTGCTTGAGAATTTCGTTAGTCGTTCCTCGCAAAGTATTGAAAGGAATTCCCAACGGCGAAATATGACTCAGATACAAATCTTCTTCTTTGGCTCCAGCCAATAATGCTCTGGTGTGTTTATCTACCGAAGTAGCTTCAGGAACCAATAAAAATGGAGAACCCCAACCCACAGAATCAACCTTATAATAGTCCAATAGAAAATCGTGTTCTTCGGCAGTTCCTACACCGCCTTGCACGGTAATTTTTAAACCCAATGGTTGTTGCGGAACATGTAATTCCTTTTGCCCCAGAGCTTTCACCATCAAATCATGAGCAGATTGAATCAATTGCTCTTTTTTCTGTTTGAATTCTTCTAAAATTGGTCCCAACAAATAACCATCGGTAGCAAAAGCATGTCCGCCACAATTTAATCCGGATTCGATTCTATATTCAGAAACCCAAAGCCCTTTTTTGGCTAAAAAATTTCCTTGAATCATAGCCGAACGGAAATCGCTTACTTTAAGTGTAATTTTCTTTTTCAGTGTGTTATTGAAATCCGGGAAGAAAGCCGAAAAATTTTCAAAATAACTGTATAATCTTGGATTCATCCCAGCCGATAAAACTACTGATGATTCTAAAGTGCTATTGACAAAACCGCGAAGAGCGGCATGTGCATCATTGAAAGCAATTGGTAATTGTTCGTCTTTAATAAAATTATCCTTATCGAGTTTGGTCATAATGTTCACATCGATAGCGCCTGGAGAAAGGTTGTTTTCAAGATAATTTTTGATGTTTTCTTTAAAAGCAAAGCCGTCTTCCAATAAATTTTGTAAGCCTAATTTAATCTCCGATTTGTTCGGAAGCATGGCAATATAATTTTCCAATGCCAATTTGCTTTCGGATAATTCGATTTTAAAATTTTCGAATTTTTCTTTTACGATTTTGTCGACCAAATTTAAATAGGAAGTAATACGTTCCGTGCGATAATCATGTATTTTTTGAGTAATTTCCTGATAAGGAAGATCGAATTTCTTGCTGTAAAAAACATTCATTTTTTCGATGAGTTCATCATCCATAATTGAAATTACGGAAGATATTCCATACTTCGCTACTCTTATTGGACTATCAATCGTATATGCAAGTCCCATAACGGGAATGTGAAATGTATGAAGTGGTTTAATTGTTGTCATGCCTAAATGATTTAATAAATAAACCACAAAAGTCGGTAAACAAAACGGTATAAAAACTGATAAATATCATGCGCTATAAATTACTGCACTAGATAATAATAATAATAATAATAATCCTTTTGGATAGCCTAACAATGAATCTCTTTTCATTATGCAAACGATAATCTTTTGTTAACGGTCAAACTTTTGATTCCTTTCATTGTCTTATAACCATAACTTAAAAACAATACAAATGAAAAAATTATTTATCGCCGCATTATTAATTGTTGGAATGACAAGCTTTGCACAAGAAAGAAAAGGAAGACCGGAAAGATCTGAAATGGAGCAATTAACTCCCGAACAAAGAAACCAGTTGCATTTAAAAAAAATGACTTTAGAATTGGATCTGAATGCCTCCCAACAGAAAGAAATGAGTAAAATTATTGCTGAACAAAGTACCAAAAAAGAGGCTCGAATGGCGGAGAGAAAAGCAAATAAAGATTCGGTTAAAAAACTTACTTCAGACGAACTTTTTGCTAAAAAAAGCAAAATGCTAGACGAACAAATTGTTATGAAAGAAAGAATGAAAAAAATTCTTACTCCAGAACAATATAAAAAATGGGATGAGATGAAAGCGAAAAGACATCACGGAATGAAAAAAGAATGATGCATAAAGATGGAAAAGCAGCAGAAACGGGTGATAAAAAATAACATAATTCAATCTGAAATGTTTTATCTTATCTAAAAAAAGACCCAAATTTGGCTACCGTCTGGACACAAATATTCAGACGAAATTTTAGCCACGAATTTCACTAATTTTTACGAATTAATTAGAGTAAATTAGTGAAATTCGTGGCTGTCTTTTTTATAATATCATAAAATCTCTGTAAATCTTTTTAATCTGTGTCCTATTTTAAACTTGTGTCCAGACGGTAGCCGGAGGAAGCTCTTTTTTTTATTAAAATGTTTTAGAAACTTTATCTATTGCTCGAATGGTAAAATCTAAATCCTCATACGTTAATGCATCAGTGATGAACCATGTTTCATAAGCGGATGGCGCGATATAAATTCCCTCTTGCAATAATCCGTGGAAGAATTTCTTGAAAATTTCGTTATCGCCTTTTGCGGCAGTTTGAAAATCAACTACTGGAGCAGCATCAAAATGTACAGAAATCATTGATCCGATACTATTGATTGTAAAAGCAACAGTATTGGCTTTCAAAACTTTATCAATTCCGGCAGCTAAATATGCTGTTTTTTCTTCCAATCTTTTAAAAATTGCACGATCAGTATCTAAAGCTTGCAACATTGCTAATCCTGCCGCCATCGCTAATGGATTTCCGGATAAAGTTCCCGCTTGATAAACCGGACCTAACGGAGCCAGATAATTCATAATTGCTGAACGAGCGGCAAAAGCACCAACTGGCAATCCTCCACCTATTACTTTCCCGAAAGTGACAATATCAGCAGTTACATTAAATAATTCCTGAACACCGCCTCTAGCGAGTCTGAATCCAGTCATAACCTCATCAAAAATCAATAGAATTCCATTATCGGTACACAATTGGCGTAAGCCTTCCAGAAAACCTTTATTTGGTGGAATACAACCCATATTTCCTGCAACAGGTTCTACGATTATGGCTGCAATTTCATTTTTATTGGCTTCAATTAAAGCCGCTACGTTCTGCAAATCATTGTATTTTGCAAGTAAAGTATCCTTGGCAGTTCCTGCTGTTACTCCTGGGCTGTTTGGTGAACCAAAAGTAATCGCTCCGCTTCCCGCTTGAATCAAAAATGAATCAGAATGTCCATGATAGCAACCTGCGAATTTTATTATTTTATCTCTTTTGGTAAATCCACGAGCCAGTCTTACGGCGCTCATGCAAGCCTCAGTACCCGAATTTACAAATCTAATTTTATCAATATTCGGAACCATGGAAACGGCCAAAACTGCGATTTGGGTTTCCAATTCTGTTGGCATCCCAAAAGAAGTTCCCAATTTAGCTTTCTCAATCACCGCTTGTACGACCGGTTCGTAAGCATGTCCTAAAATCATTGGTCCCCAAGAATTAATATAGTCTATCAAACGATTTCCGTCTTCATCATACAAATAAGCCCCTTTGGCACTTTTGACAAAAATTGGAGTTCCACCCACTGCTTTAAAAGCTCTTACTGGTGAATTTACACCTCCCGGAATTACTTTTTCTGCTTCAGCAAAAAGCTGACTGCTTCTTTTATATAACATTTATGAATTTATGAATTATAATTATTTTAAATTATTTTACTACCAGCCTCTGCCCAATAGAAAGCGTATTGTCAGAAAGATTATTTTTTTGTTTTAAATCCTCAATCTTTAAGTCGAATTTTTTTGAAATGGAATACAGCGTATCTCCTTTTTGAACCACATATGAAACCAAGCCCTGACTTATTGGATTTTTAGATTCTATTGTTAATTCTTTAACCATTTGTTGTTCATTTGACACATAATTTACATCTAAAACCTGAATGTCATATTGATGTAATTGGTAACGTTCAATATAAGAAATCAATTTGTCCGGATATCTTGGATCTGTTGCATATCCGGCAACCCTAAGACCTTTGGCCCAGGCTTTGTAATCTCCTTTTGAAAATCCAAATAGTTTAGAATACCTGCTTCTCCCAGTTAGAAATAAAGCGTGATCTTTAAAAGATTCAGACGGATTATTGTATTTTCTAAAGCATTCCTGTGCTGCATCATCATCATGTTTCACACTTTCTCCCGTCCAGCCTTCATGACATTTTATACCAAAATGATTATTGGCATTTATTGCCAAATCACCCCTGCCGGCACCCGATTCAAGAATTCCCTGAGCCAAAATAATACTTGCCGGAATACCATAATTCCTCATATTTCCCATTGCAATATCCTTAAATTGAGAAACATAAGCAACCACCACATCATTCGTAACGACCGTTTTTGAAGTTGAAACGATTACTTCCGTTTCACGATTACTTTGTTCTTTTTTTACTGGGTTTGAAAGTATTGGGTTTGAAAGTATTGGGTTCGTTGCATTAGTACTTGATGTATTGGTTTTTTTAATAGTGCGAACTACCTCCGATTTTGGTTTTACAGGAGCTTTTTTTGTTGTTACAATAACTGGCTTTGTGGCTTTACAGCCTATTAAAGATAGTATGGTAAGAATCAGTAGGATTTTTTTAAACATTGATATCGATTGTTGGTAATTGTTTGTTTCTTAATTTTATATTCATTCCCTGAATTCCCTGAATTCC
Source organism: Flavobacterium sp. ZB4R12 (assembly GCF_048276375.1). Lineage (NCBI taxonomy): Bacteria > Pseudomonadati > Bacteroidota > Flavobacteriia > Flavobacteriales > Flavobacteriaceae > Flavobacterium > Flavobacterium sp. ZB4R12. The sequence goes on along the minus strand of NZ_JBLNKS010000004.1, from coordinate 19,368 downwards.
GCCAGTGTGAATTAGTAAAATTTTTGATTCGGCAGGAAAATAGTTTTTTTGAATTAAATCTATAACGCCAAAAACCATCTTCCCCGTATAAATAGGATCCAAAGGAATTTGATTTACTGCATAAAACTGATTAATAAACCCGATTAATGCTGAATTTACTTTTCCGTATCCCCCAAAATGATAGTCCGTAATTAGTTCCCAATTCTCATTTTGGACAAAATTACGAATTTCCTCTTTTAAAAAATCACCTTTTAAAGCTGGAAAACCTAAAACTTTTTGATGAGGCAAAACACTGTTAATAATTCCCGAAATGGTTCCGCCCGTTCCTATTGAACAACAGATGTAATCAAATTCGGCATCTTCTTGAGTTAGAATTTCCTGACAGCCTTTGATAGCTAATGCATTAGTTCCTCCTTCTGGAATAAGATAAAAACTGCCAAATTTCTGTTTTAAATTTTCTGAAAATGTTGTCTCGCTTTTTAATCGATATTCCTCCCTCGAAATAAATTCCAGTTGCATTCCGCAATTTTGAGCAAATAATAAAGTAGGATTCTCCGAAATTTTACTCCCTAATTCATCCCCTCGAATAATCCCTATGGTTTTGAATCCTTTTTCTTTTCCTGCAAAAGCTACTGCTGCAATATGATTTGAAAAAGCGCCACCAAAAGTAAGCAATGTTTCCTGGTTTTCTTCTTTCGCCCGAAGCAAATTGTATTTCAGTTTTCTGAACTTATTTCCGGAAACAAAAGGATGTATCAAATCTTCCCGTTTGATATATACTGAAATAGAATTCGGAAATGGTGTTTTTAACTGCTGATTCAAAGGAATTGATTTTGGTACAAAGGTAAAATTTATATATAATAAAAATGCAACCTTTACAGATTGCATTTTTTGTTTTCATTTCAAATGAGTTTTAGTTTTTAATGATAATTTTTTTACCAACCTCAATATTGTCTTTCGTCGATAATTTAACAATATAAATCCCATCGCCAAGACCCGAAGTAGAAAATTTATAAGACGAATTCACACCCAAATCTTTTTTACTAAAAATTAATTTTCCCGCTACATCATACAAACCGCAGGTAGCAAGATCCATTAGTAATGGATTATTAATCGTTAGATTTTTGGTAGAATTATTTTGATAAACCACAAAACTCTGACTTGTTGTATCTTCAACACCTAATGTAGAATTAGTTTTAAAAGTAATTTCAAATTGTGTATTGTTAACTCCAGCAGGTAATGTCAATTCATGGAAATCATTTTTAATATCATGGTATAAATTCGTCACTTTATCGTGTAAATAAACAGTATTAGCCGTTGTAAAGTTCAAAATTTCTTTTACCGTAATTTTATAATTGGCTTGATTCGCATTTTTAAATCCAATTGGAATTTTTTTATCCATATCAAAATTCACTGCGTTTATTACATACTCTGTATCCTCTAACACAAAATAAATATCCGCTGGAGAACCATCACTAGAGGACATTGCATCCATTGCACGATCAACACCGTCCGTAGCTTCAGGAATAAATGCCAAAGCCATTTGACGAACTCCCTCATTATTCAATAAGGTATTGAATCTAATTTGTGGTGTTGGGGCAATACTAACTTTTGTATAATCGAAACCTGAAACAGATTGAATAGCCGACAAATAATCCGAAGTATTTTCTGTTTTACTTTGATTTGCGTTTTTATTGAATTGAGAATAATTTGATGCACCTTCCTTAACGAACACTCGGTAACTATTTTTCATTTCTACCGTTCCATTTGCAGTACCATCAATCAAAAAACCTTGTCCTATAGGGCAAAAACGTTTTTCATAACTCCCTCCTGTACCGGTACTCGTTCCTTCATTACCTGAACCATCGTAAGAATAAAATGTCGCAGGAACATAGATTCCATTACTACCTAAGGAACCAGGTGAGAAAGCTCCATATCCGCCTTTGTAATCTGTTATATAATGAGAACTTACTGTTTTATCCTGTTCCCAGAAATAAGCAATCCCAGTACAATTTGTCGCATCGGTTAAAAAGGCAGATAAATCTATTGCTGATGGATACGGATTTCCAGTTAATGTAAATTGCTCGATTGCAACAGGAATAGAAATTGTTCCGTCATTTGGTTTTCCTCTAAAATCATATCTTTGTTGACTAGTCGGATTGTTTTGAACCCCATTTACCGTAATTAAATTGGTCCCTGAAGTTCCTTTCATGGCAAACCCCTCTCCAGCGTTAATAGTAGAGGCAGATCCAACTTGATTCCAATTTGAATAGTCCGCTGAAGCAGTCAGCTTATTGATCCAATAAGGAGCAATCGCAAATGGACTAGCCGTACCATTATAATTGTTCATTGCTAAAATAGTTGGATTATTACTGTTTGTCAAATCAACAATATCTTTGAGTTGGGTAATTCCAAAAGGAGAATTTCCAGCGGCAGCGATATTTCCTCCAACAGGTGAACACCAGTAATTAAATTGAAAATTATTTGTAGTCCCTTCTTGAAACACAGATAAGTCCCCTATTCCTTTATTAGTTCCAGCTGTAGTGGAACCCTGTAACAACTGGGCATCTTTTCTTAAATAGAAATTACTACTAGCTGCATTTAACTCCAAGTCTTGTTTTATAAAAACAACTTCGTTGCTTGCAAAGACGTAACTATTAGGACTTACATACATCTGGGCATTGACATTACTCTGAAATAAAAATCCAGTAACGATCAATAGTGTTTTTTTTAAGTATTTTTGAGTCCATAAGCTTCTAAATTAAGTTAATTTGTATGAAATTATATTTTTTAATGGATTTCTCTTTTTGGTAAAAACAAAAACAATCACCTTTTTTATCGTAACCCTTTCGGGTGAAAATACCATCAACAATGTTGTAAAACGATACAACTAGCGATCTATTTCTTTAAAAATTTTGATCAACACATTCTGTAGCTCCACCTTCAAGAGTTAATGTATTACCAGCATTTGCATTACTCCACTGAACGGTGATACTAATTGTATTCGCCAAAGTTGTGTCAATCGAGGCTAAATTCCCAATCTCAATATTTGGTGTAAGATTATCTTGTTGTGTTTTACCATAGCTTATAATAGTCCCGGATGTGCCAATGCTTCTCACAGTTGATCTTAAATCAATATCGAAAGGTCTGTCTGTAACATTCTGACCTGTAGATGCAATAGTTAATATAGTTATTCCTGCCAATTTAACCCTGAATGTATAAATAGATGAAGTATTTACTGTAGAAAACCTTCCATATAATTTTATATTCATCAATTTACCAACAGTTAAATAGTTCGCTGCCATAGTAGATGTATAAATAGTTGTTTCGGTTGTCGTATTTGAAACCGTTACCGGCGTAACAACTACATCTTGGGCAAGCATAATACTTCTTCTTACGAGATAAGTTGATGCGTAAAATGTATGATCTTTATATTCAATAGCTTCTGGTTCTACGGTTGTCAATAACGGTCCGTCTGTTAATTTTAGTGGGGCAGTTCCTGCTGAAGCGGTACCTGGTTTAATATGTAGGGAAGCTGTTGGGGCAGGCACGCCTATTCCAATATTTCCTGCTGATAAGGTTCTTAAACGCTCTGTGTTATTCGTTTTTAAAACAAAATCTTTTGCATCGATTGTGCCAACAAAATTTGTACCTGCAGTTGTGCCGGTATTCCCTGTTAAATTCCAATCTGATGACTATGACGAATTGTAATTATTTGATGTTTTCCATTCAGTTCCGTTACTAAAAAGCGTTTCAGCTTCTCCAGCTTTAGCCAGAATTAAATTTGCTACTCCGTCTATTGTTCCAGTTAAAGTAACATTTGCGGTACTTGTAGCATCTCTTTTAATAGTATAAACTCGACCCGTAATCCCAACAGCCGTTGGTAATGTGATTGTTATTGCAGTTGATCCATTATTACAGACAACGAGATTATAGGTATCATCTAAAGTTGTATTAGAGGTACAGTAGTTACCTTTTGACCAACCGAACCATTGACTTCAAAAGTTGATTGAGGAGTAATTGTATTTATTCCTACTTGGGCTTTAACAACTGAACAAGAAAGAAGGAAAAAGACAATTGAAAAAATGTACAATATGATATTGTCTGGAATTGATTTAATTTTTCTCATAAAAGTAAATATTTAAGATTAATGCAAGTACATAGGTAAACATATAAGTATCCGCACAAATACGTAAGTATTTATACAAATTATTAAGTATTTTAATACGTAAAATTACTTAGTAAAAATAAAGAAAAATAAAAATGATTAAAGTAAAAAAGTACCTATTATGAAATAAAAACGATATTAATAAAATAACAGTCCAAAAATATTAAGAATTAAAAAACTGTATTAAAAACAGAAACGAATCTATCTAAAGAGTAATTTTAAACTATTTTTTTTATTCATCCTTTTTAATTTTTAACCCGTATATGCACAAAAACAAGTAGCGTTCAGCCTATTTTAAGTCACGTTCTGGCCACTAGCCGGAACTTTTCCATTTAAATTTAAATAACTTGGTTTCTTAAAATCATTCTGCATGATTAATTGACAGTATTGTTGAACAATTAGAAATTCAAGATCTAATAAGTCAATATAAAGGAGATTGTACTTCGAGTTACCATCCTAAAATGCTCTTAAAATACTATTTTACGGCTATTTAAAGAACATTTATTCTTGTAGAAAATTAGGAAAAGCTGTTCAGGAAAACATCTATTTTATGTGGTTAGCTGTCAAGCTTCCTAACATTGCTGATTAAAGTTGACACCTTACAACACATTTCAACCCTTCATTCACATTAACATCAAATTTAAAAATTAAGATCATATTCAAAATGCCCTTTCTTAGAAAAGGCAATATCCATCCCTCTTCAATAACTGGTGATGAAGAGTAAGCAGTTACTCCTCTTAAAAATGTTAAATACTAAAAATAAAATGCAAAAATTTTTATATAAAATATAGTATTTTTCATATGAAAATTTAAATAAATTGTATTTAAACGTTTTTTTTTTCTTTTAATCGATAATTACCTAAAACTAATATAGTTTTGCACTCAAATTAGATTTATAAAATCTGAAAAAAATATTTTTTTAACCCAAATCCCTTTTCTATTATGAAAAAAATTACCTCAATTATTGCAATCATTACCTTATCGATTGCCTTTTCAGCAACTGCTTCTGCACAAGTATCAGCTTCTGCACCTACTTCTGCAACTATTGTTACTCCAATTTCCATTGTAAAAAACACAAACATGAGTTTTGGAAACGTAGCCGTTTCGTCTACTGCCGGTACGGTAGTTTTAGCACCTGCTAGTACTCGTACTGCAACAGGTGGAGTTACATTACCGGTAACAGCAGGTACTGTGACTGCCGCTCAATATACGGTAAACGGTCAGACCGGTTACACTTATGTTATTACGTTGCCTACGACACTTACAATTACTAAAGCTACAACTCTCGAAACAATGACTCTTGCTACTTTCACCAGTACACCTTCTGCAACCGGTACTTTAACAGGTGGTACACAAGTTGTTCTTGTGGGTGCAACTTTAAGCGTTGGGGCTTCACAAGTTGCCGGTTTGTACGAAAATACTACAGGTTTTGCTGTGACAGTAAATTATAACTAGTAATCCTAAAAGAAAGGGTGCTTCTAATTTTAGAGCGCCCTTTTTTATCATTTTTTACTGTTGCTGTCCCTGGCAAAACCCAAAGCGGAATCAATGAAACAAGGACTCCCATGAAAGAGAAAATTTTACTGCTGTTATTGTTTTTTTTACCCTTTTCCGGTCCCTTAATGGCGCAAGTTCCAATCTCCATTTTGAAAAACACAGACATGAATTTTGGTACTATAGCGGTTTCATCCGTTGCTGGTACAGTCCTTTTATCTGCTTCAGGATTAAGAACTCCTTCAGGCGGGGTAATCTTGCCAACCATTACCGGAACTGTTAGTGCGGCTCAATTTACTGTATCTGGTCAGGCTAATTATACCTATGCAATTACGTTACCTGCAACAGATTTCACACTTTATGAATCTGGAGTTGGTCCTGCATCCATGGTTGTTAATGCTTTTACCAGTACACCTTCTGCAACCGGTACTTTAGCAGGTGGTACACAAACTGTTCTTGTTGGAGCAAAGCTAAATGTTGGAGCCTCACAAGCTGCAGGTTCATATACCAATGCCGCAGGTTTTGAAGTGATTGTAAATTATAATTAGTCGTACTAGAAGGTGTTCCCGTTTTGCACACCTCTTTTTACATCTTTAAACCGTTGCTGTCAATAATAAAATTGAAAGCTAAAATAATGAATGACTCCCCATGAAAGAGAAAATTTTACTGCTGTTACTCTTGTTTTTATCCTTTACCGGTCCCTTAATGGCGCAAGGGGATTTGATGATTTTCCCAAAACGCATCGCCTTTGACGGCATCCAAAACAGGGTGCAGAATATTAACCTGTCCAATGTCGGGAAAGATACCGCCACCTATAAACTGTCGTACAGCGAGATAAAAATGGATCAGGACGGCAAATTTATTTCTATTGAAGAGCCGGAACCCGACCAGCGCTTTGCGTCTCCTTATTTGCGATTTTACCCCCGCATGATTACTCTTGCTCCCAATGAATCGCAAACAGTAAAAATACAGCTGATCAAAACCAATGAACTGCAACAAGGGGAATACCGTTCCCATCTTTATTTCCGTGCCGTGCCTAAAAACAAGGTTTTAGAGAAAGAAGATCCCGCCCATAAGCCGGAAGGCTTAAGCATCAGTATAACGCCGGTTTTTGGAATTTCGATTGCCAATATCATTACCATAGGAGAATCCACCACAGCCGTGACGCTTTCGAATTTGGCAGTGCAACAGTCCGAAGAGGGAATTACGCTTTCCCTGGATTTTAATCGGAGCGGTAATACGTCCTGTTATGGCGACATACAGGTCAACCATATTTCGTCCGAAGGAATTACCACCAGCGCAGCCACCGTAAAAGGTTTTGCCGTGTACGCTCCGGGAAATTTACGCAGAACCAAAATAAAACTCAATACCACCCCAAATATAGATTATACCAAAGGCCAGCTTCAGGTCATTTATTCCGCACAAGACAAAGGCATGAAATATGCTGAAGCCACCCTCCGTTTATAACACCCTAAAATACATAACCCATGTATTCCTTAAAGGTACGTTTATTTATTTTACTGCCCACAATAGCTGTTCTTGGAATGGATTCCTTAATTGCTGCCGCCTGTCTTAATGAAGACCACATGTTGCATGTTAGAATATATAATGGGTAAGTGTATCCAAAAAAAATATATTCCACTTAGCAAGTGGACTTCTTTCTTCGGATTGTTTACGCACAAGTCCGGCACCCTTTTATGTCTATTCATTATCCTATTAGCAAGTTTGCATTCTTCTGCCAGCGCACAAGAACTCGACTGTGATGAAGTGCTGGTGTCGCTTCAGGTGAAATACATTGGCAGTACCGAGCTGCCTTCAATAATCTGTGGCGAGGAAGTGTATCTTTCGGTACCCGATGTTTTTGATTTTTTAAAGATTAAAAATACCACTAATGCTAATTACAGCACGATAGAAGGTTTTTTTATCAATCAGAAGAACAACTTCAAAATAGATGAAATCACCAACCAAATTATGTACAAAGAGCAGGCGATCCGTCTAAAACCGGGCGATTTGATCCGAACTCCAACCAATTTGTTCCTGAAAGCTTCCTATTTTAATACGGTTTTTGAGCTCGAAAATAACTTTAGCTTTAGGAGTTTGACGGTTTCGATGTCCTCGAAACTGGAACTTCCGGCCATCAGGGAAGCGCGTATCGCGCAGCTGCGGGCCAATATCAACAAAATCAAAAACGAATTTACTGCCGATACCACCCTAGGCAGGGACAAACCCCTGTTTCACTTTGGAACAGCCAATTGGGCCGTCGATGCCAACCAACAAGCCAATGGAACCCATTCTGAAAGACTGCTTTTAAATTTGGGAGGCATGCTTGCCGGAGGGGAACTGACAAGCGCATTTAACTACGGCAGCAATCAGCCCTTTATATTAAAAAACCAGTATTACCGTTGGCGGTATGTCAATGACGACAATAAATATATAAGCCAGATCACGCTGGGAAAAATAGGCGCGTCGTCAACGGCCACTATTTTGTATCCGGTTGTCGGAGGACAAATCACCAATGCGCCCACCCAAATCAGAAAATCTTTCGGCACCTATGCCTTAAGCGACCATACCCAACCCGACTGGATGGTAGAGCTCTACATAAATAATGTATTGGTCGATTACATAAAAGCGGATGCTAATGGTTTTTTTTCCTTTAATGTTCCGCTGATGTACGGCCGCACCGAAATTTCGCTGCGGTATTACGGTCCCTGGGGTGAAGAACAGGTTTCAGGCAAACAATTTGTGATTCCTTTTAATTTTCTTCCAAAAAAAGAATTGGAATACATCCTGAGTTCCGGAATCATAGAAGATGGCAAGAACAGTACTTTTGCTAATGCAAAAGTAAACTATGGCCTTTCTAATTATATCACCCTAGGAGGCGGGGTGGAATACGTTTCGTCTTTAAAAAACAATAAAATCATCCCTTTTTTCAATTCGTCCGTGCGTGTATCGTCTCAATTGTTTATTTCGGGAGGCTACTATTATAAGGTTATGTATAACGGAATACTGAACTATACCGCTCCCAATAACCTCCGATTGGAGTTGGATTATACAAAGTATGACAAGAACCAACAGTCCATCCGTTTCAATTATTCAGAAATGCGTAAGGCGAATTTGTCCTTTCCGATTCATACCGCTCATTTTTCGGGTAATTCCCGATTGTCCTTGCAGCAAAATTTGTTTAACACCAATAAATACACTACTGCCGAGCTTTTATTGTCTGGAACGGGCTATGGTTTAAATTTTAATTTTACCACCAATTCCTTTTTTACCGATTCCAATAAGCCGCTCCTTTACAGTAACCTGTCCACTTCACTCCGGCTCCCAAAAGGGTTTGTTTTAATCCCCCAAGTAAGGTACGAATACAACGCTGACGGCATCACTTCATTAAGAGTCGAACTAAAAAAACAAGTGTTCAAAAAAGGCTATGTCCAGGCTTCTTTTGATCGTAATTTCAAGACCAACAGCAGTTACCTGCAAATGGGTTTCCGATATGATTTCGAGACTATAAGCACTGGTTTTTCAAGCAGTTTTACCAAAAATCAAGCTTCGTTTTCTCAGTCGGCCAGCGGCAGCCTGATTTATGAGCCCAAAGCAGATTTTATCGATTTTAACAATAAGACCAGTGTAGGAAGGGCAAGCATAAAATTCATTCCTTTTTTGGATACCAACGGCAATGGAAAACGAGACCCAAATGAACCTCCCGTAATTGGCATGCAGATTCTATTGAATGGTGGCGGCAGACAGATCAACTCCAAAGACGGAACCACTATAATTACCGGATTAGAGCCGTATATAAAAAACCATGTGGAACTCAACACCAATAGTATCAATACTATTGCGTGGCGAGTAATCAATAAAACCTTAAACATTACGCTAAACCCTAATCAATTAAAAATAATTGAAATCCCTGTTGTTGTAGTCGGAGAAGTGGGAGGAACAGTTAACAGAAATGAAAATGGAAGACTCATTGGAACCGGTGGTTTAAAAATCAATATTTATGATATTGACAATGTTCTGACCACAACCATTCTTTCGGAACCCGACGGGTATTTTAGTTTCCTGGGTTTAAAATCAGGCAGGTATTCCGCAAAAATAGATTCGCTGCAATTACAAAAATTACAAATGAAGGCAGAACCCGCTAACGCACCTTTTGAAATTGACAACGGAGCGGATGGAGCCATTGTGGACAATATTGAATTTGTGCTGCATAAAGGAAAAATTAAAAAATCGGATACTGAAACGATTCCGTTGCATAATCCAAGTAAAACAGCAGTTGTTGCAGTTTCTGAAATAGCAACTGATCCAATAGAGTATGGCGAACAAGTCGTTTATAGCGTGCAACTGCTGTCATCTAAAACGCAACTCCCGTTAAACCATCCTTGGTTCAAAAACAAAAAAGAAATAGTTGAATATGAACATCATGGTGTTTACAAATATACTTGGGGCTCAAGCACCTCGCGCAGTAAAGCCAACAAAATTAAAAACAGGTTACGTTCGGAAGGCTATCATGATGCTTTTGTAGTCCCTTTTCATAAAAATAAAAGGATCAGCAGGCAAGAAGCCAAAGCAATTGACAAAAAGAACGCCGCTATTCAGTTCGCAGCCACTTCTCCAAAATCACAATCTGGGATCTTCAACTCCCCTACTTCTGTTATCGATGCAAGTAGAGAAGAACAATATGAAAGCAGTCCCGAAGAAGGATTAATTTTCAAGACCCAACTTTTAGCTTCAAAAAAGAAAGTGGCACTATCTGATTCTTTCTTCAAAGGTTTGAAGGACGTTAAAGAATACCTGCATAAGGGATTGTACAAATATACTATTGGAACAAATAAATCGATGACCGAGGCGAACAAGAATAAAAACAAACTGCGTTCCCAGGGATTCTCTGGCGCTTTTGTAGTGCCTTTTAATGACAATAAAAGGATAAGCACCCAAGAAGCCAAAATAATTATTAAAAAGAAGACGATTGTACCGTTAGTAACTGTTCCTCAAGAATTACAACCTGAGATTTCCATCCCATACACTCCCATTGCTATTGCAAGTACCCCGGAACAGTATAAAAGCAGTCCGGAAGAAGGATTAATTTTCAAGACCCAGCTTTTGGCTTCAAAAAAGAAATTGGCATTAACTGATCCGATTTTTAAAGGTTTGAAAGGCATTAAAGAGTATCTGCATAAAAAATGGTATAAATACACTATGGGTATCAGTAAATCGCTGAAGAAAGCGAACGAAATTAAAAACAAACTGCGTTCCCAGGGGTTCTTCGGGACTTTTGTGGTGCCTTTTTATCACAATAAGAGGACAAGCATACAAGAAGCCGAAGCAATCAATAAAAAGAATGCAGCTGATTTGTTGGAAGCTGCTTTTCAAAAATCACAATTAGACCTTTCCAAACCCAATACTTCCGTTACCAATGCAAGTACAGAAGACCAATATGGAAACAGCCTTGAAGAAGGATTGATTTTCAAGAACCAGCTTCTGGCCTCAAAAAAGAAAGTGGCGCTATCTGATCCGATTTTCAAAGGTTTGAAGGGCGTTAAAGAGTATAGACATAAGGGAATGTATAAATACACAACGGGCACCAGTAAATCGATAGCGGAAGCAAACGAGATTAGAAACAAGCTGCGTTACCAGGGATTTTCTAATGCTTTTGTAGTGCCTTTTTATAACGATGAAAGAATTAACTCCGGTAAAATTAGTGGAGTAGTATTTTACAAAGCTGAAAATTTAGATGGGATTGCCGGTATAAGAGTACTTATCTATGACTCCAACAATACTATAACCACAGCTACCCTTTCAGAAGTCGACGGGACCTTCACCGTTCTGGGCTTAAAGCCGGGAGATTATACCGCCCAATTGGACAGTGAACAATTGGATAAAGCACAAATGATACCAACGGCACCAGTTCAAAAATTCAGTATTGCCAATGATAATGGGAATGTTGAGGCTAAATTGAAATTTATTCTGGAAGCAAAAGACAATAAAAACCAACAGCCAGATGAAAAATCTACCGGCAATAAAATAACTTCCCAAAAAGGTTTGGTTTTCAAGGTTCAGATAATGGCTTCAAAACATAGGAAATCTTTTTCCAATCCGTTGTTTAAAGTCTTAAAAGGAATTGAAATGTATCAACATGAAGGTTGGTACAAATACACTTGGGGAGAAGCCAATACCCTTGAAGAAATAAGAAAAATAAAAAGAGACCTTCAGAATCGCGGATTTAAAAATGCTTTTATAGTCCCTTTTTATAATGAGTTGCGAATGAGTTTGCAAGAAGCTACAGGGGAGGTTTCCCTGAAGATGAATGGTGATTTATACGAACTTGGAGGCATTAAAATAAATATTTATGATGACAACAATGTATTTATTACTTCTTTACTTTCAAAATCCGATGGTCATTTTAGTTTTCTTGGGCTACGTCCGGGGAATTACAAGGCAGAATTAGATCCGATTCAATTAGATTATTTGAAGATGATTTCTGATACCGATGCCATGAAATTCAGTATTGGAAATAATGTGGATGGAGATGTTCCCAAACAATTAAATTTTATACTTCAACAAAAAATAACTAATCCAAAATAACTTTAGCCTGCTATCGAACAAATACCTAAAATAAATTGGCGTTCAAAGTTCAAATCACGGCTTCTAAATTGAAATTACCTGTAAGTCATTTCTTTTCTCACTTATTAAGGCACCAAAAAAACCATAAATCCATGGTCAGGCCACTGTTCATCAAGTCGCTTTTTTAAACAATGAAAAAGGATAATGTTATCTGGAAAATAAAGTAATCCAATCGTTTCCCCTTTTGATGTATCATCATCGAGCCATCCTATCCGCTTCCATTAAGCTATAATTGATGACTACAAATAGGAAAATATTGGATAGTTATCTCTAAAAAACTTTTAAACCCAATTTATTCTAACGAAATTCTTTTGGAATGGAATGTCTCTCATAAGTAAGAGCGAAGTGCTCTTCTGCCTTTTTATAAGAAGTTAACTCAAAGTGTTCTACTACTATTTAGTACAATCCCATCTCGACACGTTCGATATAGGAATCTTGCATTCGTATCTGAATTGAAAATACAAATGTCATTCTTGCTTTTAGATTTCTCTACCCCTCTTTGTCTTGCTCTAATTTATGATTGTAAAAACCTTAATTTTAATCTTTGCAACACCTGTTCATCTAATGGCTTTTCGACAAAATCAATAACTTTGGAATAGGAGAAAGCTTTTTCTTTGTCAGATGCATCTACGGATGATGTTACCATCACAACATGTACTTCTTTCCCAAAACCATCCTGATGAATGACTTCCAATAAATCCCAGCCATTCATAACAGGCATATTTATATCCAGAAATAATAAAATAGGCTTGGCATCATCAGGAAGTTTATCAAAAAAATCCAATGCTTTTTTTGCAGAATTAAAAGTATGGGGCGACTCTTCAAACTTTGCCTTTTGTAAAATTTTTTTATGCAGAAAAAGGATTATATTATCATCATCTACAACCACTACAGTAAAATTCATCTAATTTTAATTTTTTTAAATATTAATGCGTTCAGTTTTTTTTACAATGTTTCTTATTATTTTGTCCAATTCAGTTCCGGAATCAAAAAAATGATTCAATAAATCTTCAAATTCGGATGATGTACTATCCATTTCTTTAATGAGATTTACAATACCCATCATTCTTGCTAAAGGAGCCCTAGCTACATGTGACTGTGTCCAGGCTATCTGTTGCAATTTTTCGTTTTGCTTTTCTATTGCTTTAATATATTGTACGCGCTCTGTAATGTCATTTGCGAGAACCAATTCAGCTCTCTGATTGTTGAAATAAATGATGTTACTTTGAATCTCTACATGAATAACATCTCCGTTTTTCTTCTTGTGTCTGTAAATCCCTTTTGTCGGGAGTTGATCTTTTTGTTTTGGAGAATTAACTGCTGCTGCTAAAATCGTAACCTCTCCTTCAGGTATAATTTCTTTGACAGTCATTTTTAAGAATTCATCTTCTGTGAATCCATAATTATAAACGGCAGAATCGTTGACATCTAAAAACTGAAATGTGTCCATATCACATACCCACATTGGTTGCGGACTTAAATGAAAAAGATCGCTGTAGCGTTTTTCAGATTCTTTAAGTAAAGAAATTGATTTTTTTCGTTCTATGGAATAAATAATACTTTTATAAAGCATTGTCGCGTTCAAATCATCTTTAATTAAATAGTCTAAAATCCCTTGAGATATTGATTTGATACTGAAATCAACATCTGAATAACCTGTAAAAACTATTACTGGACATAATGAGGCCGTCTGCAAGATTTCAGTAATCAAATTTTGTCCGCTTTTATCCGGCAGCGTAAGATCCAATAAAATGATGTCGAAAAAACTATCGCGAGAAGACAAGATTACAGAAGCTTCTTTGAAATTTTTTGCATGTGTTATTTTAGGATTGAGAATAAGTTCTGTTAACAATTCCTCAACTATCATAAAATCACCAAAATTATCTTCTATGACTAAAATACTGTACGATTTTTTATCTTTTATCATTTGAAATAATTTTTTCTGGTTGGCAACTTCACTACTGAAATCCAAAAATTTTCTATTTTAGTAATAACATCCATAAAAGAATCTATATCTACCGGCTTAGTGATATAGCAGTTGGCATAGTTTTGATAAGACATAAAGATATCTTTTTCAGAAGAAGAAGTAGTAAGCATAATCACGGGTATATGTTTAAAAACTCCGTTCCCTTTTATGTATTTCAGTACTTCAATCCCATTTTTTTTAGGCAGATTGATATCCAGCAGTAAGAGATCTGGTATCTCCGAATTTAGATAATTACCCTGTTTATTTAAGAAATCAACTGCTTGCTTTCCATCTTTTACTACGTCTAGTTTGATAACTATTTTTGCATCTTCAAATACCTCTTTTGTAAGTAGAATATCACCTTCGCTATCCTCTACCAATAAAACATGAATGGGTTCCATTGTAATTATTTTTTTATTTAAACTAAAAACTACTTTGTAAGTTATGTTATGGATTTTTTATTCTAATTTTTTCTCTTGTATTACTGCTGTTTTTTAATTGTAAAATAAAAGGTACTCCCTTTACCCTCGGTAGATTCTAACCATATTTTACCTCCAAGGTTCTCAACAACTTTTTTTGTAACCGCCAGCCCAATCCCTGTTCCAGAATACTCGTCTTTGTTATGAAGCCGTTGGAAAATGACAAATATCTTGTCAAAATACTCCTCTGCAATGCCTATTCCATTATCAATTACTGCAAATTGCCAATGATTTTCAAATTCCTTAACCGTAATATTTACTTCGCAGTAGAATCCTTCTTTTGAATATTTCAAGGCATTACTTATTAAGTTTTGAAATACTTGACGCAGTGGTGCGCTATGGCCTTGAATAACTGGAAGTTTATCAAACTTAATAATGACTTTTTTCTTCTCTATCCTTTTTCTGAACAGCAGTTGGATTTCTTTAACTAATTCATTCAGATCAAGTTCTTCCTGGTCATCCTCTAGAGTACCTGCTCTGGAAAATTCTAATAAATCCAGTATGATTTGTCGCATCCTTTTGGCTCCATCTACCGCAAAATGGATATATTTCTTACCTTTTTCATCAATTACATCTCCATATTTTTTTTCCAATAAAGTAAGAAAACCGGTCACCATACGCAACGGCTCCTGTAAATCATGAGATGCAACATAGGCAAACTGTTCCAATTCAATATTAGAGGTTGCCAGTTGTTTTACATTTTTTTCAAGATTCATGTTTAACTCTTTTAGCTTTTCTTCAGCCATTTTCCTTTCTGTAATATCTCTGCCAATACCCAGTAAACCTATAATTTCATCTTTTTCATTTCGGAGTGGAATTTTAGTTGAAAGTAACCATAACGGCCTGTCATTTTCTACAGTAAAATATTGCTCAAAATCAATAAGTGCATTTCCAGATTGTAATATTTCCAGATCATGCTCAAAGCCAATTAATCCAAGTTCATATGGCAGTACCTCAAGATCTGTTTTACCTATAACTTCTTCTTCCGTGACTGCTCCCAACAGTTGATAATCCACTCTATTACTGATTAATTTTCTGGCCGATAAATCTTTAAAATATATTGTATCCGGTAAATTGTCAATTAACGTTCTTAGGAGATTTCTTTCCGCTTTTATTTTTTGTTCAGATTGTTTTCTTTCTGTTGCATCTCTAAAATAAACTGACAAACCGTTATTGGAAGGATAAACACTTATTTCAAACCATTTATTCAAAGGCGCATAATAGTCCTCAAATTGAGCTATCTGATTATTTTCAGCGGCTTCGTGGTAGTTCCTGTAAGATTCAGAATTAATGCTATCCGGAAATACTTCCCATAAATTATGTCCAACTATTTCATTTTTTAATATACCTATTAGTTTTTCTGCTTGATTGTTCCAATAAGTAACCGTCCAGAACTTATCCATGGCAAAAAAAGCATCACCTATACTCTCGAGAATAGTATTTTTCTCTTCCAGAGTTTCTATAACTGCTAACTCCGCTCTTTTCCTTTTATCAATGCCCTGGAAACTACCGTAAATTTTTATGCATTTCCCTTCGGAAAATTCTGTTTTCCCAATAACTCTTATCCATTTTTCATTTCCTTTAGCCGTAACAATCTGTAATTCCACATCAAATGGAATGTCTTTTTCAATGGCCTTCTGAATTTTTTCGCTAATAATTTCCCTGCTTTCTCCCTCTTTAATGAAATTGATAGCCGTTTCTAAATCCGGCATATAATCTTCCTGAACCTCATAAATTTCTCTAATCAGCTTGGACCAATATACCCTGTTATTAACAAGATTTACTTCCCAACTACCAATACGAGCCAGGGTATTTGTTTTATTAATCAAAAAATCCAGATTTTTTTTCTCAGTAATATCTTTTGCTACCGCAAAAAAGAATCCTTCTTCAGAAGACGGGGAAATTGTCCATGCCAACCATTTTATTTTTCCAGATTTAGTGATATACCGGTTCTCAAAATAAATTCTATCGATTCCTTTAGATAAATCTTCAAATTTTTCAACTGTATTTAGCTTATCTTCAGAATGAATAAATTCAGAAATCGGAACTGCCAATAGTTCTTCCTCCGTATATTCAAGCAGTACACAAGCCGCAGCATTTAATTTTTTAAAATATCCATCTAAACCTGCTATGCAAATAACATCAGGTGCAAAGCTGAATATCTGACTCAGTTCCTGTTCTAATTGCTTACGCTTAATTTCAGCACCAATAAGAATCCCTATGTTTTCAAACAAAACAGAAAAGTCTTCAATTAGATCTTTATCTGAATTTAATCCTAACACAAAAACGGCTATCACTTCATCATTATAAAAAACAGGCAGCCCATAAGCTGATTGCAAACCCAATTTTTTAGCTGCATGTCTGCGGATAAAGCTATTCTCTTCTCTGATATTCTGCCAAAGCTGAATGGTTTTGGTTTCCCAAATAGTGCCGGGTAAACCTTCCCCTTTGGCAAAACTTTTCAGCTCCTTATTTTCATCATAAAAAGCCCGTGATGCATCTGTTTCACAATATTTAGAAACTAAGTTTATTTTCTTTTTATCTGCACTGATTAACCAAGCTTCCGCTATGCTGAAATATCCAAAAACTACCAGTCGATCTAAGACTTTATCCAATATTAGGTTTAATGTGCCCGGCTCATTAAATAACCGGCTGATGTCAGCAAAAAGTGTCTTTTGTAACTCCTCATTTTTTCGTTGTGAAATATCTCTTCCAATAGCTGTCCAATGGGTAAACCAACCTGTCTTATCTGCAACCGGACTTACAGTTAAATTGATCCAAAATTCTGCTCCGTTTTTTTTATAATTTACAGTAGTGATTTCACAAGATTCCCATTTTCTGAGTGCCTCACTTAATCTTTTTAGTTCGTTTTCATCTGATTTTGGACCTTGTAAAATTCGTGGAGTTTTGCCTATTACTTCTTCAGCTGTATAACCCGTCATTCTGGTAAATGCGTCATTTACATAAACTATTTTCGGGCCAGGTTCATCAAACGGTTCTGCTTCGGTGATCAATACGGCATCATAGGTCTTGGAAAAAATGGAAGAGAATTTTTCAAGTTCTTTAATTAAATTCTGCTCCTTTGTAATGTCTTGAAAAGTACCTGATAAACGACTTGGTTTTCCATTTTTGCATACGATCTGACCCATGCTTTCTACATATTTGATATTGTTTTTGGCCGTGATGATCTGAAACTTGTCATTAAAAGGAATTCCTTCAAGTATAGCTCTTTCGGCAAGTAATTTAATTTTATCTCTATTTTTACCTTCGGCATAAAAATTAATTACAGTTTCAATTTCAGGAATGAAATTATCAGGAACTTCATGGATGCATCTCATAACAGCATCCCAATAAAAGATATTAGTTTCCAAGTCTAATTCCCAAACACCAATTTTAGCGGATTGCGCGACTTTACTATAGAGCTCAAGCTTATCAGTCATAATAGATTTTATAATAGATTAGGTGTTTTTGGAACAATCAAATTTAGTCATTATTTTTTTTAGTAATATCATAAAAGCTTGTTTTGTAATTAGTTCCGATAATCATTTAAAAAAAAATATGCTTTTTAGTCCACCGAATTTATTAAATTAATGTTTACCAATAATTTAGGCGAAGAACCAAAATTATTGGTTTATAAAAAAAACATTCATAGAATAAAAGTACTTATTAAATCGATAAAAAGCAAATTAAATCGACGAAATGCATAAATTTTGTTTATAAACAATAAAAAAGGTGGTTCTTCAACTGGATTAGTGGCTAATCAAAATACCTCTTCGGTATCGCATTAATCAACTTCTTTGTATTTCTTTCTGTGGATTGGTATACAATTCATCCACATCAGCAATCTCTTCAATCTTACTTTCATTCATCACTAAAACTTGATCAGACATCTATTTTACTACAGCCAAATCATGAGAAATAAAGATATAAGTAAACCGATTTACATACTTAAATAATACGTATAAGTGAAGCAAATAATAGAACCGTAATACGCTTATTTAAATCTGATGATTTTAGACTACTATTTTACAATCTTAATAATATCTAAGTTCCAGTAATAATGGGAAATGAATAGTATTGCTTAAGTATATAACCCGATAAATAAATTTAATACTTACACAAATGCCTAAACTGATTCAATCCATTTTGGTTGTAAGGCTATGGTCTTACATACCAAAACGTTGGCGTTGTCTTCTAGAAAATTCCGATGGATTTTAAAACCAGAATCCAAAATTTATAAACAATTAGGCAAGGGTTAAACAACAATCCTGTGAACCGTAACATTTAGAAAAACCAACTCGCTACTAAAATAGCGGTAATAACACATATTAAATCGACCAAAAGTATAGTACCAAGGGTGTAGCGTGTGTGTTTAATTTTTATGACTATCCGTAATGCGGACTAAAATCATTTCGAATACAATTTTCGTCGTTTGTACATTTATAAAGCACACAGATAACACAGATTGTACAGATTATACCGATTTACACGGATTTTTTTACTTGGTGAATCAAACTGTTTGTCTCGTCCTGAAAAAAGTTTACACTTTTTGTTATTAATCCTGATATAAATTTACATTAATTCTTAATCCTAAAATGGGTTTATTTTTCATTGTAAATTTTATTAACTTTATATTG